>NZ_CAMPQA010000003.1:0-367056 GCF_946902935.1 Yersinia sp. Marseille-Q5920 | reverse complement strand
TGTTTGATTTGCTATGAGTTAACATAGCGATGCTCAAAGATTACTTTCTGCAAATATGCATTCGAACCGAAGTTCAAATGTGTACTGCTTTGGTCACTCTTCAAGACTTTGATATTTCTTCTGCCTGTCGAAACAGGCTTCGATATCGTCTTGCGAGTGCCCACACAGATTGTCTGATAAATTGTTAAAGAGCGTTCGTTACCCGTTTGCCTTTCGGCGAATCTTACGGTAACGCGGGAGGCAGATAATACGCTTTCCCGCTGAAGAGTCAAGGATTTATTTGTTTTCTTTCGAAGTCAAAATCATTCTTTTCTCTTCCTGACCCGGCGAAGTGTGTTTCGTTGTTCCCGGTCAGTGGAGGCGCATTATAGGGAGTTCCTGACAGGCTGCAACCCCTAATTTGAAAAAACTTTTCAACCGTGTTTTTTTTCAGCAAAAATGGGGTAAAAGGCCACAATTTAAACAATTATTAAGCTAAACATTCAGTACCCGAGTTAAACAGTAGAGTAAAATAGAAGTATAAGAAGACAAATAGGACAAAACACCATGCAACTAAATACCCAACAACAGGCCGCTCAGCGCAATCTCTCGTATCTGCTGGCTGAAAAAATTGGCCAGCGTATTCTTGCTGGGGAATATGAAGCCGGCAGTATATTGCCTGGCGAGATAGAGTTGGGGGAGCAATTTGGTGTTAGCCGTACCGCAGTCCGCGAAGCTGTAAAGATGCTTGCCGCAAAAGGGATGCTATTACCGCGCCCCCGTATTGGCACCAGAGTTATGCCGCAAACTAATTGGAACTTCCTTGACCAAGAATTACTGACCTGGTGGATGACCAAAGAGAACTTCGATCAAGTCATGCAACACTTCCTTATATTAAGGCGGTCACTCGAACCTCAAGCTTGCTCTCTGGCTGCTATCAATGCCAGCGAAAAACAAAAAGCCCTGTTAGCATCATTAATGACAGAAATGCGAGAGCTGCATGCCCATTTTAATCGTGAGAGATGGATTCAAGTGGATGCCCAGTTTCATCAACTTATTTATGAAGCCAGTGGCAATCCATTTTTAACCTCTTTCGCTAATTTGTTTAGCTCGGTTTATCACAGTTACTTTCGTTCGATTACCGGCGATGAAGTGATTAAGCTGCAACACCATCAAGATATTGTCGATACCATTCTGGCAGGAAATAGCCAAGGCGCGTTACTGGCTTGTCAGGTGTTATTAAAAGAGAAAGACTAACGGCCAAATGTTGTTTATATCTATATATAGAGAGGGTAGCTACCCCCACCCAATATAATCAGGACGGACAATGATAAAATCTGCGCGCAGCATGGCTGGCCTCCCTTGGATAGCCGCCATGGCTTTCTTTATGCAGGCTTTGGATGCCACCATACTGAATACGGCACTCCCTTCAATCGCTGAAAGCCTTAACCGCTCACCTCTCACCATGCAGTCGGCTATTATCAGTTATACCCTGACAGTAGCGATGTTGATTCCGGTGAGTGGCTGGCTGGCAGATCGCTTCGGAACTCGGCGAGTTTTCATTTTGGCCGTTTCATTATTTACGCTGGGTTCATTACTGTGCGCGCTTTCCGGCTCTTTGCCATTTTTAGTGGCGTCCCGTGTGATTCAAGGGGTGGGTGGTGCGATGATGATGCCCGTCGCCCGGTTGGCACTTATTCGGGCTTATCCGCGCAGTGAGTTACTACCGGTATTAAACTTTGTCACTATCCCAGGATTAATTGGCCCGGTAATAGGGCCATTATTAGGTGGTTTGCTGGTGACCTACGCCACATGGCATTGGATTTTTATTCTTAATATTCCTATCGGCTTGTTGGGTATCTTTTATGCCCGTAAATATATGCCGGACTTCACCATGCCCAAACGCGCCTTTGATATTATCGGTTTCTTGCTGTTCGGTAGCAGTTTAGTCTTGATATCCGTGAGTTTGGAAATCATGGGGCGGCCCGATATTGCCAGCTACCTACCCGCCATGGCGCTATTGGGTGGGTTATTAATGCTGCTCTTCTATATATTCCATGCCAAAGGCCATCCAAATCCACTGATTGGTTTGCCACTGTTTAAAACCCGAACTTTCTCCGTTGGGATTGCCGGTAACGTAGCCTCACGTTTAGGGACTGGCTGTGTTCCGTTCTTGGTGCCGCTGATGTTGCAAGTCGGATTTGGTTATTCCGCTATTATTGCCGGTTGCATGATGGCACCAACCGCCATTGGCTCGATGATGGCAAAATCAGCCGTGACTCAAGTTTTACGTTCATTGGGTTACCGCACTGTTTTGGTCGGTGTCACAGCCATTATCGGTGTGTTGATTGCTTTATTTGCATTTCAATCACCGGGCATGTCGCCTTGGATGATGATATTGCCCTTGTTTGTATTGGGTATGGCGATGTCGACACAATTCACCGCGATGAACACGATTACTTTGGCTGATTTAACGGATAACAATGCTAGCTCGGGTAACAGTGTTTTGGCGGTAACCCAGCAACTGGCGATTAGCTTTGGCGTTGCCATCAGTGCAGTTGTTTTGCGGTTTTATGATGGGTTGTCGGTTGGGAATAATATTGATCACTTCCACTACACCTTTATTACCATGGGTGCGGTGACATTGCTGTCATCCGTGGTGTTCTTATTACTCAAACCTAAAGATGGCGATAATTTAATTCAGGGCCGTAATGTGAAAAAAGTCACGCAGCCCGCAGAGAGTGAAGTTTAGTGGGTTACAACTGACCCGCGCTCTATCAGCTCGGGAGTGAGAATCAGAACTTGTGGTTCCGTTTCCGGGTTATTCAGTCGATAAATAAGTGTATCAATGGCCAGCTCGCCGAGGGAATCTTTCGGCTGATGAATAGTCGTCAAAGGTGGCGTCATATATTGTGCGATTTCAATATCATCATAACCAATGACCGCCATATCTTGCGGAATTGATAATCCGGCTTGATGCAAAGCCTGATAAACCCCCACCGCCATAGCATCATTACTGGTAAAAACGGCTTCAGGGGGCTGCGGTAATGCAAGTAGCTGTTTCATGGCCACCAAACCACCGCCAAATTCAAAATCACTCGCCACTTCATAACCTGGAAGCACCGGCAGACCCGCGCGTTCCATAGCTTGGCGGTATCCTTCCAAACGTTCTTTAGCGGGGGTTTTATCTTGTGGGCCAGCAATACAGGCGATGCGAGCATATCCTCTGGCAATCAAATACGAGGTTGCCATTTCCCCGCCTAATAAAGAGTTATCCTGAATGACGTCATTTACCCCTTCGAAAGGGGCCCAGTCCATCATAATGATTGGCAGGGAAGGATAACAACGCAGAATATCTTGTGACGGGCGGTGACTTTCGGTGCACATCAGTAGCAAACCATCGACACGTTTTTGCATCAAAGTTTCAATACTGCGGCTCATGCGATCAATATCGCCCTCGGTATTACACAAAATCAAACTGTAACCGCGCTCATAGCAACTGCGCTCCACACCACGAACCACTTCGGCGTAAAATGGGTTGCTACTGGCCGTGACCAACATGCCGATAGTCCGGGTTTCATTGAGTTTTAAACTACGCGCCAATGCAGACGGGGCATAGTTGAGTTGCTTGATGACAGCCAGCACTTTGTCGCGAATAGGATCGCTAACAAAACGATTTTTATTAATAACATGCGAGACAGTTGAGGTTGATACGCCCGCTAAACGGGCGACATCTTTCATGGTGGCCAAAGTTATACCCGGTCTTGTAAGAAACTGTCGATCTCGGCCCGCCATGGAATGGAAGGTTGTGCGCCAGGGCGCGTCACTGCAATAGCGGCCGCAGCATGCGCAAATCGGACGGCTACGTCCATCGATTGGCCTTCCAATAAAGCTGTCAGTAATGCGCCATTGAATGTATCACCGGCGGCAATAGTATCTACGGCATTCACTTTGAACCCAGCAACTAATTTACCCTGACCGCGCTCACTGAGCCACACACCACGGCTGCCCAAAGTAATAATGACGGTCGCGATACCTTTATCATGCAAAATTTGCGCGGCTTTCGCTGCGTCATCATCCTGCTCAATATGAACACCGGTTAAGCGCTCAGCTTCAGTTTCATTTGGGGTAATCATATCCACCAGCGTTAACAGCTCATCGGGCAGTTCACGGGCGGGGGCGGGATTGAGGATAACCTGAGTTTGATGCTGTTTCGCCAATTTGGCGGCGGCGATAACTGTCTCAAGTGGGGATTCCAGTTGCATCAATAATGCATCTGCGCCGATAACCTGCTGCTGGTAGCGGCCAAGATATTCAGGAGTTACCGCCGAGTTTGCACCAGCATGAATACCAATGACATTCTCGCCCTCACCATTCACAAAGATCAGCGCCACACCGGTAGTGCTGCCCGCGACAGCTTCGATGGGTTTGGTATCAATATTATCACTGGCTAACTGCTGGCGCACCCGGTCACCAATATCATCTTCACCCACACAGGCAATAAACGCGATATTCGCCCCACTACGGCCAGCAGCAACGGCCTGATTAGCCCCTTTGCCACCGAAAGCAACTTTATACTGCTCCCCTACCACCGTTTCACCCGGACGTGGAAACTGCTCAATATTCAGAATATGGTCGGCATTGATGCTGCCCAAGACCACCAGTTTACCTGTTTCCATCGTATTTATTCCTTTGTAGATGACGCCACCGCCCAGATTACCGCGACGGTGGCGTAGTGCCCTGCTTTTCTTTTTTATTGTTTGGTGACTAACTTCAAGTCAACCGGGATAACGGCCTGTATTTTCTCGCCTTTCAATACTTTATCCGCGGTTTGTACACCAATAACACCAATCTGGTCTGGGCGTTGAGCAATAGTTGCGCCCATTTTGCCACTCTCGACAGCTTTAATACCATCGTCAGTGCCATCAAAACCAACCACTAGAACATCAGTTTTGCCCGCAGTCTGCAAGGCACGCAATGCGCCCAGCGCCATCTCGTCATTCTGAGCAAACACCGCCTGAACATCTGGGTGAGCCGTCAGCAAGTTTTGCATGACGTTCAAACCTTTCGTCCGGTCAAAATCAGCCGGTTGGCTAGCCAACAATTGGAATTTGTTTTTTTCCATTGATTGCTTGAAGCCTTCGCCGCGCTCACGAGCAGCAGATGCACCAGCAATCCCTTCCAATTGAATCACTTTGGCATCGCTACCGACTTTCTTCGCAATAAAGTCACCGGCCATTTTGCCGCCAAAACGGTTATCAGAAGCCACGTGACTCACCACGGTACCGGCATTAGCCAAACGGTCGAGAGTAATGACGGGAATATTTGCCTGGTTAGCCATTTTAACCGCGTTGCCCACTGCATCGGAATCTGTTGGGTTGATCAACAGCAATTTAGTGCCGCGCACAGTTAAGTCCTGCACGTTAGCCAATTCTTTAGCCGGGTTGTTTTGGGAATCCAAAATCACTAAGTTGTAGCCCAGTTTATCCGCTTCTTTTTGTGCGCCGTCTTTCATTGAAACAAAGAACGGGTTATTCAGCGTGGAAACCACCAACGCAATGGTGTCTTTTGCCAGCGCGTTAGCACTTACGGTAGCGCTCAATGCAACAACAGAGATCAAAGTAGCCAGTTTCTTCATTTTCATGGTCGCAATTCCTGTAGGGAGAGAGGTTATTTGCTGCTTTTATTGTCTACCAACACCGCAAGCAGGATAACTACTGCTTTGACGATCATTTGGTAGTAAGAGGAGACACCCAATAAATTCAAACCGTTATTTAAAAAGCCGAGGATTAATGCACCGATCAGAGTGCCAACAATCCGCCCTTTACCCCCAGCGAGACTAGTCCCCCCCAGAACTACGGCTGCTATTGCATCCAGTTCATAGCCGGTACCGGCGGTAGGTTGTGCTGATGATAAGCGGGCAACTTCGATAATTCCTGCCAATGCCGCTAACAATCCACAAAGTGAATAAACAATAATTTTAACTTTATCAACACTGATACCAGAGAGGCGAGTTGCAGATTCATTCCCCCCCAGCGCATAGATATAGCGGCCCAGACGTGTGTGATGCAGCATGTACCAAGCCGCGATAAAGACAATCGCCATCAACCAGATAGGGGTCGGCACACCAAATGGACGGCCAATACCGAACCAACCAAAAGTATCGCCAACATCAGTAAATCCGGTATTTATCGGGCTACCATTGGTATAAACCATGGTGACACCGCGTAATAACAGCATCATGACCAAAGTGGCAATAAAGGCCTGTACTTTGCCCTTAGCGACAATCACCCCAGTGATGCCGCCGATAAACGCCCCCAGAGCCAGTGCGGCTCCCACGGCAACCAGCGCATTGACTTCCAACCCGACAATGGAGGCCGCCACCGCGCCAGTCAGCGCCAATAATGACCCCACCGACAGGTCAATACCTGAGGTCAGGATAACCAGCGTCATCCCAACAGCCATAATGGCGTTGACGGAAGTCTGCTGGAGAATGTTAAACATATTATTAAGGGTAAAAAAGTTCGGGCTTAGTGACGAAACCACAGCAATCAGCACCAGCAGCGCAATCAGTGATTTTTGTTCTAATAACCATTCTTTACTGAACCAGCGCTTGGTATTGATAGTTTGGGAACTCATATCTGATTTCTCCTGCTCTACTCGTCATATTTCAAGCCGCATGTGCGTTGGCTTCCTGCAACTCGAATTATTTAGAGTATAAATAAATTATTTTTCCAATAAATCGCGCTTGCCGACGGCCGCGGCCATCAACACTTCTTGGGTAGCCTGTTCAATAGAGAACTCGCCGCTTAACTGGCCTTCATGCATCACAATGATGCGGTCGCTCATGCCCAGCACTTCCGGCATTTCCGAGGAAACCAGAATGATGCTCAGCCCTTCTTGTTTGAATTGGTTAATTAACTGATAAATTTCTTTTTTGGCCCCGACGTCCACCCCACGGGTAGGTTCATCAAGAATCAACACTTTTGGCCGAGTCATCAGACCGCGGGCAATAGCTACTTTTTGCTGGTTACCGCCGGATAACAAACCAATCGGCTGCTCCATGGAAGGCGTTTTGATATTAAATAAACGAATGAAATCCGCCACCGCCAGCTGCTCATCCGCATGCTTGAGCGAGCCACCTGAACGGCTGAAATAACGCAATGCAGTCAAAGACATATTTTCTTTAACTGACATACCGAGCACTAATCCGTCGCGTTTACGGTCTTCAGAAATATAAACAATGCCGTTGGCTAAACCGTCCTGCGGTGAATGAGTCACGACTTCACGGCCATCCAACATGACAAAGCCGGATTTACGCGGCAGCGCACCATAGATGATTTTCATCAGCTCAGTGCGGCCTGCGCCCATCAAACCCGCCACTCCCAGAATTTCACCACTGTAGAGGGTGAAATTGACATTTTTCACTCCGGGGCCACATAGCTGTTTGACCTGTAAGCGTTTTTCACCACGAGGTAAATTCAGGCGCGGATATTGTTCTTCCAACTTACGGCCCACCATCATTTCAATCAGTGAGTTTTCAGTCAGCGTGTTAACCGGTTTTTCGGCAATAAACTGCCCATCACGGAACACCGTGACGTCATCGCAAATCTCAAAGATTTCTTTTAGCCGATGGGAGATATAAACAATACCGCGGCCTTCTGCTTTCAACTCTTTAATAACATTAAATAAAGAGGCCGTTTCGGTGTCAGTCAGGGCATCGGTTGGCTCATCCATGATGATAACTTTGGATTCAAAGCTCAGCACTTTGGCGATTTCCACCATTTGCTGGTCACCAATGGAAAGCTCACCCACCAGCCGATGGCTGCTATAGCTGATATTCAGACGCGCCAGCAGTAAATCGGCTTCGGCATACATTTTTTTCCAATCAATGCCGCCAAAACGATTAACAAACTCGCGCCCTAAAAAGATATTTTCGGCGATAGTTAATTGTGGGATCAGGTTAAGTTCCTGATGAATAATGCCGATTCCCGCTTCCTGCGACTCTTTCGGGCCATTAAACACCACTTCTTTACCCAAGAAATGCTGACTGCCGGCATCTTTATGGTAGATACCCGTCAACACTTTCATCATGGTCGATTTTCCGGCCCCATTTTCGCCTACCAATGCCATCACCCTGCCGGGATAGACACTCAGCGCAGCACCCGAAAGTGCTTTGACGCCGGGAAAGGCTTTATCAATCCCTTTCAGTTGCAGCAAAGGTTGCATAAACGCCTCAGAAAGTTACGCCGGAGCAGAGAATGATGTTAGCAAAGGGGGAACATTCCCCGCTACGAATCACTGCCCGACTTTGTTTGGTTTGCTCTTTAAAAGCCTCATGGCTGATATAGTGCAAAACAATTTGGTTTCCCTGGTGTTGCTCAAGTTGTGATAGTTGTGCGAGCAACGTTTCATGGAGTTGCGGGTTATTTTTAATAATCTCCTCCGCCAAGACGGCACTCTCAACCTGCATTTCTTGTGTTACCACCTCAAAAACCTGGAGGAACCCAGGAACGCCTCGAGTCAGTGCCAAATCGATACGTGTGGTGGTTGCCGGTATTGGCAGCCCCGCATCACCTATCACAATCTGATCGGTATGGCCCAGGCGGGAGATAACAGCAGAAATATCAGAATTCAGTAATGCGCCTTTTTTCATTTTCGACTCCAGCAGCGAAACGTTTCGCTGATACTGAGTTTAGAAAAATGGCAGCAGAAGGCAAACCCAATTTGGTGAAATTGTGATCGCCATCGAAACGTTTCGCTGAACAAATGAAAAGCGGGAATGATGAATGTGAAAAAGGCCGTTATGTTTAACGGCCCAAACGGCTGACAAAATAAAATGAAGGGGAATCGTGCCGTTGGGGTCGTAGTGGCGTGAGCCACCGAAGTGCCCCTAGGTGCGGTCACCCCTTCAATCACTGAGCTATCAGAAACTTTATCATTAACTTCAGGCCGTTATGATTAACGGCCTTCTACGTTAAATCTCTACCTGTGTGCCCAATTCAATCACCCGATTCGGCGGGATTTCAAACTGATCAGCGGCGCGTAGCGCGTTGCGGCTGAGGGCAATAAACAGCTTGCCGCGCAAGAACAGATACCATGGCCGCTTGGTTAGGATAAGCGACTCGTGCGACATAAAGAATGAAGTCTCCATCATTTGGCAAGGTAAGCCTTCCAAACCGCAGCGATGGAAAATCTCTTCCACATTCGGGGTTTCGCGCCAACCATAGCTGGCGACAACGCGCCAAAAAGTCGGTGAGAGCTGCTCGATGGTCACGCGATTAACATTATGGACATACGGCGCATCTTCAGTTCTCAGTGTCAGTAAGACCACTCGCTCATGTAATACTTTGTTATGTTTGAGGTTATGTAGCAATGCGAACGGAATAACATTCATCGCCCGCGACATATAGACCGCGGTGCCGGGAACACGAACCGGAGGTGACTTCTCCAATGAAGCAATCATCGCTTCCAGTGAATTGCCGTGTTCATGCATACGGCGCAACAAGCTGAAACGCTCGCTTTTCCAGGTGGTCATGATGATAAACATCACCAGCCCCAATGACAGTGGCAACCAACCACCGGAGAACAATTTCAGGGCGTTGGCAGAGAACATGGGAATATCAATAATCAATAAGAGCACTAACAGGCAACCAACAAAAGCACGGTTCCAGTGCCAGTTTTTCAGCGCTACGGTACAGAACAGAACACTGGTGATGACCATGGTACCGGTTACGGCAATACCGTAAGCGGCCGCCAAATTACTGGAGCGTTCGAATCCGACAATCACCAATACCACCGCCAGATACAGCGTCCAGTTAATCACCGGGATATATATCTGCCCTGATTCCATTTCTGAGGTATGAATAATGCGCATCGGCGGTAAATAACCTAAACGAACCGCCTGTCGGGTCAGTGAGAATACACCGGAGATGACAGCCTGCGAGGCAATAACGGTCGCCAATGTCGCCAATATTAATAGTGGAATCAATGCCCAGTCGGGGGCGAGCAGGAAGAAGGGGTTTTTGATGGCTTCCGGATTTTTCAGTAATAACGCGCCCTGGCCAAAATAATTTAGCACCAATGAGGGCAGCACCACGGTAAACCATGCTAACCGAATAGGAAATTTACCAAAATGCCCCATATCTGCATATAAGGCTTCCACCCCGGTAATAGCTAAAACTACCGCACCAAGGGCAAAAAATGAAACAGACTTATATTCAGTGAAGAAGCTTATCGCCCATTTCGGATTCAATGCAGCCAGCACTTCTGGATTCGCGATAATACTGCGTAACCCCAGCAGCGCCAAGGTCAGGAACCAAACCAACATCACTGGGGCAAACAATTTACCGACGCTGCCAGTCCCGTGTTTTTGAATCACAAATAACAGGGTTAAAACGGCAATAGAGCAAGGGACAATATAAGGATCAAGTGCAGGTGCGGCTATTTCTAGCCCTTCGATGGCCGACATAACCGATATTGCCGGGGTGATGACCACCTCACCATAAAAGAAACTGCCACCAATTAAGCCGAGGATCACCAAAATGGAAGTGGCTCTGGAAGACGTATTACGCCCAGCCAAAGACATTAAGGTTAAAATCCCCCCTTCACCGGCGTTATCCGCGCGCATGACATAGGTCAGATATTTAACCGAGACAATCAGAATTAACATCCAGAAAATCAGTGATAAAAAACCAAATACCACATCCGGACGCACATCAAAACCGTAATGACCAGAAAAACACTCTCTCAAGGTATAGAGTGGGCTGGTACCAATATCACCATAAACGACCCCTATTGCTGCCAGGGTTACCGCCGATAAAGACTGTTTATGTTCTGTGCTCATAATTGATTTCTTTTTGCTAGAACATCCATAACCTGATGTGTACGTTTGAGAACCGAAATAATCGGTTCTGTGTCCCTTGACGCCCACCAAAAGGCGCACAGTATGCACCATTTCAATAGATTGCCTACTCTTAAATCAAGCAACGAAAAGAGCGGAAATAGATCGACTACAAATAGCCGATGATATAAAAATATTACTAATCAATGAGCTATCTTATGAAGAAAAAGAGGATTTATTCCTACTGATCAGGTAAAAATTCATCAACTAACGGAACATATAGAGCAATTATGGCGCAATCATCACAATTAGCTGAAAGAATCTCCCGTTTAAGCAGTGCCCTTGAGAGTGGCCTGTATGAAAGACAGGAGGCTATTCGCTTGTGTTTATTAGCCGCCCTCAGTGGCGAGAGTGTATTCCTACTTGGCCCACCGGGGATAGCCAAAAGCCTGATTGCCCGCCGCCTAAAATTTGCTTTCCGCAATGCCCGGGCATTTGAATATCTGATGACTCGTTTTTCTACGCCGGAAGAAGTGTTTGGCCCACTGTCTATTCAAGCGCTAAAAGAAGAAGGGCGCTATCAGCGCATGACCGGAGGTTATCTGCCGGAAGCTGAAATCGTTTTTCTGGATGAAATTTGGAAAGCCGGCCCGGCTATTCTGAATACTTTACTGACCGCCATTAATGAACGGCGCTTTCGTAATGGTGATCGGGAAGACAGTATTCCTATGCGCTTGTTGGTGACGGCTTCAAATGAGTTGCCGGATGCAGACAGCAGTCTGGAAGCGCTTTATGACCGAATGCTGATCCGCCTATGGCTGGATCGCGTACAAGAAAAACAAAACTTCCGTTCTTTGCTACTCAGCCGCCAGAATGAAAATCATAATCCGGTGGCTGAAAATCTTAGTATCAGTGATGAAGAATTTTATCAGTGGCAGCCATTGATAGACAAAATGGCCCTACCAGATAACTGTTTTGAGCTTATTTTTCAGTTACGTCAACAACTCAGTGCGCAAGAAAAAGCGCCGTATGTATCTGACCGACGTTGGAAAAAAGCCCTGCGCTTACTGCAAGCCAGCGCCTTTTTCAGTGGTCGGGATGAAGTAACCCCCATCGACTTAATCTTGCTGAAAGATTGCTTATGGCATGACCTGAGTTCGCTAAAATTGCTGCAACAACAACTTGAACAATTGCTAACGGAGCAAGGATACCAGCAGCAAAACTTATTAATGAAGCTCCAGCATATTAATAGCCAATGGTTGAAGCACCAGCAACAGCAAAGTGACCATCAAGCACTGACAGTGACCAAGCAAAGCGGAATGTTCAGCCGTAAACCGCAATATTCTCTGCCGGACCATCTCACAGACAGCACCCTAACCCTGTTTCTGCAAAAACCGCTCAGTTTGCATGATATGCAGGTCAATCATCTGCAAATAGAAAAAGAGGCGCTAACTCAATGGCTTAATAAGGGGGGGATTTTACGCGCCAAATTAAATGGTGTCGGTTATGCCCAATCTATTGATGCAGAGATTGACGATCAGCTACATATCACGCTTCTGGATGTAAGCCGCCAGCCATCAATATTGTCACAACCTGGGGCTTCCACCGCCACTGTGCCACCTGAGTTGCTGCTGGAGTTGGCAGAGCTGGAAAATAGCCTGGCTGAACAACGGCGGTTATTCAGTCAGCATCAACCTTGCTTATTCACGCCGTCCTCTTGGTTGGCGAAAATAGAAGCCAGCTTGCTGAATGTGGCAGAGCAAGTGAAACTGCTGCAACAAAAACTACGCGGTCATTAATCAATGCTCAGCCTGGCAACATTGGATTTGCTGCTATCGATAAGCGAAAGTGAGCTTATCGAAGAGATGGTGGTGGGGTTATTGGTATCACCGCAGTTAGCGTTATTCTTTGAAAAATTCCCGCGCATTAAACGGGCATTAATGAAGGATATCCCCGGCTGGAAGCAAAACTTACAACAGCGTATTCGGGAGGCAAAAGTCCCCGCAGGGCTGGCAAATGAGTTTGCCCTGTATCAACAGAGTCTGTTGGAGGCCAGCCCACTATTTTATGACCATCTCCCAGAGATTGTGGCGCAATTGCAACAGTGGCATTCGCCTTTCGCCACACAAGCTAAAACATTGCTACAAACTGCAGATTTAGAGAAAAACCCCCAAACCGGCGATAGTTTTCAAACTCTCTTTTTACAGCGCTGGCGCATCAGCCTGACCTTACAAACCATCACTATCCATCATCAGTTACTTGAGCAAGAGCGGGAGCAGCTTTTAGCTGAGTTACAACAGCGGCTGGCGCTCAGTGGTGCTTTGGAACCGATCCTGGCGACGAATGATAGTGCAGCAGGGCGGCTTTGGGATATGAGTCAGGGCCATTTGCAGCGCGGTGATTATCAGTTATTGCTGCAATATGGCGATTTTCTGCAACAGCAGCCCGAATTACAGCAGCTTGCAGAGCAACTGGGCCGCAGCCGCAGTGCTAAAGCACAACCCACCCCCGATGCCCGCTTTGAACCTTACACCGTGATGGTGCGCCAACCTGATACCGTGCCAGAGGAAGTCAGTGGCATTCATCAGAGCAATGATATTTTGCGATTGTTGCCGACCGAGTTAGTAATGCTGGGGATGAGCGAGCTGGAATTTGAATTTTATCGCCGCTTATTGGAAAGGCGCTTGCTCACTTATCGCTTACAGGGGGATAACTGGCAGGAAAAAACTTTACAGCGCCCGGTAAGCCTTAAAAACCATGACGAACAACCTCGTGGCCCCTTTATTGTCTGTGTCGATACTTCTGGTTCGATGGGAGGATTTAACGAGCAATGCGCCAAGGCATTTTGTCTGGCTTTGCTGCGTATTGCGCTAGCGGATAATCGCCGCTGCTACATCATGCTATTCGCCACGGAAATCATTCACTACGAACTCTCATCAGCTAATGGTATTGAGCAAGCAATACGTTTTCTTAGCCAACATTTTCGTGGCGGCACCGATCTGGCGGCCTGCTTAGCCAGCACCCTCAATAAAATGGAAGAGAGAGACTGGTATGACGCGGATGCCGTGATTATTTCCGATTTCATTGCCCAGCGTTTACCCGAGGAATTGATCAGAAAAATTAAAATCCAGCAGCAAGCCCATCAACATAGGTTCCATGCCGTGGCGATGTCCGCCTATGGCAAGCCCGGTATCATGCAGATTTTCGATCATATCTGGCGCTTTGATACAGGGTTAAAAAGCCGTTTAATGCGCCGCTGGAAGCGCTAATTAATAGCTTTAGTTAAGCAACCCCGCCCCAACGTTAATCGACAGCCCTAAAATCGTCATATTAAAAATAAAGGACAATACTGACTGCAATAATACTACGCGGCGGATATCTGAGGTGCCGGTCGAGACATCCGCAGTTTGCGAAGCCACACCAATAGTGAATGAAAAATAAAGAAAATCCCAATAGGAAGGTTCAGTAACCTCTTTGGGGAAAATTAATGGCAGGACAGCATCAGATTCATCACGGGACTGATAAAATAAATGGGCGTAATGCATCGTAAAAGCAGTTGGCAATAATAACCACGATACCAATAACGTCATTCCCGTAAGCACTAAATGGAATGCTTTAGCCGACCCAGATAACTGATTCGCCGTGCTTAACTCAAACAGAATAACCAGAATACTTGCCAAACACGCCATGCTGACAATACTCAGCACCATACTGGCACTTTCATCCTGCACACGGGCTATTAATCTGATTTTTTTCGGGTCATTTCGCAATAATTGCAGCCATAAAAACAACAAATAGAGCCACGCAAATATATTCCAACTCACCATCAGACGCAGTAATACAGTGAAATGTGATGGCAACAGAAAGTAAGTGATTATTCCAGCGCCAACGGATAATAATAATCTTGGACGAGCATGTGAGTAATGTCTAAGGGGATTAAATCGGGCCATAACGTTAACAACCTTATAGGTGGATACCTTAGTATTATGCCACCTACAGCATAGATGAAAGAACCCGCTATAGCTGCATAAGCCATAACGGGTTGAAATAATAAAGAGATAATCAGGGGGGAATTAAAGCAGGCCTTCAACTTTCTCGCTGATTTCTGTCCCCCACACACCGCACTGAACCTGACCAATATGTTGTTGTTGTAGCAATAACATCACTAAACGGGACTGGCCAATACCTCCGCCGATAGTCTGCGGCATTTCGCCTTGTAGCAGTGATTGGTGCCATTCCAATTTCAAACGATCTTCATCTGATGTCAGTGCCAACTGGCGTTTCAACGCTTCTGCATCTACACGGATTCCCATGGATGAAATTTCAAAAGCATCTTCCAGCACTGGGTTCCAAACAATAATATCGCCGTTCAGACCAGCAAAACCTTCCGCGCTTGGAGAGGTCCAGTCATCATAATCTGGTGCACGAACATCATGAGATTGACCATCAGCCAATTTTCCGCCAATACCAATCAAGAACACCGCACCCAACTCTTTAGCAATGGCGCGTTCGCGGCCTTTAGCATCCAGATCAGGGAATTTAGCACGCAAGCTTTCACTGTGGATAAAATGAATCTGTTCTGGCAAGAAAGGTTTTATACCAAATTCAGCACTGATCGCCGCTTCAGTTTCTTTAATCGCGGTGTAGATTTTGTTAACCGTAGATTTCAGGTAAGCCAGGTTGCGCTCGCCATCACCCATTACGCGCTCCCAATCCCACTGATCAACATACACTGAATGAATAGCACTCAGGCGATCTTCATCAGGGCGTAATGCTTTCATATGGGTGTAAATCCCTTGATCAGCACCAAAATCAAAGCGGCCTAAAGTCTTACGTTTCCATTTAGCTAATGAATGAACAACTTCAAAGGTCGCATCTGGCAAAGCTTTTACTTTTACCTGAACAGCTTTCTCGGAACCAGAAAGGTTATCTTGAGTTCCATCGCCAACACGGCTCAGGATAGGGGCTTGAACTTCAATCAGGCCCAGTTGCTGTTCTAATTGACGGGAAAAGAAAGATTTTACAAAGCTGATCTGTTGTTGTTTTTGGATAAATTGTTTTTTCATTGTCGTTTTCTCAATTCGTTGCTGTCGATTATGCAAATTGTTTGATTATGCCGTTTGGCTTGTCATTGATTAAGCAACAGAATGAGGGTTAAATTCAATATACAACAACAAATATTGCCTTTTCACTTTTAATAATTCATTTTTATAGGTCTATAATTATATAATCGATAAAAAAACGGGGTTAATATGAGTGAAATTTATCAAATCGATAATCTCGATCGCGGCATCTTGAACGCATTAATGGAAAACGCGCGCACACCTTATGCAGAATTGGCAAAAAATTTTGGTGTCAGCCCAGGAACAATTCATGTCCGAGTGGAGAAAATGCGACAGGCGGGGATTATCACCGCAGCCTGTGTTCACGTTAATCCAAAACAGCTGGGTTATGACGTGTGCTGCTTTATCGGCATCATTTTGAAAAGTGCCAAGGATTACCCGTCGGCACTGAAAAAACTGGAGAGTTTAGAAGAAGTTGTTGAAGCCTATTACACCACCGGTCATTACAGCATCTTTATTAAGGTCATGTGTAAATCGATAGATGCACTGCAACAGGTACTTATCAACAAGATCCAGACGATTGATGAGATCCAGTCGACAGAGACACTTATTTCCCTGCAGAACCCCATTATGCGTACCATCGTGCCCTGAGCACTAAATAACTATACCCACATTATCCACAGGTAGATCCCAGCTGATTCACAGCGTACAATACCGGTTCATTACTTCGGTTGGGTTCTTTATGGCTGACATTACCTTGATCAGTGGCAGTACGCTTGGCAGTGCTGAATACGTTGCTGAACATTTAGCTGAGAAATTAGAAGAGGCGGGTTTCTCGACAGAAACACTGCATGGCCCTGAATTAGACGAGCTGACTCTGGATGGTTTGTGGCTAATTATCACTTCCACCCATGGTGCCGGCGATCTACCAGACAATCTTCAACCTTTATTAGAACAAATCGAAGAACAGCAACCGGATCTCTCGCAGGTTCGCTTTGGTGCCGTCGGTTTGGGCAGTTCAGAATATGACACTTTCTGTGGAGCAGTCAGAAAATTGGATCAGCAATTGATCACTCAGGGAGCATTGCGTGTGGGTGATATTTTAGAAATTGACGTCATCCAACATGAAATTCCTGAGGACCCAGCAGAGATTTGGGTTAAAAATTGGATTAATTTGCTCTAATTTGCTTAAAGATCACGCGATCAAATGTGGATAAGTAAGCTTAAAAGCAGGGCATAAGCAGTACATATCCACATAACAACCTTAGTGTCTGAAAGTGCCTGTGCATAACATGCCATTTAGATCCCAGCTTATACGCAATAGGATCACCGATCATTAACAGCAAAAGATCCTCCTTAATCTTATGATATCTAATGTGAATTATCACTTATCCACAGAGGATCATGATCCTAATAAGAGATCTAATAAAGAGATCTTTAAATAAAAAGATCTTCTTTTAATTAAAGGCGATCCTAAGCTGCTTGGTCGATCGTCTAAACTTGAGTAGAATCCCCCACCCCAGGGCAAATACAGAAATTCGCATAACGGCGAGGTGCAGTACCATGTTTTATCCAGATCAATTTGACGTCATCATCATTGGTGGTGGCCATGCCGGCACAGAAGCTGCAATGGCAGCGGCACGCATGGGACGTCAGACCTTATTGCTGACGCACAATATCGACACACTGGGACAAATGTCTTGTAACCCAGCGATTGGCGGTATCGGTAAGGGGCATTTGGTAAAAGAGATCGATGCTCTGGGCGGCTTGATGGCAATGGCGACTGACCAAGCCGGTATTCAGTTTAGGATACTAAACGCCAGCAAAGGCCCTGCGGTAAGAGCAACCCGAGCGCAAGCTGACCGCGTCCTATATCGCCAGGCAGTCCGCACCGCATTGGAAAACCAGCCTAACTTGACTCTCTTCCAGCAACCTGTTGAAGATCTGATTGTTGAGAACGATCGTGTGGTCGGTGCAGTGACCCAAATGGGATTAAAATTCCGTGCTAAAGCTGTGGTATTGACCGTCGGTACTTTCTTGGACGGGAAAATTCATATTGGCCTTGAGAACTACAGCGGTGGCCGTGCTGGTGATCCCCCATCCATCTCATTGTCACAACGCTTGCGTGAATTACCGCTGCGAGTCAATCGCCTTAAAACCGGTACTCCGCCGCGTATTGATGCGCGCACCATCGATTTTAGCCAATTGGCTCCTCAGTTTGGTGATACGCCAATTCCAGTATTCTCTTTCCTGGGAAATGCCGATCAACACCCTGAGCAGATGGCATGCCATATCACCTACACCAATGAAAAAACGCATGAAGTGATCCGTAATAACCTGGATCGCAGCCCGATGTATGCCGGGATCATCGAAGGGATTGGGCCACGTTATTGCCCATCGATCGAAGACAAAGTTATGCGCTTTGCGGATCGTAATTCACATCAGATCTTCCTTGAACCTGAAGGCCTGACCAGTAATGAAATCTATCCAAACGGTATTTCTACCAGCTTGCCTTTCGATGTTCAGATGCAGATAGTTCGTTCAATGAAAGGGCTTGAAAACGCACGTATTATTCGGCCAGGTTATGCCATTGAGTATGATTTCTTTGATCCGCGAGATTTGAAACCTACTCTGGAAAGCAAATATATCCAGGGTTTATTCTTTGCCGGACAAATCAATGGCACCACCGGTTATGAAGAAGCAGCAGCTCAAGGGCTGCTTGCAGGCCTCAATGCGGGCCGTTTCGCCAATGATGATGATGGGTGGTCACCTCGTCGTGATGAAGCTTACCTTGGCGTGCTGGTGGACGATTTAAGCACCCTCGGCACCAAAGAACCGTACCGCATGTTTACCTCACGAGCGGAATATCGTCTGATGTTGCGTGAAGACAACGCGGATCTGCGCTTGACTGAAATGGGTCGTAAGTTAGGGTTGGTCGATGATGCTCGTTGGGCACACTTTAGCCAAAAAATTGAGCAAATTGAAAAAGAACGGCAGCGCCTACGAGATATTTGGGTTCATCCCCATTCTGAGAACGTAGCTGAAATCAATGCGTTGCTGAAAGCTCCATTGTCAAAAGAAGCCAATGGGGAAGAATTACTGCGCCGCCCTGAAATTGACTATCGCTTGTTAACAACTTTGCCTTTATTTGGCCCAGCATTAACGGATCCGCAAGCCGCTGATCAGGTTGAAATTCAAGTTAAATATCAAGGCTATATTGCTCGTCAGCAGGAAGAAATTGAAAAACAGCTGCGCAATGAAAATACATTGCTGCCTGCTGATTTAGATTATCGCCAAGTATCTGGTTTATCTAATGAAGTTATTGCTAAATTGAATGATCACAAACCTAACTCTATCGGTCAGGCTTCACGTATTTCAGGTATTACACCTGCGGCAATTTCCATTTTGCTGGTTTGGCTGAAAAAACAAGGTTTGCTACGTCGTAGCGCGTAACTATTCAACATTTGCCTGAGCTGTGAGAGATAAGCAGTCAGGCAGATTTAGCTTTATTTTCAGTCAGTAACGAAGTATTCAAACCACTAGCTCGGCTAGATTATTACTCCACATACTGGTTCATTACAGGCTGACAGAGATTTTTTAGTCAGAGGATATTGTTGTGTTAAAAAAATTAGATTCCCTGCTAAATGCAGCAGGTATTGCGTTACCCGATCAGCAAAAACACCAACTGATAGGCTATGTGGAACTGCTTGATAAGTGGAACAAAGCTTATAATCTGACATCTGTGCGTGACCCAATGCAAATGTTGGTACGACATATTTTGGATAGCATTGTCGTTAACCCACATTTACAAGGTAACCGTTTTATCGATGTCGGTACGGGGCCAGGGCTTCCTGGGATACCTTTAGCCATAGTGCGCCCCGATTCACACTTCGTATTGCTCGATAGCTTGGGTAAACGCGTTCGCTTTTTGCGGCAAGTGCAACACGAATTAGGATTAAGTAATATCGAACCGGTACAAAGCCGAGTTGAGGACTTTGCCGCAAAACCGCCATTTGATGGTGTAATAAGCCGTGCATTTGCATCCTTACAAGATATGCTGTCCTGGTGCCATCATTTGCCAGCCAAGCCAGAAGGGCGTTTTTATGCGCTAAAAGGGGTAAGGCCAGATGATGAATTAGGGATATTGCCTGAAGGAATAGTTCTCGAGTCTGTGGTGAGATTGCAGGTACCTGAGTTAGACGGTGAACGTCATTTGGTTATTCTTAAGTCAAACTAACTTTGCTATTTATCAAAAAAATGTAATAAATCCTTAATGAAAGTAGGGGGTTTATCTTATTTAGCCCTTTTAATATAGGCGAGTATTTATTCGCTAATGCTCATACGGGAAGATTATATTTCACGTATTGTTTACAAAATCATCGTCCACGAATGATAAAATTATATTGAAAGCGACCAAATAGTCACTTTGGTCATTATTTTACCGAAGAGATTATGTTTTTATGTATCCAAACTGTTGCCGGGTTATTATCTGAAATGTCAACGGTAAGTTTTTACTAAGTAGATAAGTTGTTTGATAATGGTTTAAATTTAACATTATGATTTATAAAAGTATTTAATGGCTCTTTTCGTTAAAGACAAAGTAAAGCTCTATAGGATATAAATCAGTTTGTTTTAAGTTTTGTGATCTGTTGCACGCTTTATTGATAATAGATGGAATAGTCAGACAATTAAATACGTGCTTTATTCCGAGGGTTTCCTTGTGAAAATAGCGCGAAAGAAGAAAATTTAAATAATTGTTCACCTTTTCGCTACTTATCGATTGAATTCGTTTGAGTGGCCCGTATAATTTGCTCGTTTTTTGCTGCTTGACTCAATGGGGTAAAAGGCAGTTTTATACCTCACTCAGCATACCTTTAGTGTGGTTTGGAGAGAACAAACGTCATGCCTGTATCCCTTTACAGTGGGAAAATTGCACGAAAGTTGCTGTTGTTGCAGTTAATGACTTTTGTTGTTCTCAGTGCTGTTTTTGGTTTTAAAAGCCTGGAATGGAGTGCTTCTGCTCTGGCAGGAGGATTGGCAGCCTGGTTGCCCAGTGCCATTTTTATGTTGTTTGCTTGCCGCCATCAAGTAAAAACAGCTGCTCCAGGTCGTGTTGCGTGGTCGTTTGCCATTGGCGAAGGGTTAAAAGTTATCATGACGATAATTTTGCTGATTGTGGCATTAGGGCTGTTTAAAGCAGCATTTGCACCACTCGGTTTAACCTATTTAGCGGTGCTGATTGTGCAGATATTGGCACCGGCCGTGATAAGCGGCTACCGTACTTAACAGTTATCGTATTCGACGGTCACCGTATTTAACTAAAAAAAGGGTAAGAGGCATCATGTCTGCATCAGGAGAAATCTCTACTCCAAGGGACTACATAGGGCACCACCTGAACAACCTTCAGTTGGACCTGCGTACCTTTGAGTTGGTCAATCCCCACTCACCGGGCCCTGCAACGTTCTGGACGTTGAACATTGACTCTTTGTTCTTCTCTGTCGTGCTGGGGTTAGCTTTTCTGTTTGTGTTCCGCAAAGTTGCGGCAGGTGCCACCAGTGGCGTGCCTGGCAAATTGCAGACGGCTGTTGAGTTAATTATCGGTTTTGTCGATAACAGCGTACGGGATATGTACCACGGCAAAAGTAAAGTCATCGCGCCATTAGCCCTAACTGTGTTTGTTTGGGTTTTATTGATGAACATGATGGACTTGCTGCCAATCGATTTACTGCCTTACATCGGTGAACATGTCTTTGGGTTACCAGCGCTGCGCGTGGTACCGACTGCTGACGTAAGTATTACCTTGTCCATGGCATTGGGTGTTTTCATCCTGATCCTGTTCTATAGCATTAAAATGAAAGGTGTAGGCGGCTTCGTAAAAGAATTAACGATGCAGCCGTTCAATCACCCGATATTCATTCCAGTGAACTTAATTCTGGAAGGTGTCAGCCTGCTGTCCAAACCGGTTTCACTCGGTCTGCGACTGTTCGGCAACATGTATGCGGGTGAGTTGATCTTCATCCTGATTGCTGGCCTGTTGCCGTGGTGGTCACAGTGGATGCTCAGTTTACCTTGGGCTATCTTCCACATACTGATTATTACGTTACAAGCCTTTATCTTCATGGTTCTGACGATTGTCTATCTGTCGATGGCGTCCGAAGAGCACTGATTTTCTTATAACATTACTGCGTTTTAACTGAAATAAACTGGAGACTGTCATGGAAAACCTGAATATGGATCTGCTGTACATGGCTGCCGCTATAATGATGGGTTTAGCGGCAATCGGTGCTGCGATCGGTATCGGCATCCTGGGTGGTAAATTTTTGGAAGGCGCTGCACGTCAGCCTGACCTAATTCCTCTGCTGCGTACACAGTTCTTTATCGTCATGGGTCTGGTTGACGCCATCCCTATGATCGCTGTTGGTCTGGGTCTGTACGTGATGTTTGCTGTCGCGTAAGTAGAGTTTTCTCTACTGTGAACTACACCAAACTATTAACTTTTAAAGAGGCATTGTGCTGTGAATCTTAACGCAACAATCCTCGGCCAGGCCATCGCGTTTGTCCTGTTTGTCCTGTTCTGCATGAAGTATATATGGCCGCCGATTATGGCTGCCATCGAGAAGCGTCAAAAAGAAATTGCTGACGGTCTCTCTTCTGCAGAACGTGCCAAAAAAGATTTGGACTTAGCGCAAGCCAATGCGACCGACCAACTGAAGAAGGCCAAAGCAGAAGCACAGGTGATTATTGAGCAAGCGAGTAAACGTAAAGCTCAGATCCTTGATGAAGCTAAAGCAGAAGCTGAACAGGAACGTAACAAAATCGTGGCGCAAGCGCAGGCAGAGATCGACGCCGAACGTAAGCGTGCTCGTGAAGAGTTGCGTAAGCAAGTCGCGATGCTGGCTATAGCTGGCGCCGAGAAGATCATCGAACGTTCCGTGGATGAAGCTGCTAACAGCGACATCGTTGATAAACTGGTCGCTGAACTGTAAGGAGGGAGGGGCTGATGTCTGAATTTGTAACTGTAGCTCGCCCCTACGCCAAAGCAGCTTTTGACTTTGCTGTTGAGCACCAGGTGGTTGAACGTTGGCAAGATATGCTGGCGTTTACTGCCCAAGTGACGCGCAATGAACAAATCGCTGAATTGCTTTCCGGTGCTGTAGCACCAGAAACAATGTCTAAGACGTTTATTGCAGTCTGTGGTGATCAGCTCGATGAACCCGCACAGAACTTCATTCGAGTTATGGCGGAGAATGGCCGTTTACTGGTTCTTCCTGAGGTACTACAGCAGTTTATTCAACTGCGTGCCTCGCTGGAGTCGACCGTCGACGTTGAAGTGAGCTCTGCGAGCCCATTGAACGACGAACAGCTGGCGAAAATTGCCGCTGCGATGGAAAAACGTCTATCACGCAAAGTTAAGCTGAATTGCAAAATCGATAAGTCCGTAATGGCCGGCGTAGTAATACGTGCAGGCGATATGGTGATAGATGGCAGCGTTCGCGGTCGTCTAGAACGCCTGGCGGACGTCTTGCAGTCTTAAGGGGACTGGAGCATATGCAACTGAATTCCACCGAAATCAGCGAACTGATCAAGCAGCGCATTGCTCAGTTCAATGTGGTGAGCGAAGCTCACAATGAAGGTACTATTGTTTCCGTTAGTGACGGGATCATTCGCGTACACGGTTTGGCCGAGGTTATGCAGGGCGAGATGATCGCACTGCCAGGCAATCGTTACGCAATCGCACTGAACTTGGAGCGCGACTCCGTAGGTGCTGTAGTTATGGGTCCGTACGCCGATCTTGCCGAAGGCATGAAGGTTAAATGTACTGGCCGCATCCTGGAAGTTCCAGTCGGTCGTGGCCTGTTGGGTCGCGTCGTCAATACTCTGGGTGAACCTATTGATGGTAAAGGTCCGGTAGAAAACGATGGCTTCTCAGCTGTTGAAGCTATCGCACCTGGCGTTATCGAACGTCAATCCGTTGATGAACCTGTTCAGACCGGCTATAAGTCTGTCGATGCCATGATTCCAATCGGTCGTGGTCAGCGTGAATTGATCATCGGTGACCGTCAGACAGGTAAAACTGCTCTGGCGATTGATGCGATCATCAACCAGCGCGATTCAGGCATTAAATGTGTGTATGTTGCTATCGGCCAGAAAGCCTCTACTGTTGCAAACGTAGTGCGTAAACTGGAAGAGCATGGCGCATTGGCTAACACCATTGTGGTTGTCGCTACTGCCTCAGAATCAGCAGCATTGCAATACCTGGCACCTTACTCTGGTTGTGCCATGGGTGAATATTTCCGCGACCGCGGTGAAGATGCGCTGATTATTTATGATGACCTGTCTAAACAGGCTGTTGCATATCGTCAAATCTCCTTGCTGCTCCGTCGTCCACCAGGTCGTGAAGCTTATCCTGGCGACGTATTCTACCTCCACTCCCGTTTGTTGGAGCGTGCTGCGCGTGTTAACGCCGATTACGTTGAAGCCTTTACCAAGGGTGAAGTGAAAGGTAAAACCGGTTCTTTGACCGCATTACCAATCATTGAAACTCAAGCAGGGGATGTTTCCGCGTTTGTTCCGACCAACGTAATTTCTATTACCGATGGTCAGATCTTCCTGGAATCCAGCCTGTTTAACGCCGGTATTCGTCCTGCGGTTAACCCGGGTATCTCCGTATCTCGTGTGGGTGGTGCAGCGCAGACCAAGATCATGAAAAAACTGTCCGGTGGTATTCGTACCGCTCTGGCACAGTATCGTGAACTTGCTGCGTTCTCCCAGTTCGCATCCGATTTGGATGATGCAACACGTAAACAGCTGAGCCATGGTCAGAAAGTGACCGAGCTTCTGAAACAGAAACAATACGCACCGATGTCTGTTGCGCAGCAGTCTCTGGTTCTGTTCGCAGCTGAACGTGGTTATCTGGGTGATATCGAGTTGGCGAAGGTAGGTAGCTTTGAAGCTGCACTGTTGGCATTTGCTGACCGTGAGCATGCCGAGCTTCTGCAACAAATCAACCAAACTGGCGCGTATAACGATGAAATCGAGGCCAAGCTGAAAGGCATCCTTGATACATTTAAGGCAACCCAGTCCTGGTAACGCTATACGGTCCTGCTTTTCGTTAGGAAAGCAGGCCGTCTGGCAATGAGGAGAAGCAGAAATGGCCGGCGCAAAAGAGATACGTTCCAAGATCGCCAGCGTGCAAAACACGCAAAAGATCACCAAAGCCATGGAGATGGTCGCCGCCTCCAAAATGCGTAAATCGCAGGAACGCATGGCGGCTAGCCGTCCTTATGCAGAAACAATGCGTAGTGTGATTGGTCACCTCGCGTTAGGTAATCTGGAATATAAACATCCATACCTGGAAGAGCGCGATGTTAAGCGTGTTGGGTATCTGGTGGTTTCTACAGACCGTGGCTTGTGCGGTGGTTTGAACATTAACCTGTTCAAAAGACTGTTGTCTGAGATGAAAGGTTGGTCTGAAAAAGGCGTTGAATGTGATTTAGCGCTAATCGGGTCAAAAGCAGCTTCTTTCTTTGGTTCCGTGGGCGGCAAGATTGTTGCTCAGGTTACTGGCATGGGGGATAACCCTTCTCTGTCAGAACTTATCGGGCCAGTGAAAGTGATGTTGCAAGCCTATGATGAAGGTCGTTTGGATAAACTGTATATCGTTAATAACAAGTTTATCAATACGATGTCTCAGGAACCACGGATCATGCAGCTGTTACCTCTTCCGCCAGCGGAAGACGGTGAGCTGAAGAGGAAATCCTGGGATTACCTGTATGAACCTGATCCAAAAGCGCTGTTGGATACCCTCCTGCGTCGCTATGTGGAATCGCAAGTTTATCAGGGCGTCGTTGAAAACCTGGCTAGCGAACAGGCCGCGCGAATGGTAGCGATGAAAGCCGCCACCGATAACGGCGGCAGTCTGATCAAAGAGCTGCAGTTGGTTTACAACAAAGCTCGTCAGGCCAGCATCACTCAGGAACTCACCGAAATCGTCGGGGGAGCCTCCGCGGTTTAACCAGGTTATTACCCTAAATAGTTCAGATTGCGGGAAGGCGGCAACTGAGCAAATCCCCAGGCGCTTGCTTAGAGTAAGTTACTAGGGTGAGAGAAGGCAGCCAACGCCCCAGCAATTTGGAATATGACGGGTAAACGTATTACGTAGAGGATTCAAGATGGCTACTGGAAAGATTATCCAGGTAATCGGCGCCGTAGTGGACGTCGAATTCCCCCAAGACGCTGTACCAAAAGTGTACAACGCCCTTGAGGTTGAAGGCGCAGCTGAGAAGCTCGTGCTGGAAGTTCAGCAACAGCTGGGCGGTGGTGTTGTTCGTTGTATCGCAATGGGCTCTTCCGATGGTTTGAGCCGCGGGTTGAAAGTTATCAACCTGGAACACCCAATTGAAGTGCCGGTGGGTAAATCAACTCTGGGCCGTATCATGAACGTATTGGGTGATCCAATCGACATGAAAGGGCCTATCGGTGAAGAAGAGCGTTGGGCAATCCACCGTGAAGCGCCTTCTTACGAAGAGCTTGCCAGCTCGCAAGACTTGTTAGAAACCGGTATCAAGGTAATGGATTTGATTTGTCCGTTCGCTAAGGGCGGTAAAGTCGGTCTGTTCGGTGGTGCGGGTGTTGGTAAAACAGTAAACATGATGGAGCTGATTCGTAACATTGCGATTGAGCACTCAGGTTATTCTGTATTTGCTGGTGTGGGTGAGCGTACTCGTGAGGGTAACGACTTCTACCACGAGATGACTGACTCCAACGTTTTGGACAAAGTATCCTTGGTTTATGGCCAGATGAATGAGCCACCAGGTAACCGTCTGCGCGTTGCACTGACCGGCCTGACCATGGCGGAGAAATTCCGTGATGAAGGTCGTGACGTATTGCTGTTCATCGATAACATCTATCGCTATACCTTGGCTGGTACGGAAGTATCCGCACTGTTGGGTCGTATGCCATCTGCGGTAGGCTACCAGCCAACGCTGGCAGAAGAAATGGGTGTGTTGCAGGAACGTATTACTTCCACTAAGACGGGTTCAATCACTTCTGTTCAGGCCGTTTACGTGCCAGCGGATGACTTGACTGACCCATCTCCAGCAACCACCTTTGCTCACTTGGATGCAACCGTCGTTCTGAGCCGTCAAATTGCCTCTCTGGGTATTTACCCAGCGGTTGACCCGCTCGACTCCACCAGCCGTCAGCTTGATCCGCTGGTTGTTGGTCAGGAGCACTACGATGTAGCGCGTGGCGTGCAGTCTATTCTGCAACGTTACCAGGAACTGAAAGATATCATCGCGATTTTGGGTATGGACGAGTTGTCAGAAGATGACAAACTGGTTGTATCCCGTGCGCGTAAAATCCAGCGCTTCCTGTCTCAACCGTTCTTCGTGGCAGAAGTCTTTACCGGTTCACCGGGCAAGTTCGTATCGCTGAAAGATACCATTCGTGGTTTCAAAGGCATCATGAACGGCGACTATGACCACCTGCCGGAGCAGGCGTTCTACATGGTTGGCACCATTGAAGAAGCAGTGGAAAAAGCCAAGAAACTGTAACGCTGTTGACTGGAGGGTGACATGGCTGCAATGACTTACCATCTGGATGTTGTGAGCGCAGAGAAGAAAATGTTCTCAGGCGTAGTACAAAAAATTCAGGTGACGGGTAGTGAAGGTGAACTGGGTATTTTCCCTGGTCATGCCCCGCTGCTCACTGCCATTAAGCCTGGCATGATACGCATCGTTAAGCAGTTCGGTGAGGAAGAGTTTATTTATCTTTCTGGCGGCATCCTTGAGGTGCAACCGAGTGTGGTGATCGTATTGGCTGACACTGCTATTCGCGGAACTGATCTGGACGAAGCTAAGGCGCTGGAATCTAAGCGTAAAGCTGAAGACCATATCAATAATTCCCACGGTGATGTCGACTATGCTCAGGCATCCGCTGAATTGGCGAAGGCGATTGCAAAACTACGTGTAATCGAGCTGACCAGGAAAGCGATGTGATTTTACAGTGGTGGGTTTTTAGTAACCCACTGATATGTAAAATTATTATATATTCAAAGTGATTGGGATTGTCGGTGGCCAGCGAAAATCGCTAACCTCTTGCTATTTCAAATACGAAGAATATAAAGAACGATAGAATGCCAGTCAGTAAAACTGATTGGCATTTTTTTTACTTTTACATTCAATAAAACCGACTTTCTGTCCTCTTTCGCCTTTGGGCGCAGTCATTTAACCTACCTCTCCTGTATTTAATTAATCCTACGCTAAACTGAAAGCGTTTCTTTCTGAAAACTCTTGTTTCTTGGCGTAAAATAAGTAGTTAATTATCTGAATAGGTGAGAGTGTTTTGATAAAAACAGGTCAGAAAACGTCGCTGATCGCAGACACTTTTGACTACATTTTTTTATTACCTGCTCAATTGCTGCAACCCTTTAACTATGCGGGTTGAGTACGTTTTTCGCTGAGAAATATGTAGTAATTATTTCGCTAAACAGGTTTACTTCCGTCTATTAATTTGGAGTTATCAGGTTGCTTATGTCTAACAGCTCAATGAGTGTAGTCATCCTTGCCGCGGGTAAGGGGACACGTATGTATTCCGACCTTCCTAAGGTATTACACCCACTGGCAGGTAAGCCGATGGTTCAGCATGTTATTGATGCTGCCATGAAGTTGGGTGCTCAACACGTTCATCTGGTTTATGGGCACGGTGGTGAGTTGTTGAAAAAAACACTGACTGACCCGGCACTGAATTGGGTACTGCAAGCCGAACAGTTGGGTACCGGGCATGCGATGCAACAAGCTGCACCCTATTTTTCTGATGATGAAGATATCCTGATGTTGTACGGCGATGTGCCGTTGATCTCTGTTGATACTCTCGAGCGCCTATTGGCAGCTAAGCCAAAGGGGGGTATTGGCTTGTTGACGGTGAAGCTGGATAACCCTAGCGGTTACGGGCGCATTGTGCGTGAGAATGGCGATGTGGTGGGTATTGTTGAACATAAAGATGCCAGCGATGCACAACGCGAGATTAATGAAATCAACACTGGGATATTGGTTGCCAATGGCCGTGATCTAAAACGCTGGCTATCATTGTTGGACAACAATAATGCTCAGGGTGAATTTTATATCACCGATATTATTGCTTTGGCCCATGCTGATGGTCAGAAGATAGTTGCGGTGCATCCAGCTCGTTTGAGTGAAGTGGAAGGAATCAATAACCGCCTGCAGTTAGCCACTCTTGAGCGCGTCTATCAGTCAGAGCAAGCTGAAAAGTTGTTGTTAGCCGGGGTGATGTTACTGGATCCCGCGCGCTTTGATTTGCGGGGAGAATTAACACATGGCCGTGATATCACAATTGATACCAATGTCATTATTGAAGGCCATGTGGTTTTAGGTGACCGGGTGCGTATTGGTACCGGGTGTGTACTTAAAAACTGTGTTATTGGCGATGATTCAGAAATCAGCCCATACAGTGTGTTGGAAGACTCTCGTTTAGATGCTGGTTGTACCGTTGGGCCATTTGCCCGCTTGCGGCCGGGTGCTGAGTTAGCTGAGGGCGCACATGTCGGTAACTTTGTTGAAATCAAAAAAGCCCGCTTAGGTAAAGGTTCTAAAGCCGGACACCTTTCTTATTTAGGCGATGCTGAGATTGGCTCAGGCGTAAATATAGGCGCAGGGACAATCACCTGCAACTATGATGGAGCTAATAAGTTTAAAACTATTATTGGTGATGATGTCTTTGTTGGATCTGATACTCAGCTCGTCGCGCCAGTGACTGTTGCAAACGGCGCGACTATTGCTGCCGGTACTACCGTCACCGGTGATATTGCCGAAAATGAGTTAGTTCTTAGCCGAGTTAAACAGGTTCATGTGCAGGGTTGGCAGCGTCCGGTTAAGAAAAAATAATCTATTAAAACAGTCCCTTCAACGTTCGTTATTCTGCATTGAAGGGATGTTTTGCCCTGTGTTTTTTGCTTATCTATTTGTGCCGAGAATACAGAACAAAACATAATAATCCCCAACTCTACAGGCTCGGGGAACCCCGGAAAATCCGGAAATTCAGGTCACTGACATCGACAAGGTTCTAAAAGAATCTTAAATAGGAATAAAACAGATGTGTGGAATTGTTGGCGCAGTAGCGCAACGTGATATCGCTGAGATTCTGATCGAAGGTTTACGTCGTCTTGAATATCGTGGCTATGACTCAGCTGGTTTGGCTGTAGTGGATGCTGACAGTAATCTGACTCGTTTACGTCGGGTGGGTAAAGTTCAGGCGCTATCTGATGCGGCCGAAAGCCAAGATTTACATGGCGGAACCGGGATTGCACATACTCGTTGGGCCACTCATGGTGAGCCATCAGAGGCCAATGCGCATCCTCATGTTTCGGACTACATCTCCGTCGTTCATAACGGCATTATTGAAAATCACGAACCTTTACGTGAATTGCTGATTAGCCGTGGCTACCGTTTCAGTTCTGAAACTGATACTGAAGTTATTGCTCATCTGGTGCATTGGGAGCTACAACAGGGCGGTTCATTGCTGGAAGTCGTTCAGCGCGTGATCCCGCAATTGCGAGGCGCTTACGGCACTGTTGTGATGGATAGCCGTGACCCAAGCCGCTTGATAGCAGCACGTTCAGGTAGCCCATTGGTTATTGGCTGTGGCGTGGGTGAAAACTTTATCGCCTCCGACCAACTGGCTTTATTGCCAGTCACCCGTCGCTTTATCTTCCTGGAAGAGGGTGATGTGGTTGAAGTGACTCGCCGTAGCATCGCTATTTTTGATAAGCAGGGTAATGCTATTGAGCGCCCTGAGATCGAATCTCAGGTGCAATATGATGCCGGCGATAAAGGTGTTTACCGCCATTACATGCAGAAAGAAATTTATGAACAGCCAATGGCGATTAAGAACACGCTGGAAGGCCGTTTAAACCACGGGGCGATTGATTTATCTGAGCTTGGCCCTAAGGCTGATGCTTTGCTGGCTGACGTCCAACATATCCAAATCATCGCCTGCGGTACTTCTTACAACTCAGGTATGGTTTCGCGTTATTGGTTTGAATCATTAGCCGGTGTACCTTGCGATGTAGAAATTGCATCCGAGTTCCGCTACCGTAAATCCGCTGTGCGCCCGAATAGCTTGCTTATTACCTTGTCACAATCAGGTGAAACCGCCGATACACTGGCCGCTCTGCGTTTATCCAAAGAGTTAGGATATTTAGGTTCTCTGGCAATTTGTAATGTCGCCGGTTCTTCGCTGGTGCGCGAATCTGATTTAGCCTTGATGACTAAAGCCGGTACCGAGATTGGCGTGGCCTCAACCAAAGCCTTTACCACTCAGTTGACCGTGTTATTGATGCTGGTGGGGCGTATCGGCAAGCTGAAAGGCGCTAATGCCAGTTTAGAGCACGACATTGTTCATGCACTACAGGCTTTGCCAGCGCGTATTGAGCAGATGCTGTCTCTGGATAAAACCATCGAAGCGCTGGCTGAAGGTTTCTCTGATAAGCACAATGCACTGTTCCTTGGCCGTGGCGATCAGTATCCGATTGCGATGGAAGGTGCGCTGAAACTGAAAGAGATTTCTTATATTCATGCTGAAGCTTATGCAGCGGGTGAATTGAAGCACGGCCCATTGGCATTGATTGATGCAGATATGCCGGTCATCGTGGTCGCGCCAAATAATGAATTGTTGGAAAAACTGAAATCTAACATTGAAGAAGTGCGCGCCCGTGGCGGTTTGCTGTATGTATTTGCCGATCAAGATGCTGGCTTTACTGATAGCGAAGGCATGAAAATCATTCAGTTACCGCATGTAGAAGAAATTATTGCTCCTATCTTCTACACCGTGCCACTACAATTGCTGGCTTACCATGTCGCGCTGATTAAAGGCACCGATGTGGATCAGCCTCGTAACCTGGCAAAATCAGTGACGGTTGAATAATCCCTGCGGATGATAAAATCGCGATAAATCTAAAAGTCCGGTTGTGCTGTTTAAATAGCATCACCGGACTTTTTTATGATTAGCTTAAATTTCCTGTTAGGCGACGATGAAAATCGCTGCTGCGCATATCCAGCCCTTCAATAGTCACTTCAGCACCGTAACGTTTATAGCGATACTCGATACCATCCAGAGCCGCTACGGTGGAAGCATCCCAAATCTGTGCATGCGTCAGGTCGATGATGACTCGTTTGGGGTCATTGGCATACTCGAAATGCTCGAACAGGTCGTTACTGCTGGCAAAAAATAGTGGGCCGCGTACGGTATAGCGAACACTTTCACCATCATCACTTAATGTACGTTCTGCATGAATAACATGGGCTATGCGGCGTGCAAATAGCGCCATGGCAACAATAACTCCGGCCAATACACCGAGCGCGAGATTACTCGTCCAGACAGTAATCACTACAGTTAGCACCATCACCAGTGTTTCTGACCAGGGCATACGTTTAAGGGTTGATGTTTGCAAGCTATGCCAGTTAACCGTTTTTACTGCGACAACCATCATTATGCCCGCGAGTACCACCATAGGGATTTGTGCCAAAATTTTGCTCAGACCTGTCACCAGTAACAGCAGAACCACGGCTGCCGCGAAAGTTGAAACTCGGCTCCGGGCTTTGCCTAACTCAACATTGACGATAGTCTGGCCAATCATGGCACAACCCGCGATGCCACCATAAAAACCGGCGAGAATATTACCAACACCAAGGCCCCATGACTCACGGCGCTTGCTTGATGGGGTATCTGTAATGTCATCTACCAGTTTTGCTGTTAACAGCGACTCCATTAACCCGACAAAAGCGATACTTAACGCTGTAGGCCATACAATGTGGAGTGTTTGCCAATTCAGAGGAACCAGAAGCTGGGTGAACCCTGGCAAGCCGCCACCCATCGGCCCTTCATCGCCGACATTAGGTAGTCGGTAGCCCATCAACAAAGCCACTACAGTGACGACCACGATGGCAATAAGTGGTGAGGGTACGCTTTTAAGTATACGCGGGAGCAGCAAGACAATGAGCAGGGTAATGACAAGCATCCCCCATACCAGGTTCGATTGCCCCCAAACATGGGGTACCTGAGCGAAAAATATCAAGATACCCAATGCATTAACAAAACCGATCATCACAGAGCGCGGGATATAACGCATCATGCGAGATAAACCTGTCATGCCGAACAGGATTTGAACTATCCCTCCCAACACGACCGCTGGCAGTATGTATTCGACGCCATGTATATGAACCATTGGGCCGATGACTAATGCCACTGAACCTGCAGCGGCGGTGACCATTGCGGGTCGCCCTCCGAGAATAGATAGCGTCAAACACAGAACAATAGATGCGACCAAACTTACTTTCGGATCGACGCCAGCAATGACAGAAAATGAGATAACTTCAGGAATGAGCGCCAATGCTGTCATCACTCCGGCTAAACATTCACGTGCCATTAACTTTGGTGATGTGAGAACCTGGGCTACACGCAGTTGATCGCCTAACGCTTCAGCGGTGTTAATGTGATTACTGTTACTCATTTCTTCTGTCTCTTTTCATTATTATTTCTTAGGTAAAACTTACCGGGTGTTGGCAAAATAGCTAAACGCCAAGATCCTAAGCATCACAGCAAAAAACCGATAAAATATTGGCCTAAATGGGCATGAATAGATAATGCGAAAAGCATGAATGCTTTAACAGTACCCGCTCAGAGTCGTTCAGTGCGATGGGGAATAACTCAAGGTGGCGTAAGATTCATGATGACTTTAGTGACTCGTGGTAATTATAAGGGGGCTTTAGTGAGCAATGATACGATAGGAGGCTAGCCGCGAACACCAATTTCTAATGTCATAAATATGAGTGCCAATTATCCCCTTTTTAACTAAAACCCTTACTTTCTGAGTTTTATATTTAAACTAAAAAAACATTAAAACAAATAAAATCAACGTCTTGTATTGATTCTTGTTTGCTGTCATATAACTGTAATATTTCATACATTTTTCTGTCATTAAACTGTCCTATTTTCCCTCCTGCACCATACTTAATCTGATGAAAAAATTTTATACACTTTGTACTTGAAGTTGCAGGTTTGTTAGCTACGTTCACTCACCCGAATCACTTACACGAGTAAGTTCATCGGGGTTCGCTTGCCGCCTACCAGCAGCACCAAGTTCTTTGGTATAGAGTTAATTCTAATATCCCATTAGGAGGGATTATGAAACTGATGCGTACCACCGTAGCCAGCATTGTGGCAGCGACTTTATCTATGACCACCGTGTCCGCGTTCGCTGCTGCAAGCCTGACGGGTGCAGGTGCGACATTCCCCGCACCGGTGTATGCCAAGTGGGCAGATTCTTATCAGAAAGAAACAGGTAACAAAGTTAACTATCAGGGGATCGGTTCTTCGGGCGGCGTAAAACAAATTATTGCCAATACTGTTGATTTCGGTGCGTCTGATGCGCCATTAACAGATGACAAACTGGCGGCTGAAGGTTTGTTCCAATTTCCAACAGTGATCGGCGGCGTAGTATTGGCCGTGAATATCCCTGGTATTAAATCCGGTGAACTGACATTAGACGGTAAAACACTGGGTGATATTTATCTGGGTAATGTGAAAAAGTGGAATGATCCGGCTATTGTTAAGCTGAACCCAGGCGTTAAATTGCCAGATCAAAATATTGCTGTGGTGCGTCGTGCTGACGGCTCCGGCACTTCATTCGTGTTCACCAGCTACCTGGCTAAAGTGAACGCAGAATGGAAAGAAAAAGTAGGCGCAGGTTCGACGGTTAACTGGCCGACTGGTTTGGGTGGCAAAGGTAACGATGGTATCGCCGCCTTTGTACAGCGCTTACCTGGCTCTATTGGCTATGTAGAATATGCTTACGCCAAACAAAATAGCCTGGCTTACACCAAACTGATTTCTGCGGATGGTAAACCTGTTAGCCCAACAGAACACAGCTTTAGCTCTGCGGCGAAAGGTGTGGACTGGAGCAAAACATTTGCTCAAGACTTAACCAATCAAAAAGGTGATGATGTTTGGCCAATAACATCAACAACTTTCATCTTGGTACATAAAGAGCAGAAAAATGCGGCTAACGGCGTTGAAGTATTGAAGTTCTTTGACTGGGGTTACACAGACGGCGCTAAACAAGCCAACGAGCTGGATTATGCAACATTGCCAGCTGAAGTTGTTGAGCAAGTCCGTGCTGCTTGGAAAACTCAGATTAAAGATAGCAGCGGTAAGCCAATCTTCTGATTGAAGTTCGTTTTACCTGTAATAAGTTATTTATAACATCACCTTATACCCAAAGTAATTGGAGTTGCAGGTAGGCGGCAATTGAGCTAATCCCGATGAGCTGACTTATTTTAAGGTCAAGACCAGTCAGTGATTCGGGTTAGTGAACGCCGCCAACACGCCTGCGGCTTCAAGTACAAGGGGGTATAACACTCAGATGAGAAGAGAGTCTATGGCTGACAAGCCGACAATCAAAGCACCGAGTCAATATGGTGACATCATTTTCAGTGCGCTAGTTAAACTGGCTGCGCTGATTACGCTATTTCTGTTAGGCGGCATTATCGTTTCATTGATTATTGCTTCCTGGCCAAGCATTGAGAAATTTGGTTGGGCTTTCCTGTGGACCAAAGAGTGGGATGCGCCGGCTGAACAGTTTGGTGCATTAGTGCCGATTTACGGCACGGTTGTGACCTCGGTTATTGCCCTACTCATCGCGGTTCCGGTCAGTTTTGGTATTGCTCTGTTTTTAACTGAATTAGCCCCAAACTGGTTAAAACGCCCACTGGGTGTGGCGATTGAATTGTTAGCCGCGATCCCCAGCATTGTTTACGGGATGTGGGGTTTGTTTGTCTTCGCCCCGTTATTTGCCCGCTATTTCCAAGAGCCAGTCGGCAATGTGATGTCCGGCATCCCGATTGTGGGCGTATTGTTCTCTGGCCCGGCTTTTGGTATCGGCATTCTGGCCGCCGGTATCATCTTGGCCATCATGATTATTCCTTACATTGCAGCTGTCATGCGCGATGTCTTCGAACAAACCCCGGTGATGATGAAAGAGTCGGCCTATGGTATTGGCTGCACCACCTGGGAAGTGATTTGGCGCATTGTGCTGCCTTATACCAAAAATGGTGTTATTGGTGGCGTGATGTTGGGGCTGGGCCGTGCGCTGGGTGAAACCATGGCGGTAACCTTTATTATCGGCAACACCTACCAGCTCGACAGTTTCTCGCTGTTTATGCCGGGCAACAGTATTACCTCCGCGTTGGCGAATGAGTTTGCCGAAGCTGAATCTGGCTTACATACCGCCGCGTTGATGGAACTGGGTCTGATCTTATTCGTCATTACCTTTATCGTACTGGCTTTATCTAAGTTAATGGTTTTGCGTCTGGCTAAGAAAGAGGGGCGCTAAGATGGCGACGATGGATATGCAAAGTGATGCGACGCTGATGGAAACCCGCCGTAAAAAGCAGGCATGGCGTCGTCAAAAAAACCGTATTGCTTTATTGCTTTCAATGGCCACCATGGCATTTGGCCTGTTCTGGTTGGTGTGGATTTTGTTCTCCACGGTGACCAAAGGTATCGACGGTATGTCTTTGGCCTTGTTTACCGAGATGACACCGCCGCCCAATACGGCCGGTGGGGGGTTGGCAAACGCCATTGCGGGGAGCGGATTATTAATTCTGTGGGCAACCGTCATTGGCACCCCACTGGGGATTATGGCGGGGATTTATCTGGCGGAATATGGCCGTAAATCCTGGTTGGCGGAAATTACCCGCTTTATAAATGACATTTTATTATCAGCCCCTTCCATTGTTGTCGGCCTGTTTGTTTACACCATAGTGGTTGCCAAGATGGAGCACTTCTCCGGTTGGGCTGGGGTGATTGCGCTGGCGCTGTTACAAATCCCTATTGTCATTCGCACCACTGAAAACATGCTGAAGTTGGTACCGGATAGCTTGCGCGAAGCGGCTTATGCATTGGGAACACCAAAATGGCGCATGATATCGGCCATTACCTTGAAAGCATCTATCTCCGGTATTTTGACGGGTATCTTGTTAGCGGTCGCGCGTATTGCCGGTGAAACCGCGCCTTTGCTGTTCACCTCGCTCTCCAACCAGTTCTGGAGTACCGATCTGAGTCAGCCAATTGCTAACTTACCGGTCACTATCTTTAAGTTTGCCATGAGCCCATTTGCTGAATGGCAACAACTGGCATGGGCTGGGGTGCTTTTGATAACCCTGTGTGTGCTGTTACTGAATATTGTGGCTCGCGTTATTTTTGCTAAGAAAAAGTATTAATCGGCTGAGAAAAGCCCTTAATTAGCAAAGAAAAACCCGATTCGCCAATAAATTCCAAAATGCAGCTACGGCGGCATTGGCTAAAAGAGAGAAGTCTTGATGAGTATGGCTACTGACATCAACAACAGCAAAATTCAGGTTCGCGATCTGAACTTCTACTACGGCAAATTTCATGCGCTGAAGAATATTTCGCTGGATATTGCCAAAAACCAGGTCACAGCATTCATCGGCCCATCAGGCTGCGGTAAATCAACACTGCTGCGTACATTCAATAAAATGTATCAGTTGTATCCGGATCAGCGCGCTGAAGGCGACATTTTGCTGGATGGGCAGAATATCCTGACCGATAAACAAGATATTGCATTGTTGCGGGCAAAAGTTGGCATGGTTTTCCAAAAGCCAACCCCATTCCCAATGTCGATTTACGATAACATCGCCTTTGGTGTGAAACTGTTTGAGAACCTATCTCGCACCGATATGGATGAGCGCGTGCAATGGGCGCTGACCAAAGCGGCTTTGTGGAATGAAACCAAAGATAAGTTGCACCAGAGCGGATACAGTTTGTCGGGAGGCCAGCAGCAGCGCCTATGCATCGCCCGTGGTATCGCGATTCGCCCAGATGTGTTGTTGCTTGATGAGCCTTGCTCAGCACTTGACCCTATCTCGACTGGCCGTATTGAAGAGCTGATCAGCGAGTTGAAGTCTGACTATACGGTGGTGATAGTGACACACAACATGCAGCAAGCGGCTCGCTGCTCAGATCACACGGCATTTATGTATCTGGGCGAGTTAATTGAATTCAGTGATACAGATACGCTGTTTACCGCACCACAGCAGAAACAGACGGAAGATTATATCACCGGTCGCTATGGCTGATTTTACTCATAGGGTATACATCAATTTCGCCTATTTACATGTACGGGAAGTATCATGGATAACTTGAATCTTAATAAACATATTTCCGGCCAGTTCAATGCAGAACTTGAACATATCCGCACCCAAGTATTGACCATGGGCGGGCTGGTGGAACAACAATTATCTGACGCGATCACCGCCATGCACAATCAGGACGGCGAGTTGGCAAAACAGGTCATTGCTGGTGATAAAAAGGTCAATATGATGGAAGTGGCCATTGATGAAGCCTGTGTGCGCATCATTGCCAAACGTCAGCCGACGGCGAGTGATTTGCGTCTGGTGATGGCCATCATCAAGACGATTTCTGAGCTAGAGCGCATCGGTGATGTGGCGGATAAAATCTGCCGCACTGCGCTGGAAAAATTCTCTCATCAACACCAGCCTTTACTGGTCAGTTTGGAGTCTTTGGGGCGTCATACGGTACAGATGCTGCATGATGTTCTGGATGCCTTTGCCCGGATGGATTTGGATGAAGCTATCCGAATCTATCGCGAAGATAAGAAAGTTGATCAGGAATATGAAGGCATTGTGCGCCAGTTGATGACGTATATGATGGAAGATCCGCGAACTATCCCAAGTGTGCTGACAGCATTGTTTTGCGCCCGTTCGATTGAACGCATTGGCGACCGCTGCCAGAATATCTGCGAATTTATCTTCTACTTTGTTAAAGGTCAGGATTTCCGTCACTTAGGTGGCGATGATTTAGAAAAACTGCTTTCTAATAAAGCTGAAAAGTAACCTGTTTCCCCCAATTAGATTAAGCATTTCTGCTTGATTGGGGGTTATTTTTATAAATTATTTTTTCCCGCCTTTGCTACCTTATTATTAATTTATTAAGCTAATTCACTCTCGTTTTATCTCTGTTTATATTTAATCCCCCATTGATTGACATAATGAAAGTGTGTTTTGTTGCTTTGTGGATGTATATTTAAATGGTTTTATTGTTTAGGGGAAATATAACTTCCCTCATGGGGAAAGTATATTTCCCCTATTATAATATAATGGCGATTTTAATATTTATCTGCATAAGAATATATGATTTTTAATATGCGTTTACATTGGGCGGGATAAGTGAACATACGTCTGTATATGCCAAAGAATGTCGCTCTTAGCCTGCTGTGGGTTGTTTGGGGAGCATGTTTAGTTAGCTATATAGTCTACAATTTATTTTTTTATCTTCTTCTTGCTCCTACTTTATTCCTCATTTTTATTCTGATAAATATTATGTTTAAAAAGAAAGCAAGCAGTCATGACAAGGTGTCTATTATGGCCAACTCTTCTCTACCATCTTCAGCCCCATTATCGGGTTCGCCATCAGACTCAGTGAAGACAAATACGATTATAGCGGTGGGGACAAAATTAAAAGGTAATATTAATCTTGATGGTGACATTCAAATTTATGGTGTTGTCATCGGTGATATTGTTGTCAATGAAGGCACACTAAGATTGATGCGCAGTGGTCATATTGAAGGGAATTTAACCGCCCCTCACATTACGGTTGATGGGCGGATCGAGGGTGTTTGTGTTTCCGATCATTTGGAAATTTTGGAGAATGGTCGGCTAAACGGCATTGTAAAAGGCAGTAATTTCTCTATCAAGAAAGGCGGTGTTTTCATTGGTCAGTCAGAGATTAGCGAAGAGTCTGAAAGCCTGACAAAGACTAAAGTTAAATCCACTACTTCGAATCATCATGAAAAGGTAAAGTCGGAAGAAACACCCAGTTAAATACTATAACTCGGTATATAACTCTGTTGAGGTTGTTGTTACTCATACACGCTAGAAATGCGGTTTGGCCGGGGATTCACGGCCATAATCGCCCGTTTTCCCCGCCCATGATTTCACTTTTTCTTTCAATATAAGCAAACTTATCCACTGAGATGATTTAGTTATAAATATATCGTTTTATATTATTTCCTGACCTAACGCGGACTTGATAGCTTACGTGTATCGCAACATCTCAATCATCTTAGGAGCTTTCAATGAAGCAATCTCTAACCACCAAAAAAAGCGTTCTGGCACTCACGCTGTTAGCCGGTCTGGCCACACTTTCTGGTGCTGCTCACGCAGATAAGCTGGATGATATTAAACAGGCTGGTGTGGTGCGGATTGCTGTTTTCGATAGCAACCCACCATTTGGTTATATCGACCCACAGACTAAAAAACTGGTGGGATATGATGTCGATGTGGCGAATGCAATCGCGAAAGATTTAGGTGTAAAAGTTGAACTGCGGGCAACTAACCCAGCTAACCGTATTCCGTTACTGGCCTCTAAAAAAGTGGATTTGATTGCTGCCAACTTCACTATTACGGATGACCGCGCCAAAGAAGTGAACTTCAGCTTGCCGTACTTTGCGACGGGTCAGAAATTTATTGCCCATAAAGGTGTGCTGAAAACGCCAGAAGACATCGCTGGGTTGCGTATCGGTGCGGATAAAGGCACGGTACAGGAAATAACCTTACGTGACCGTTATCCAACGGCGAAAGTCATTTCCTATGATGATACTCCGGTGGCATTTACCGCTCTGCGCAATGGTAATGTTCAAGCTATCACTCAGGATGATGCAAAATTAGTTGGGTTGTTGGGCAACCTTTCTGTGGCACAAAAAGCAGATTTTGAAATCTCACCATTCAGTATTACTAAAGAATATCAAGGCGTTGGTATTCCTAAAGGGGAAGATCGCTTAACTACTCAAGTGAACGAGACACTGGTTAAACTGGAAAAAGATGGCGAAGCAGCGAAAATTTATGACCGCTGGTTCGGGCCTGAAACCAAAGCAGCTCAACCCCGTGGCGATTTCAAATTTGCACCATTGGATCAACAGCCTAAAGCATGATTCAATAGTCAATTGAGAACACCAAAAGCCCTGCATTGTTGTGATGCAGGGCTATTTGCTTTCATGCAGATACGGGTTTAAGGAAATATGAATCTACATCACCTCACTGACTGGTTGCTGGCTCCGCAATATCTCGGCTGGTTATGGAATGGTTTTCTGCTGACGTTGTGGATTTCTGCCTGCACAGTGGTGGCTTCTACGCTATTGGGTTTTTTACTGGCCGCCGCCAGAGACAGCGAACTCAAAGCGTTGCAATGGTTTGCGATTGGTTACAGCATGCTATTTCGTAATACGCCGCTGCTTATCCAGTTGTTCTTTTGGTATTTTGCTGCCAGTCAATTTCTGCCCGCATCCTGGATACCTTGGCTTAATACTCCCCATGAAATCACGGTTTTTGGACTCACTCTCGGCTGGCCTTCTTTTGAGTTTTTGGCCGGTTTCATCGGCTTGACCTTCTATTCCACGGCATTTATTGCGGAAGAGTTGCGCTCGGGGATCAGCGGGGTTGCCAAGGGACAAAAATATGCTGCCCATGCATTGGGGCTGACGGGTTGGCAGTCTATGCGCCATGTTGTGTTGCCGCAGGCGTTGAAAATCGCTATGCCGCCGTTACTCGGCCAATATATGAATATTATTAAAAACTCATCATTAGCGATGGCTATTGGTGTGGCCGAGCTTTCTTATGCTTCCCGCCAGGTTGAAACGGAAACTTTGCGGACATTCCAGGCTTTTGGTGTGGCAACGGTGTTGTATATCGCGATTATTGCGTTGATTGAGGCCTGGGGCATGTGGCGTCAGCAGCGAACCATCGTTAAGGGGCACTGAGATGGATTTTACGATTATTGCCGATAACTGGACTTATCTGTTATGGGGAACATTTCCTGATGGGCCGTTAGGCGGAGCTGCATTAACCTTGTTGATCAGCCTGTTAGCTGGCGTGGCTTCGGCTATTTTAGGCACCGTGTTGGGTGTGGTGCTGGCGATGTCCCGCGGTGCCTGGGCGGGAATATTAGCTGCATTTTTAGGTTTTTTCCGCGCTATTCCCGTGATTATGTTGATTTTTTGGACGTATTTTCTACTGCCGATCGTATTTGGTGTGGATATCCCCGAAATCACTACTGTGGTATGCGCGTTGGCACTGATTGCTTCAGCCTATCTGGCTCATGCGGTGAAAGCGGGAATTGTGGCGATCGGGGCGGGGCAGTGGCAAGCGGGTTTGTCATTGGGCTTCAATCGTTGGCAAGTTTTGTGGTTCGTGGTTTTGCCGCAAGCCTTGCGCATGATGGTGCCATCATTTATTAATCAATGGATTTCTTTGATTAAGGATACCTCGCTGGCTTATATCGTCGGGGTCAATGAACTGACGTTTTTGGCCACTCAAGTTAATAACCGCAGTATGGTTTACCCGATGGAAGTATTCCTGTTCGTGGCATTGGTCTATTTCGTTTTATGTTTGGCACTGGACTTACTGGCAAATGGCCTTAACCGCCGTTTTAGCTCCCAACATGCCATTAATAAGCAAAGCGCCATTAACCGTTCATGGCGCTGGTGGCGAAATAAATCTGTATTACCAGTAAGTTAAGTGCGGGTTATCTGCCAGCCTCTGGCGCGCCATAAATCGGGTAGTTGCCGCATATCATCAAACATGGTGACTAATGGGTGGTGAATCGGCTGATTATGTGGATCGGCGCAGTAATAATATACCGGTATCCCGGCCGCTATTCCGGCATGGGTACCGGCTGCTGAGTCTTCAATCAAAATACAGCGCTCGGCCGCGACCTTCATCTCTTCTGCGGCATGATAAATCAACGCGGGATCAGGCTTCCAACGTTGGATGTCGTAGCCGCTATAGAGCCTTTCTTCAAAGAAAGGCAGTAAGTCGGTCAAGCCCAGAGAGTGCTGCATTTTACTCACCGGCCCATTGGACACCACGCAAATCGGCAATGTTATTTGCTCTAGCAATGTTTTTGCGCCGGCGATAGGTTGTAACTCAGCATCAAATAAGCGAGCAACTTCATCGCGATAGAGTTTCTCCAGCTTTTCTATTGGCTCATCCAGGCCGTTTTCTTTACTCACCAACGCGACGATTTCATTGAGTTTCACGCCCTTAAAACGCTTAATCACCTCTTCCAGCGACAAGTGAATATCATAATGGGCAAACATCACAACATAGGCCTGACAACACAGAACTTCACTGTCGACCAAGGTTCCATCACAATCGAACATGACACATTCAATCTGGTTCACTCAATCCATCCTTTATTATGCCGTTTTAAGTTCATTCCACTTTAACCATCCTGCCCCAGAATGCGATACATAATTACCCTGCTAGCAATATTACGCATATCAACTGAATAAAATTCAATAAGTTGAATAGTGGGTGGTTAAAGTTAATCCACTTGTTGCGCAACACGGCAGATAAAAAATAGCCAAATAGAGTGTGATCTCGCTCTAAACAACTGTTTTTTTGTTATAGGATATCCACAACTGTCACTCCCTTTTGCGGAACTCCTCAAATGAGTAAACCAAACCTTGATACTGAGCAGGGGCTGCTCGAACGTGTTTTTAAACTAAAGCAACACGGTACCACCGCCCGTACTGAGCTGATTGCGGGTATCACCACCTTCCTGACCATGGTCTATATCGTGTTCGTTAACCCACAGATTTTAGGGGTTGCGGGGATGGATGTGCAGGCCGTGTTTGTCACCACCTGTCTGATTGCTGCTTTCGGCAGTATCTTTATGGGCCTATTGGCTAACTTACCGGTCGCTCTGGCACCGGCGATGGGGCTTAATGCTTTCTTCGCTTTTGTGGTGGTTGGCGCGATGGGTATTTCATGGCAAGTCGGCATGGGTGCTATTTTCTGGGGAGCAATCGGTTTCCTTTTGCTCACTATTTTCCGCATCCGTTACTGGATGATAGCTAACATTCCTCTGAGTCTGCGGGTGGGGATAACCAGTGGTATCGGCCTGTTTATTGCCATGATGGGGCTGAAAAATGCCGGCATCGTGGTCGCCAATCCGGATACTTTAGTCGCGGTCGGGAATCTGACCTCTCACAGCGTCCTGTTGGGAGCATTGGGCTTCTTTATCATTGCAATTCTGGCATCACGCAATATTCATGCTGCGGTGCTGGTGTCGATTGTCGTGACGACGTTAATCGGCTGGGCGCTGGGTGATGTGCATTACTCTGGCATTTTCTCCATGCCGCCCAGTGTGACTTCCGTGGTTGGGCAGGTCGATTTAGCCGGTGCGCTGAATATTGGTATGGCGGGGATCATATTCTCCTTCATGCTGGTTAACCTGTTTGATTCATCCGGTACATTGATTGGTGTGACGGATAAAGCCGGTTTAACTGATCATAAAGGGAAGTTCCCGCGCATGAAACAAGCGCTGTATGTGGACAGTATCAGTTCTGTTGCCGGTGCGTTTATTGGTACGTCGTCAGTGACGGCTTATATTGAAAGCTCCTCCGGGGTTTCTGTCGGTGGCCGTACCGGCTTAACCGCCGTGGTGGTCGGGATCCTCTTCCTGTTGGTGATATTTATTTCTCCACTGGCTGGAATGGTACCTGCCTATGCAGCGGCGGGCGCATTGATTTATGTGGGCGTGCTGATGACATCCAGCTTGTCCCGTGTGAAATGGGATGACTTGACCGAAGCGGTTCCAGCATTTGTCACCGCAGTGATGATGCCGTTTAGCTTCTCAATTACTGAAGGGATTGCGCTGGGCTTTATTTCTTACTGCCTGATGAAGTTAGGTACCGGTCGCTGGCGTGAGATCAGCCCATGCGTGGTAGTGGTTGCGCTACTGTTTGTGCTGAAAATTGCGTTTGTTGATCACTGATAATTTATGATTAGTTACTGATTTTGAACACGCCCCCATATTCGACACCGAGGGTGGGGGCGTAGTATTTATAATCTTATGACTTCAATTGAGCGCTAATTTGCTCCAGTGCTTTTGTGGCACATTGCGCATCCAGATGCCCGCCGGGCGCACCAGCAACACCAATCGCACCAACCACTTCATCCCCAGCTTTCACCGGTACACCGCCACCTAAGAGTAAGAAACCGGGAATATCTTTCAGGTTATTGGCCGCGGGTGTTTTCTGACTGTTTTCCATAACTGTCCCACTTGGGGTTTTGGTCGACAGCGCGGTAAAGGCTTTTTGTTCACTGGCTTTTACAGTATGTGGGCCAGCATTATCAGCACGCAACACAGTCTTGATGATGCCAGCGCGATCCACGACGGTGACCGCGACGTTATAGCCATCAGCTTGGCAAACGGCGAGGGTACGGTTGGCTACATCAGTGGCCAGTGCCAAAGAAATATTACGTTCAGTATTCAGACCCGCAGCAGAGGCTTGAGTTATCAGGCCGATGAATAAGGCAGAAGTCAGGGCAATAGGCTTGATCATATAAAATCCTTATTGTTAGCGAAGTGAATTCCTCACAGTAAAGCTATCCTACGGCGAAAAGTGGTGAAAAAACATTCGGCTAACTACCCGTTTTACTAGGTACTTCTACCTATCCCCTGCGCACTTGACGCCGCAGGGGTGTTAGCTGCGTTCGCGTACCCGAATCACTTACTTATGTAAGCTCATCGGGATGAGTTCACTGGCTGCCTACCTGCAACACCAATTGCTTTGGGGATTATTGGCGCACTTGACGCCGCAGGGGTGTTAGCTGCGTTCGCGTACCCGAATCACTTACTTGTCGTTGACCTTATATAAGTAAGCTCATCGGGATTAATGAGCCTCATTCTTGAGGCTCACCCTAAGGGCTAGCATAAATGCTGTTCAAATCGGTTCCCGACCGATTTGTCTCTCACTTGCTGCCTACCTGCAACACCAATTACTTTGGGTATATTATTGGTAGGATATATGAGTAGTGATGAATAAGTGATGCCAGCGAGTTGACCTCTAATTTGGTAATGATATTGGCGCGGTGGGCCTCGACGGTTCGCGGAGATATCGACAAGATATGGGCGACCTGTTTACTGGTTTCCCCTTGAATAATCAGGGTGGCGACTTCCCGCTCTCGAGCAGAGAGTTGGTTGAATAACTGTTGATAGCTTGCCTGCTGCTTATAAGCTATCAGTGCCTGTTCATGTTGATCCAGCGCCATGCTGATGGTTTCGATCAATACATCGGCATCAATTGGTTTGGTCAAAAATTCCAGCGCCCCGCCTTTAAAGGCCCGGCGACACAATTCAACATTGCCATGCCCCGTCATAATGATGACCGGGAGGGAGCTATCACGCTCTTGAATGGTTTCTAAGATTGTCATGCCACTTTTACCCGGCATGCGAATATCCAACAGCACGCAACTCGGCTGGGTAACCGTCAGATTATCGAGGAATATCTGGCCGTTACTGAACGCCTTAACCTCCCAACCCATGGTCGAGAGTAACGCGGACAACGCAGCACGAACACCCTCATCATCATCAATCAGATAAATGTGTTTTGTCATGTGTACTCCCGGTCATCAGAGGAAAAATCAAGATAAAGCAAGCGCCGCCATGTTCATTGTTTCTCGCTTTTATGTCGCCACCCATACGCTGTACCAATGTTTCACACAGGGTTAGCCCTAATCCCAGCCCGCTCTCTCGGGTGGTATAGAAGGGGCTAAATAAGTTGTCTAATTGCTGATGATTTAGCCCTGGGCCATTATCCTCAATCTGAATAATGTATTGTTTTGGCGTAAATTTTATGGTGAAAGTGATTGTTGGGGCCGGCATTTGTTGGATAGCCTGAATGGCATTACTGAGCAAATTATGAAAAACCTGTTCCAGCCATAAAGGGTCACTTTGGAGTGTGGGCAGATTGGCGGGAATAATATTGATGATTTTCACATTCGCCGCAGTTATTTCTTGGCTCAATAACACATTAACTCGCCGCCAGATATCAGCCACCACGACCGGCTGTAAATTTATCTGCCCACGGCTGAGTAAGGTTCGCAGCCGATCGAGCAAAGCAGCAATGCGCTTGATTTGCTCGACAGAGGCCACCAGCAATGGAGCGACTTTCTCATCTTGCGGCGGTAACAGCCGTAGGGCGGTTTGGTTATAGGTCAATGTCGCGGTGAGCGGCTGGTTTAATTCATGGGCGATGCCGGTTGCAATTTCTCCCATAGCATTGAGTCTGGCCTGGTCAGCAAATTTGGCGCGTTGATCAGCATGTAAACGGTGCTGAGCCAATTGCTGCCAGCGGTGCCAACTGTATAAGGCAGCGGCTGTCATCAGCGAAAGCAGCAGGGCGGTAAACCAAGGTAAATCACGCCAAACCGGGGTGGCATGACCTATTAAAGTGAAAGATTGTGCCCCTTCGCCCACCGGTTTTTGCCACTGCCAGAAACTTTCAGGTGCTGAATGGCCCAAAATCGCGAGTTGATGCTGCTGATAGCGCAATATTAAGCTATCAAAATGAGGCGGTAAGCCCACTATTTGCAGTAATTTCTGGGCATTAACCTGCAAACCACTGCCGTTGTATGAGTTAGCCAACCGGTAATCTCCCTCCTGAATATGCAAGGTAAGTTGGCCGGGTTGAGATGGGTCTGCCGGTGTTTGATTGATTGCGACTAACTGTGGGAAATGGCGTTGTAATTGCACCAGTTGAGCCGGTTCCAGAGCCAAAAATAAAATTGCCTGCTGCTGGGCCAATTGTTGGCTTAGTTCGCGGTGAATGATGCGAAACTCCGCTTCTCGCTCGGTTTGTTGCGTATTCAGCCCATACCAGCCTAGCCAGAAAGTGGATATCAGGGTCAGGAGAAGCCAGACAGTGATTTTAACGGCCATGGGTGAGTAGCATCCGCAAAGATAAAGTGGCTATTGATAACATGGGGCGCGATACGGAGAAACCCCCCAATACCGCAGGCTATGGGGGTTCTGTAACCATAGAGGGTTATTTCACCCGAACACGCTCAATGTAAGTGGCAAATGCAGCAAGCTGTTTGGCCAGAAAATCCAGTGTTCCCTGATCCGTCAGCTCTTTGGTTTGTTCATCGACTTTGCTTTGAATCACACCGCCCATAAATTCAGGCTTATTCATTACCATCGCATCAAGGAAGACCAAAATTTGGCGCAAATGATACTGGCAGCGCGCGCCACCAATTGGCCCCATGGAGCTGGTCTGAATCGCCACTGGTTTGTTAGCCAGCGGTTGGTTAGGTAAACGGGATAGCCAGTCGATGGCATTTTTCAACCCACCTGGGACTGAGTAGTTATATTCCGGTGTCACGATAATCACCCCATCGGCCTGACGAATCTGCTCAGCAATGGCCTCAATCGTGGTCGGGAACCCCTCTTCCTGTTGTACATCGGCATCATAAAGTGGAATGTCGCGAATAGCAGGCAATGCTTCGATGCTCACACCGGCTGGCGCTAATATAGGTAGCGCACGCGCCACCATGGCATTGTATGAACCGCTACGCAGACTTCCCAATAGGGTAACAATTTTAAGGGGTTGCTGTGACATGACATACTCCCGATAAGTGAATAAATGATGCTGTTCCATCTCCAGAGTAGGACAAATTTGAGTGACGTGCTACCCATTAAAATTTAACTTAAATGAGTGTCATCTGCGGATTTGTTTCATTGAAATTGCGACCGATGGAAGAAAATGAAAAAATAGTTTCTGGTTGTTATCAAGTCTATACGTGAAATGCCGTTAATAGATCTGGAGCTATCCAGCTCTCTTACATTGAGCGACACGATAATGCTAAAAACCACTCAAGCCCGATTTACCTTACTCGTTAGTGCGTTTTTCATTTTTTTACTGATAATCACTGTGGTGGTTATTCAGCTTTTTATAACACCACAACTCAAACAATCTGAAAGCACCATTGTTGGCAACAGTGTTAACCAAATCGCCACGGCAATAACGGCGCAAATGAATAAAGTGGAAGCACAAGCCCGCAGTATTACGCAGGCCGTTGCCATCATGGACAGTAATACCATTGACTCATTATTGCCGGGGTTAGTGGATCAATACGGTGACAGCAATGTCTTTGGTGGTGGGATTTGGCCATTACCCAATAAACGCGAGCAAGGGGTGATTAAATTCAGCACTTTCTTTGCCCGTAATGGGGAAAATAAATTAACGGTGAATACCCACTGGAATTCGCCAGAGTCACAAAATTATTTTGAACAACCCTGGTACAAAGATGGCTTAAATGCCCCGAAAGGCTTCTGCGCTTGGGCTAAAGCCTATCAGGACGATGCCAGCCCGCAACCAAGAACCAACTGCGCAATGGCGATTTATAAAGGTGACGAGATCTATGGTGTTTCTACCATTGACGTCACTTTAGGTTTCTTTAACCGCCTGGTTAAAGAGATGGAACAGAAGGTCAATGGCACCATTCTGATTGTCGAAGCTGATGGCAAGATTGTGGGGAGCAGCGCCCTGACGGATGGTAAAGCAGAATTAAAAAATCTGTCAGATTTTGCCAGCAGTTCGCCGATGGCGGCAGAAACTCTGCGATTATTGCCGCAAATGAAAGACCAGAAATTACTGGAAAATGAATTTGACGTCGATGGCACCTCTCACACTCTGTTTATCCGCCCCATCGCCAATAGCCCGTGGTACTTGGTCACTGACCTGCCCACCAGTTTATTGGTCAAGCAGAGCCACAGCATTTTACTGCATCTGGGGTTAGTACAGATTCCTATCATGTTGTTATTGCTGTTGTTCCTGGTGTTTTCTATCCGCGTCTTTATGAAACGGCTGGCGGTGTTGAAGCAGAATATCACGGCATTATCCGCGGGTGGCGCTGATTTAACCCAGCGTTTACCACAAAGCAGTAGCCCGGAATTCAATGCTATTAACCAGAGTTTCAACGATTTTATCGACTATTTGCAGCAAATGATGCGCAAAGTCGGCGAAAGCAGTTTGGCTATCGCGTCGGCATCGCGCCAAATTGCCAGCGGCAATCTGGATTTATCCGCTCGTACTGAAGATCAAGCCAGCTCCATTGAAGAGACTGCGGCTTCAATGGATGAACTGACCAGTACCGTGAAACAAAATGCGGATAACGCTAGCCATGCCAACAAATTGGCAATGGATGCTTCCACAGTGGCGGTGAAAGGCGGCACCGTGGTGAAGAAAGTGGTGGATACCATGGGGTCAATCAACCATTCGTCGAAGAAAATCGTCGATATTATCAGTGTGATTGACAGCATTGCTTTCCAAACTAATATTTTGGCATTGAATGCGGCGGTAGAAGCCGCGAGAGCCGGTGAGCAGGGGCGTGGCTTTGCTGTAGTGGCCTCTGAAGTGCGTAATCTGGCGCAGCGTTCGGCCACTTCTGCACGCGAAATTAAAAAGCTGATTGAAGACTCGGTGTCTGATATTACGATTGGTACTCGTCTGGTGGCGGATGCGGGCACGACAATGGATGACCTGATGAGCGGGGTTTCCAATGTGGCGTCATTAATGAATGAAATAATGTCATCCAGCCAAGAGCAAAGCTTGGGTATTGAGCAGGTTAATCTCGCGATTAATCAGCTAGATAACTCAACGCAGCAAAATGCGGCGCTGGTGGAACAAGTGGCGGCAGCGGCTCAAGCTATGCAGGATCAAACCGTGCAGTTGGAAAGTGTGATTAGCGGCTTTAAGGTTTAATTTTATACCCGTCATACTTCAAGCTGCATGTGTGTTGGCTACGCTCATTCATCCCGAATTATTTAGGGTATATATCGCTGTTATGCCAAAAAAATTAACCCCTTTTGCTAGCCGAAAGGGGTTTTTTATCACTCACGGCGAATTTTACTGGCAAATAAATTACCCAGTGATTGGATTAACTGTACGGTGATAATTAATACAATCGCGGTAGTGACTGTGACAAAAGTATCAAAGCGCTGGTAGCCATAAGTAATGGCTAAATCACCAATCCCGCCGCCGCCGACGGTACCCGCCATGGCGGTCGCGCCAATCAAACCAATGGTAGCGGTGGTCAGCGCCAATATTAAAGATGACAGGGCCTCGGGCAGTAAGAAATACCAAATGGCTTGTAGCGGTGTTGCTCCCATCGATTTCGCTGCTTCCAAAATTCCGGGATTAACGTCCAGCAGGGAGTTCTCCACCAAGCGGCCAATATAGGGCGCGATAAAAATAATCAGCGGCACAATAGCCCCCGGAGTTCCTATGGTGGTGTTCACAATGAGGCGGGTGAGCGGGATAATCGCGACCATCAGAATAATAAATGGCAATGATCGGATGATATTGATAACAGGATTTAGAATATTATAAAAAGTTCTATTCTTAATTAATCCACCTGGCCGGGTCACCACCAGTAAAATCCCCAAAGGAATACCAATAAGAGAACCGATCACCAATGAAATACTGACCATAACCAGAGTGTCGCGTAGCGCCTGGGTAAATTGGTCTAATGTAATTGCGGTTTCGATCATCAATTTATTTCCTGTATATCAATCCCTGTTCCCGCCAGATAATTAACGGCGCTATCAATGGTGTGATTCTCGCCGGTTAATAGCAGCACCATATGGCCCAATGTGGTGTCTTGTATCTCTGACATGTTGGCAAACAGAATATTGACGCCAATATCATATTGCCTGATAAGTTGGTTAATCACCGGCTGTGTGGCTATTGCCCCGATAAACGCCAGACGGAATTGACGACCTGCATGGCTGTTATCCAATAGCTTTTTCACACTCTCGGGCAAGCTGTCTTTGATGACGGTACGAACAAAGTTAATCGTCGTGGGGTGGGTTGGATGACCAAAAACAGTTAATACTGAACCTTGTTCAATAATTTGGCCGTTTTCCATGACCGCCACTTTATTACAGATCTTTTGAATGACTGACATTTCATGGGTAATCAGCAACACCGTAATATTGTATTGCTGATTAATTTTCTTCAGTAATAATAAAATTTGAGCCGTGGTTTGCGGGTCGAGTGATGATGTCGCTTCATCACACAGCAAAATAGAGGGGTTGGTTGCCAGCGCCCTTGCAATTCCCACCCGCTGTTTTTGTCCGCCGGATAACTCATTCGGAAAACTGTGACTTTTATCTCCCAGCCCGACAAAAGCTAGCAGCTCCGCAACACGTTCCTGAATGAATTTCTTATTTTTCCCCAATAAAATAAGTGGCATGGCTACATTTTTAAAAACGGTTTTTGATTCCAATAAATTAAAGTTTTGGAATATCATACCAATATCTTTTTTCAGTAACCGGAGTTGCTCATGGCTAAAATCATGCAAGTTCTTGCCGTCAATAATGACATTTCCGACAGTTGGGCATTCCAGTGAATTAACCATGCGTAATAGGGTGCTTTTCCCCGCGCCACTGTAGCCGATGATGCCAAATATATCACCATCCTCGACGGTTAAATTGACATCATTAAGAGCCTGTAGTTTGATACCTTTACGCTCAAACGTCTTGGAAATATGCTGAAGCTCAATCATCTGTTATTCCATTAGTTTAGATAATCAGGCAGCATATAACCGGTGTATTTTTCGTTACTCAGAATGTATTTTTTAAATTCAGGGGAGTGATATCCCGCAATAATATCTTTGGCAAACTCGGCGTCTTTATTCTTACCGGCAACGGTCACCACATTGACAAACTGAGCGGTAGGTTTTTCAAGTTGCAGGGCTGAAGTGAGTTTTATGCCATTAGAAACAGCAAAGTTACCTTGGATAGCACCATAGTCAACATCAGGCAATGCTCTGACTTGCTGTGCGTTATCCATTTCTTTAATCACCAAATGATACGGATTTTCTGCAATGTCTTTTTGCGAGAAAGTGGCTGGATCAATTTTTTCTTTCAGCTTTATCCAGCCAATAGATTGCAGTAAAAGCGCGGCTCGGTATTCATTTGAGGGCTGATTCGGGACTGAAATCCATGCACCATCTTTGGGTTTGTCTTCTGTATTGTGCTTATTAGAATAGAGGCCCATCGGGGGCGTAGGGACTTGTACAATTCCTGTGTTATCAATGCGTAATCGGTCATTTATAGCTTGCAGATAAACCGGGTGTTGCATGATGTTGCCATCAATTTCACCGGTGCTGACTGCATTATTGACCTGGATTCCATCATTGAAATCTTTATATTCAATCTTGTAGCCTTTACTTATTAGATAAGGCGCTACGCCTTTCTCAAATTGCTCTTTATAAGGGCCAGGATTAAATCCTAACTTAATGATTTTCTTCTCCTCACTATGGGCATTCAGTGAGGTTAAAATAATTAAACTAAATAAGGATATTGCCAGCGAACGCATTCTCATCATCATTTCCCTGTGGAATAAATATTAATTCAGACTCTAAAGAGGAATTTATTCACAAGGTTGCAGGCTATTGAGTGATCCGTAAACGAAGAATATAAACTTAACTTATCTATTATCGATATATAGGATAATAATCTGGGTCTATCAGGAGAATATCATGAGAGGAGATGTTAATGAGTGAATAATCAACCCGCTGTACGGCGCACAGCGGGTTGTCTGGATTAGCCCTGAATCAGATTAGGGATTTTCACATCAGGATTAACATCGGCTTCATAGTCAACACCGTCAACCGCGAAACCAAACAGATTTAAGAACTCGGTCTTATAGCCGATAAAATCAGTCAATTGGTCAATATTGTCGTTGGTGACTTGATCCCACAACTGCTTAACCTGACTTTGCACTTCAGGAGCCAGTTCTTTGTAATCAGCACGTAGGCGGCCATCTTGGTCCAAGTGCGGCGTGTTGCCACACAAGCTGTCTTTATACAGCGCATAAACCTGCTCGATACAGCCCTCATGAGTGCCTTTCTCTTTCATCACTTTGAATAATAGCGATAAATACAGTGGCATCATTGGAATCGCAGAGCTGGCCTGAGTCACAACTGCTTTCAGCACAGAAACACGGGCATCACCGCCGCCGTGGGCAGACAAGCTATCGCGGATCGCCAGAACTTTTTGGTCCAAGTCCTTCTTGGCCGCGCCAATAGAGCCATTCCAATAGATATCATGAGTGATTTTTTCACCCAGATAGGTGAACGCGGTCGTTTGTGCGCCTTCAGCCAACACACCCGCTTCCAGCAGTGCATCAATCCACATCTGCCAGTCTTCGCCGCCCATGACGGCGACCGTGTTGTCGATTTCTTCTTGAGTGGCCGGTTGCAACACGGCTTCTTTGATAACTTCTTTATCAGTATCAAGGCTACGGAATTTAACTTCATGCCCGATAGGTTTCAGTGTGGAGTTAAACACTTGACCGGTTTTCGGGTGAGTACGACGTGGCGAGGCCAAACTGTAGATAACCTGATCAACCTGACCTAAGTCTTGTTTGATGGTTTCAATGGTCAGGCGCTTAATCTCATCAGAGAAAGCATCGCCATTGATACTCTTTGCGTACAGGCCTTTTTGTTCAGCGAATTTGTGGAATGCGGCGCTGTTGTACCAACCAGAGGTTCCCGGTTTGCCTTCTTCGCCCGGACGCTCAAAGAAAATGCCCAGTGTATCGGCACCACAACCAAATGCTGCTGTAATGCGGGCTGCCAGCCCGTATCCAGTTGACGCACCAATCACTAATACTCGTTTTGGGCCGTTAGCGATTGTGCCTTCTGCTGTGACATAGTCAATTTGCTTTTTGACGTTGGCTTCGCAGCCCGTCGGATGTGCAGTCACACAGATAAAGCCGCGTACACGTGGTTTTATAATCATGGATACCTCAGTTTATGAATAAAGTTAAGTGTTCGAGCCATATTCAGTTCAGATTGATGGGCGATTCAGACTCATAGAGCCAGATTATCAAAATTAGCGATAATCTGCTGCAGCTCTATGGCATCACACTCATTTTCCGATACAAAAACTGGAGAAAATTCGCCCCAGTAAGTCATCTGAGCTAAATTCGCCGGTAATTTCACTCAATGACTGTTGCGCTAAACGCAGTTCCTCCGCCAGTAGTTCACCGGCGTAAGCGCTTACTAACTGTTCATGGCCCTGTACCAAATGCTGTGCAGCAGTTTCCAGCGCTTGTAAATGGCGGCGGCGCGCCAAGAAACCACCTTCAGTGTTGCTGGTAAAGCCCATACTCTGCTTGAGATGGCTGCGCAGCAGATCAATACCTTCACCGGTACGCGCTGATAAGCGAATAAGTGAGTGACCATTTACTTCGGTTAAACCCAAGGTTTCACCGGTAATGTCAGCTTTGTTACGCACCACGGTGATGGGGAGCGTAGCAGGTAACCGCGCCATAAACTCTGGCCAGATAGCAGCCGGTTCAGTGGCATCCGTGGTGGTTCCATCCACCATAAACAGCACGCGGTCAGCCTGTTCTATCTCATTCCACGCACGTTCGATGCCAATGCGTTCAACTTCGTCACTGGCTTCACGTAGGCCTGCGGTATCAATGATATGCAATGGCATCCCATCGATATGAATATGTTCCCGCAATACATCGCGGGTGGTACCTGCGATATCAGTGACAATTGCGGCCTCTCGGCCTGCTAACGCATTGAGTAGACTGGATTTACCGGCGTTTGGGCGGCCAGCAATAACCACTTTCATCCCTTCACGCAATAAACTGCCTTGCCGGGCTTCAGTGCGTACTTGCTCCAGATCTGCCATTACGCCGTTTAACTGGCCTTCAATTTTTCCATCAGACAGGAAATCAATTTCCTCATCAGGAAAGTCAATCGCAGCTTCGACATAGATTCGCAAGTGAGTAAGTGCTTCCACCAATTTGTGGATCCGCACTGAAAATGCGCCTTGTAATGAGTTTACCGCCGAACGCGCAGCTTGTTCTGAACTGGCGTCGATCAAGTCGGCAATCGCTTCTGCTTGGGCTAAATCCAACTTGTCATTTAAGAATGCGCGCTCAGAGAACTCACCCGGGCGGGCAATGCGCAGCCCTGGCAGAGCTAGAATACGTTTTAACAGTAAATCCAGTATAACCGGACCACCGTGACCTTGTAGTTCCAGCACGTCCTCGCCAGTGAAAGAATTCGGGCCGGGGAAGTAAAGAGCGATACCTTGATCCAGCGTGCTGCCATCGACATCTTTAAATGGCAGATAGTCGGCATAGCGTGGCTTGGGTAATTTACCTAAAACCGCCTGTGCGACCACTGTAGCAGCACGACCTGAAACACGTAAAATACCAACGCCACCACGGCCTGGGGGGGTTGCTTGTGCCACGATAGTATCAGTGGTGCTCATGGTTATATCTCTCTTTAACTTATTATTTTTGCACAAGCCTGAAAGTGTTCAGGCTTCTATAAAAAGAATAAGGCGGTCATATTGACCGCCCTTTAATACTTATGACTATCGCTGTGGATTATTTTTTCTTGTCACGGCTGTGTAAGCCGCGTTTTTCCAGACCACGATAAATCAACTGTTGCTGCAGGATGGTCACCAGGTTACTGACAATATAGTACAGTACCAGACCAGCCGGGAACCACAGGAAGAATACAGTGAAGATAACCGGCATGAAGGTCATGATCTTCTGCTGCATCGGGTCAGTCACGGTAGTCGGTGACATCTTCTGAATGAAGTACATGGTGATACCCATCAGAATTGGCAGAATGTAGTACGGGTCTTGTGCTGACAAGTCATGAATCCACAAGATGAATGGCGCATGGCGCAACTCAACGGAACTCATCAACATGTAGTACAACGCCAGGAAGATTGGCATCTGAATGACCAGCGGTAAGCAGCCACCCAGTGGGTTAACTTTCTCAGCTTTGTACAGCGCCATCATTTCCTGACTCATACGCTGCTTATCGTCGCCGATACGCTCACGCATGGCAGCCAGTTTAGGCTGTAGCAAACGCATTTTCGCCATCGAGGTATATTGCGCTTTAGTCAGCGGGTACATGATACCGCGCACGATAAAGGTAATAACAATGATGGAGAAGCCCCAGTTACCGACAAAGCTGTGGATGAATTTCAACAGTTTGAACAGTGGCTGAGAAATAAACCATAACCAACCATAATCAACAGTCAGGTCCAGATGTGGCGCGATGGCCGCCATTTTGTCCTGAATTTCCGGGCCAACCCACAAGGTAGCACCCAGTTGTTTCTGCTCACCCGGCTGAATGACTACTGGTGCACCTTTAAAGCCGATAGCAGCCAGACCGTTACCCAAGTCAGCGGAGTAGAAAGTGTTGGTTTCGTTAGCTGCTGGAATCCACGCTGTTGCAAAATACTGCTGCAACATAGCAACCCAACCGCCTTTGGTGGTGATGTCCAGGCTCTTATCTTCGATATCACTAAAGCTATATTTTTTATATTTAGTTTCATCAGAAGAGTAAGCCGCACCACGATAAGTATGCAGCGCGAAGTTATTGCTGCCGGTATCACGGTGTTTAGGTAAGTTGATGCTTTGCTTTAATTGGCCAAACAGCGTCAGCTCCAGCGGGGCAGCAGAGGCGTTTTTAACGTGATAATCCACGCCAATGGCGTAATCGTTACGTTTCAGCACAAACGTCTTGGTGAAGACGGAGCCATCTTTGCCTGTGAAGGTCAATGGAATACGCAGTTCGTCTTGGCCATCAGCTAATACAAAGCTGGTTTGAGGCGCTTCGAATAGTGGGCGTTCACCGTTAGCTGGATTGTCCGGGCCGTTTTTACCTGTCAGGCCACTTTGTGCCTGATAAATGAACGCCGGAGTAGTTTCCAGTAATTCGAAAGTTTTATCTGAACCCAGAGCATCCGGGTAAGCCAGCAGGTTAGCCTGCTCGATGTCACCACCACGGGTATTAATGGTCAGAGACAGCACATCAGTTTTTACAGTAATCAGTTGGCCCTGACCACTGCCTGGCACAGCCTGGCTTGCTTTATCACCGGTAGCAGTATTCGCAGTCTGTTGCGTGGTCTGAGCGGCTGGTTGTGGATTGTTGTCCACTTGCCAGGCTTGCCAGATCATGAAAGACACGAACAGCAGAGCGATGAGTAGAAGATTGCGTTGCGAATCCATCGTTAGTGTTCTCTGTTATCGTCGGGTTTCGGCGGCACGGGATCATCGCCACCTGGGTTCAAAGGGTGGCATTTTAATACGCGTTTCAGTGTTAACCAACTGCCTTTTATCATCCCAAACCGGCGCAATGCCTCAATTCCGTAATGAGAACATGTCGGATGGAAACGACAACGCGGCCCCAGCAACGGACTTATCACGAGCTGATAGCCCCTGATTAGCCCGATCAGGATGCGGGAGCCTGGCGACAGTGGCGACGCCATAATTTTTCCAAAGCTTCTGTCAACGCACGGTTATCGAGGTCAGCCACACCTTTTTTCACCAAAACGACAAAATCCATAGACGGTAACGTATGCTGATGCAGCCGGAAGCTTTCGCGGGTTAGGCGCTTTATCCGATTACGTTCATGAGCACGTTTGACATGTTTTTTGGCGACGGTAAGACCGATGCGGGGATGCCCCAGCTCGTTCTGGCGGCCGAGGATGGTGATTTGCGGCGTGCCAGCCCGTTGTGGCTGCTGGAAGACGAACGTAAAATGACTGGGAGTTAACAAACGTAACTCCCTAGGAAATGCTAGCTTAACCATTGAGATGGTTAGCTTTTATTACTTAGAAACAGTCAGACGAGTACGGCTTTTCGCACGACGGCGAGCCAGAACTTGACGACCATTTTTGGTGGCCATACGAGCACGGAAACCGTGGCTACGGTTGCGCTTCAATACGGACGGTTGGAAAGTGCGTTTCATAGCGATTTCTACCTAAACTTAAAATAATTACTGATTCAGTAAACGCGTTTGGCTGCTCGGAGTGAAGACACCGACGCCTCAATCGCAACATATAAAGAAGCGGGATTGTAATAATTGTACAGTCCTGAGTCAATTGACATTGCGCACGCCCGCACAGAAGTTTTCTGTATGGGAGTTTACCAAGAGCCTGTCCGTGTTCACCGCTGGTTTCTTTTTGGCCAAGGCCATCAAGAGAAACAGGCATCACACGTAGGGCTGAGGATTATACGGACTCCCTGATAAATCGCAAGGATCGCGGTGAGATCCTTTGTAGATTAATGAGGATCAGGGTTGGGATAAGGGGAAAGTTATTCCAGTATATTCCGAAAAGCGTCGGGAGCGCGGACGATAAGGGCAGGAAAAGCTGTGCGCTAGGTTACACTCCCAACAGAAGTTATCGCCTGTGGATAAAAAGGATCTAATCTGTGAGGAAGGGGAGGATCTATTGCTCCTTTTGCGCTATGATCCGCCATTCCGATCACACCCACTACTCTGGGATCACTACTCCAGTGATCTTGGGGGGATGTTAGTCGTAAAACAACCGAAAAACGGTTCGCATGTCACTTTGGCTTGCTACAGGCCATATAGGCGTGTGTCAAAAACGATGAGTTACAAAAAATCCTGATTTCTTTCTTTTATTGATCTTGTTCGAGTGGAGTCCGCCGTGTCACTTTCGCTTTGGCAGCAGTGTCTTGCCCGATTGCAGGATGAGTTACCTGCCACAGAATTTAGTATGTGGATACGCCCCCTACAGGCGGAACTGAGTGACAATACTCTGGCGCTTTACGCACCTAATCGTTTTGTACTGGACTGGGTCCGTGATAAGTACTTAAACAATATCAATGGCTTGCTTAATGATTTCTGTGGCAGCGAGGTTCCTTTACTACGTTTTGAAGTCGGGAGTAAACCCGCGGTAAGAGCAGCACACAGTCATCCAGTTACAGCCAACGTTAGCGCGCCTGTTGCTCCGGTTACCCGCAGCGCACCTGTACGCCCGAGTTGGGACAGTTCGCCCGCTCAACCTGAACATTCTTACCGTTCGAATGTGAACCCGAAACACACATTTGATAACTTCGTTGAAGGTAAATCTAACCAACTGGCCCGCGCAGCAGCACGTCAGGTTGCGGATAATCCGGGTGGCGCGTACAACCCGCTATTCCTCTATGGTGGCACAGGTTTGGGTAAAACCCACCTGTTACATGCCGTGGGGAATGGCATTATCGCCCGTAAAGCGAATGCCAAAGTGGTTTATATGCATTCAGAGCGTTTTGTGCAAGATATGGTAAAAGCCTTGCAGAACAACGCAATAGAAGAGTTTAAGCGCTATTATCGTTCGGTTGATGCGTTATTAATCGATGATATTCAGTTCTTTGCCAATAAAGAGCGTTCCCAGGAAGAGTTTTTCCACACCTTTAATGCTTTGCTGGAAGGTAATCAGCAGATCATTCTGACCTCAGATCGCTATCCAAAAGAGATCAATGGGGTAGAAGATCGTTTGAAATCGCGTTTTGGCTGGGGCCTAACGGTGGCGATTGAGCCGCCGGAACTGGAAACCCGGGTCGCGATTCTGATGAAAAAAGCGGATGAAAATAATATTCGCTTGCCCGGTGAGGTCGCGTTCTTTATTGCCAAGCGTCTGCGTTCCAACGTGCGTGAGCTGGAAGGGGCATTGAATCGTGTGATCGCCAATGCCAATTTTACTGGCCGAGCAATCACCATTGATTTTGTTCGTGAAGCTCTACGTGACTTACTGGCATTGCAGGAAAAACTGGTCACTATTGATAATATTCAAAAAACTGTCGCAGAATATTATAAAATTAAGGTCGCAGACCTACTCTCCAAACGGCGTTCCCGTTCGGTAGCTCGCCCGCGCCAAATGGCGATGGCGTTGGCGAAAGAGTTAACCAACCACAGCCTGCCTGAAATCGGCGATGCGTTTGGTGGCCGCGACCATACCACGGTGTTGCATGCTTGCCGCAAGATTGAACAATTGCGTGAAGAAAGTCACGACATCAAAGAAGATTTCTCTAACTTAATCAGAACATTATCCTCCTAGCGCTATGAAATTTATCATTGAACGTGAGCATCTGCTAAAACCGCTGCAACAGGTCAGTAGCCCGCTGGGTGGACGTCCTACGTTGCCAATCTTAGGTAACTTGTTGCTGCAAGTCACCGAAGGCTCTTTGCTGCTGACCGGTACCGATCTTGAAATGGAGATGGTGGCGCGCGTGGCGCTGTCTCAGCCTCATGAGCAGGGTGCAACCACTGTGCCCGCACGGAAGTTTTTTGATATCTGGCGTGGTTTGCCGGAAGGCGCGGAGATTACAGTCGCACTTGATGGTGACCGCCTATTGGTGCGCTCTGGCCGTAGCCGCTTCTCACTGTCTACCTTACCAGCCGCAGACTTCCCGAATTTGGATGACTGGCAGAGTGAAGTTGAATTCACTTTACCGCAGGCAACTTTAAAGCGTCTGATTGAGTCCACTCAGTTCTCAATGGCCCATCAGGATGTGCGTTATTACTTGAACGGCATGTTGTTTGAGACTGAGGGTGAAGAACTGCGCACTGTCGCAACTGACGGTCACCGGTTAGCGGTTTGTGCGATGCCCATTGGCCAGACATTACCGTCACATTCGGTTATCGTGCCGCGTAAAGGCGTGATGGAGTTGGTCAGGTTGCTGGATGGTGGCGACACGCCATTACGTTTGCAAATTGGCAGTAACAATATCCGCGCCCATGTGGGTGATTTCATTTTCACCTCCAAGCTGGTTGATGGCCGTTTCCCTGATTATCGCCGTGTATTGCCGAAAAACCCGGACAAAACACTGAAAGCGAGCTGTGATTTGCTGAAACAAGCCTTTGCTCGCGCGGCGATTTTGTCCAACGAGAAGTTTCGTGGCGTTCGGCTCTATGTCAGTCAAAATCAGCTTAAAATCACCGCGAATAACCCTGAACAGGAAGAAGCGGAAGAGATCCTCGATGTTAGCTACGATGGGGCAGAAATGGAGATCGGCTTCAACGTCAGCTATGTACTCGATGTGCTGAATGCGCTCAAGTGCGAAGATGTTAGTCTGTTACTGACCGACTCGGTCTCCAGCGTGCAGATTGAAGATGGCGCCAGTCAGGCTGCGGCGTACGTTGTCATGCCAATGCGTTTGTAAAGCATGGCTCTGACGCGTTTATTAATTAAAGATTTTCGTAATATCGAATCGGCAGACTTGGCACTGGCGTCGGGGTTTAATTTTTTAGTGGGCCCCAATGGCAGTGGTAAAACCAGTGTGCTGGAGGCGATTTATACCTTAGGTCATGGCCGCGCTTTTCGTAGTTTGCAGGCGGGCCGCGTGATTCGTCACGAATGTGCCGGGTTTATATTGCACGGTCGGGTTGATGCTAATGAGCGTGAGTCGTCCGTGGGGCTGAGCAAAAGCCGACAAGGTGATACCAAGGTGCGCATTGATGGCACTGATGGTCATAAAGTGGCTGAATTGGCGCAATTGTTGCCAATGCAACTGATTACTCCTGAAGGGTTTACTTTATTGAATGGCGGGCCAAAATTTCGGCGTGCCTTTTTAGACTGGGGTTGCTTTCATAATGAACCCGGTTTTTTTATGGCCTGGAGCAATCTGAAAAGATTACTTAAGCAGCGCAACGCCGCGCTGCGCCAGGTGAGTCGCTATGCGCAAATCCGGGCCTGGGATCAGGAAATTATCCCGCTGGCTGAGCGTATTAGTGAGTGGCGGGCGGCATACAGTGACGCCATTGCGGCAGATATTTCAGCCACATGCGCGCTGTTCCTGCCAGAGTTCGCCCTGAGTTTCTCTTTCCAGCGCGGTTGGGATAAAGAGAGTGACTATGGTGAGTTGCTGGAACGGCAGTTTGAGCGTGACAGAGCGCTAACCTATACCGCCGTCGGGCCACATAAAGCGGATTTTCGCATTCGGGCCGATGGTACGCCGGTAGAAGATTTGCTATCGCGTGGTCAGCTTAAATTGCTGATGTGCGCATTGCGGTTAGCGCAGGGTGAGTTTCTCACCCGACAGAGCGGGCGGCGTTGCCTGTATCTGCTTGACGATTTTGCTTCCGAACTAGACACCGGCCGTCGTCGTTTATTGGCCGAGCGTTTAAAAGCTACCCAGGCACAGGTTTTTGTCAGCGCAGTGAGTGCTGAGCAAGTGGCCGACATGGTAGGCGAAAAGGGCAAGATGTTCCGCGTGGAACATGGCAAAATAGAGGTTCAACCACAGGATTAAAAATGAGCGAGAAACGTTGATGTCGAATACTTATGACTCCTCAAGTATCAAGGTATTAAAAGGGCTGGATGCAGTTCGTAAGCGTCCGGGCATGTATATCGGTGATACTGATGACGGTACCGGTCTGCACCACATGGTATTCGAGGTTGTGGATAACGCTATCGACGAAGCCCTCGCTGGTCACTGTAAAGAAATTATTGTCACCATCCATTCGGATAACTCGGTTTCTGTACAGGATGATGGCCGCGGTATTCCAACCGGTATGCATGACGAGGAAGGGGTATCGGCAGCTGAGGTCATCATGACCGTGTTGCATGCTGGCGGTAAATTTGACGATAACTCGTATAAAGTTTCCGGCGGTTTGCACGGCGTGGGTGTCTCAGTTGTTAACGCCTTGTCTGAAAAACTGGAGCTGGTGATTCGCCGTGAAGGTAAAGTTCACGAGCAGACTTACAAAATGGGTGTGCCGCAGGCACCACTGAAAGTGGTGGGTGAAACCGATCAGACCGGGACAACCGTGCGTTTCTGGCCGAGTTTCCAGACCTTCACCAATAACACCGAATTCCAGTATGAAATCCTGGCTAAACGCCTGCGCGAGTTGTCATTCCTGAACTCTGGGGTTTCAATTAAACTGAAAGACAAACGTAACGATAGAGAAGACCATTTCCATTATGAAGGTGGTATTCGGGCGTTTGTTGAATATTTAAGCAAAAACAAAAACCCGATCCATCCGAAAGTGTTCTATTTCTCTACCGTGAAAGACGATATCGGTGTGGAAGTGGCATTGCAGTGGAACGACGGTTTCCAGGAAAACATTTACTGCTTCACCAACAACATTCCACAGCGCGATGGGGGGACTCACTTAGTGGGGTTCCGTACGGCGATGACCCGTACCCTGAACAGCTACATGGATAAAGAAGGCTACAGTAAAAAAGCGAAAATCAGTGCCACCGGTGATGATGCCCGTGAAGGCTTGATTGCCGTGGTTTCCGTGAAAGTACCAGACCCTAAATTCTCCTCACAGACCAAAGATAAACTGGTCTCCTCTGAGGTGAAAACGGCGGTCGAAACGCTGATGAACGAGAAGCTGGTTGAGTATTTGCTGGAAAACCCAACTGACGCCAAAATTGTCGTGGGCAAGATTATTGATGCTGCCCGTGCTCGTGAAGCGGCACGTAAAGCGCGTGAAATGACGCGTCGTAAAGGGGCGTTGGACTTGGCTGGTTTGCCAGGCAAACTGGCTGACTGTCAGGAACGCGACCCGGCATTGTCCGAACTCTACTTAGTGGAAGGGGACTCTGCGGGCGGCTCAGCTAAACAGGGCCGTAACCGTAAAAATCAGGCCATTTTGCCGCTAAAAGGTAAAATCCTGAACGTCGAGAAAGCGCGCTTTGACAAAATGCTTTCTTCACAAGAAGTGGCAACGCTGATTACCGCGCTGGGTTGTGGTATTGGCCGGGATGAATATAATCCGGACAAATTGCGCTATCACAATATCATTATCATGACCGATGCCGACGTGGATGGTTCGCACATCCGTACGTTGTTGTTGACCTTCTTCTATCGTCAGATGCCGGAAATTATTGAGCGTGGTCATGTGTTTATCGCTCAGCCGCCACTGTATAAAGTGAAGAAAGGTAAGCAAGAGCAATACATCAAAGATGATGACGCGATGGAGCAGTACCAGATGACTCTGGCACTGGATGGCGCGGCTTTGCATATCAATGCTGATGCCCCACCGCTGGTGGGCGAACATCTTGAGAAACTGGTTGCCGAGCACTACAGCGTCCAGAAGACTATTGGCCGTATGGAACGTCGTTATCCGCGTGCTTTGCTGAATAACCTGATTTATCAGCCAACCTTGCAAGAAGAGGATTTGACCGATAAAGAGGTTGTGACGCAATGGATTGATTCGCTGGTGGTGTTGCTGAACGAGAAAGAACAGCACGGCAGCAGCTACAGTTCAGTGGTGCGCGAAAACCGTGAGCGTCAACTGTTCGAGCCGGTGCTGCGTATTCGTACCCACGGGGTTGATACCGATTATGATCTGGACTTTGATTTCATCCACGGTGGTGAGTATCGCAAAATCTGCCTGTTGGGCGATAAACTCCGTGGCTTAGTCGAGGAAGGTGCTTTTGTTGAACGTGGCGAGCGCCGTGTGCCGGTTTCAAGCTTTGAAGATGCACTGGACTGGTTAGTGAAAGAGTCTCGTCGTGGTTTGGCCATCCAGCGCTATAAAGGTTTGGGTGAAATGAACCCAGAGCAGTTGTGGGAAACTACCATGGACCCAACCAGCCGCCGTATGCTGCAGGTTATGGTGAAAGATGCCATTGCTGCCGATCAGTTATTCACCACGCTGATGGGGGATGCGGTTGAACCTCGCCGTGCCTTTATCGAAGAGAATGCGTTGCGCGCAGCGAATATCGATATCTAATCAGATAAGTTATTGACCTGATAATTTATAGGTCAGATAGAAATGCCCAGAACAGGAAACTGTTTCTGGGCTTTTTTTTACTTGATAATCGTAATCTTGCGAATTCTTATCTTGCTAGTATTTGTGCTGTATACGGACGCGGACTTACTAGCATTTCAGCGCTGAATCGCGTTAGCATGGAGTATTCGCCAAGAAAATGTGAGGGCCTATGGCTATTGAATTAATTGCTATCGATATGGACGGCACGTTGTTGAACACACAACATGAAATCACTCCACGAGTAAAGCAGGCTATTGATGCCGCTCGGGCAAAAGGGGTCTGTGTGGTACTGGCGACGGGGCGGCCTTATATCGGAATCCGACGTTATTTACGCGAACTGAATATGGAAAATAGTGGCGATTATTGCATCAGCAATAACGGCGCATTAGTACAAAAAGCGGCCACGGGTGAGTGTATTTTACAGGAAACCCTTAATTTCGAGGATTATCTCTATTTCGAAGCTTTGTCGCGCGAAATGGGGGTCAGTTTCCAGGCTTTTGATTTTGAGACTTTATATACCGCCAACAAAGACATCAGCAAATATACCCTACATGAAGTTTTCATAACCGGTATCCCATTGAAATATCGGGCGGTAGAGGAAATGGATCCCAAGTTACGCTTCCCGAAAGTGATGATGATTGATGAGCCAGAAAAACTGGACCGTGCATTGAAAATGATGCCCGCTGAAGCTTTTGAGCGTTTCACTATTATGAAAAGTGCGCCTTTTTACCTGGAGATTCTGAGTAAACGAGTCGATAAGGGGACGGGGGTGAAAATGCTGGCTGATCATTTAGGCATTGCGCAGGAAAATGTAATGGCACTGGGTGATCAAGGTAATGATATTGCGATGGTGAATTATGCCGGCGTGGGTGTTGCAATGGGAAATGCTATTCCCGAACTGAAAGAGATAGCGCAGTTTGTGACAGGCACTAATATTGAAGATGGTGTCGCGCTGGCCATTGAGAAATATGTGCTCTGAGTTTTGATTGGGTCTGCTCTATTACAAATTAGGTGCTTGGTTCGGTTGATATGAGATCGGCGCTCAGCTTACTTCCGATGCCTCAGCCGCCAAAGGGGTTACAAGCGCGTAACCCTCTTGGAACCCCTGCGCTTTTGCACGTATCGTTTGCCCACTTCGTGGGTGCCACTCGGCTCATCACTACACTGGCGGGACGGCGTGATTTGCAATCTTTTGCTCAAGCACGCCTAAATCCGGCGTCCTGCCGGATTTCCCTGGCTGCATTCTTCACTCGGCAGCTCAAATGTGCTTTTAGAGTCAACAGAGAGAATATAAAAGCCTACCCTCTCTTTTATCGCCCCAGAATCCCTTTCACTATTTGCACATCCTGAATCCCTAATCCGGTTAAATCCGCTAAGGTAATCTGCTGTTCATTGTCTCTGAAAGGTACGCCCTGAGCTAAAACTGTACCCATCTCGGTTAAGGTGTGATGCGCTAATAGTCGCTGTTGAAATGCTGATGAGATTTCACCAAATTCAGTGCATTGCTCCCATGAATCCACCAAGATTTTATCGGCTTTGGCGACCAGTTCAGGGGCCAGTTCGTGCTTACCTGCACCATCAGCACCGACTGCCGTAATGTGAGTTCCTGGCTGAATATCTACAGCTTGTAAAATAGCTTCTCGGCTGGGTGTGGTGGTCACAATAAACTGGCAATGACGGCCTAACACCGCGGCATCCAAGGTGATATTGACTTCAAAACCCTCCGCCTGAGCATATTGACGGTATTCCTCTAATGCTGTCTCACTGCGGCCCCAGACCCATAGCTGGCGGCATGGAATGACACTTTTCAGGTACGTCAGATGCAGTCGTGCTTGCATGCCGGTGCCGACGATACCTATGGCACTGATATGTTTTGGTGCACATAGCTCGGCAACAATTCGCCCAGCCAATGCTGTGCGCAGCGCGGTCAACCAGCCCTCATCCAGTAATAGGGCTTGCGGCTCGCCGGTTTGGGCAGAAAACGCCATCATCAACCCTTGGTTACTCGCTAGCTCTTTAGCGGGATTATCATAAAAACCGCCCGAAACTTTCACGACGAATTGTCTATCGCCCTGCAAATAGCCACTTTTAATACAGCAATCGCCATTGGTCTGTTCAAACAGCAAGTGCTGCACTGGGGGCATTTGCACCTGTTTTTGACTAAAAGCAATAAAGCCTTGTTTGAGCAGTAACGTGATGGCATCAGCATTGAACTTGTCGAGAATCTGCTGCTTACTCAGAATAATCATTCGCTGACCGCTCCCAGGTATTTTTCTAGCACGATATTCTTCCCGCACAATACCACCGCAACTTTCTTGCCTTGCCAATGCGGTGCCAGTTTCAGCGCTGCCGCTAACGCCACCCCAGCAGCGCCTTCAATCATCCAGCGGTCAGTGCGGGCGATCAAGCGCATCGCATCTTTGATTTCTTGCTCACTCACCAGCACTTTCTGATCAATTAATTGCTGGCAAAGGGCGAAAGTTATCGCCCCCGGTTCAACCCCTCCGGCCGTGCCATCAGACAGGGTTTCTTGCTCCGCCACTTCCTGAATTTGGCCATTTTCCAAACTGGTATACATACTGGTGGCATTGGCGGGCCAGCACCCAATAATTTGAGTTTTATCAGAGAGTTTCTTTAGTACGGTTGCAATGCCGGAAATCAGCCCACCGCCACCGACCGCCACAAAGACAGCATCAAGATTCGGCTGCTGTTCAACCATCTCCATGCCGCAAGTCCCTTGTCCGGCGATAATTTGTTCATCGTTATAAGGTGAGATATAGATTTTGCCTTGCTGTTGTGCGGCGCTATCAGCCGCCAGCTCGGCATTTAATGCATCCCCTGGAATCAGTTCAACCTCTCCACCCAGTGCGCGGATAGCCTCTAATTTGATGGCCGCCGCCTGCTCCGGTGCATAAATAGTGGCCTTAACCCCCGCCAGTTTCCCGGCCAGTGCCATGGCTTGCCCGTGATTACCGGTCGACGCGGTGATAACACCTTGTTGGCGCTGTTCGTCAGTTAATAAACGCAATTTGTTACTGGCTCCGCGAAATTTAAAGGAACCGGTGTGCTGTAGATGCTCACATTTGAGATAGATTTCACAACCACTGTGCTGGGACAGCAATGGGCTATATTCCAGCGGCGTCACTCTCACTTGAGGGCGTAATACCTGATGGGCCTCTTTAATAGCATCAAATAATGTGTTCATGTTAATTCCTTTAAGTTTATGTATTTTTTATATTTTTTAGTTGGTTATAAACAGTGGCACGGGCGATGTTAAGGATTTTTGCGACATAGCCAGCAGCATTTTTGCCGTTAAATGCACCCTGTTGGTAAAGTGCCTCAATCAACTTTCGGCGGTTAACATTGTTCAATGTCGCCAGAGTGAGTTTTTGCTGTTGCAGCCAGTGGTGTATGTAAGTATTGATGCGCTCCTGCCAGTCATCCTGGAACAGCACATCAGGCTGCGGTTGCATTTGATGGCCCGACAGGAATATATCCAGTGCCGCTTTGGCACTTTCAAAGACAGTAATGTCCAGATTGATGCACAGCAGCCCGATAGGTTGCCCATGGTCATCCCGCAGCACAGTGCTGATGGAGCGCAGTTGGCGGCCATCCCAGTTGCGCTTTTGGTAAGGGCCAATCACCTGCGAGTGTTGATCAAATTGCAGGTCGCTGAGGTTGGAGTCTTCCCCCAATTCCCGCTGTGAATAGTTATTCGCGATATAAACCAGTGTTTGGCTGGCTAAGTCGTGGAGGGCAACTTCCGCATAAGGAGAGAAAAGTGTGGCTATCGCATCGGCAATGGGCTGGTATCGGCTAAGCATAGAGAACTTTTGTTTAGAATAAAAAATCTATATTAGACTATTTCTTCTAAATAGCGACAGTTTATTGCTGACTGGGCTTACAGTAATAAGATATGAGGATGATATAATTCAGCATAATGAATCATTATCAGCGTAATCGCGTCCGGAGCCAGCATGGCCTTGCAGGAACAGCAACTCACTTTTGATCCCAGAGGTCATCAACTCACTAATATCAATGTTTGGACGCCGGATAGCCAATGGCTGGCATATGATGTGCGGCCTAACGGCAGTACGTTTAGTGGTTTAACCATTGAGCGGGTAAATTGTATAACCGGTGATATTGAAGTCATTTATCGTGCTCAGCATGGTGCGCATGTCGGGGTGGTGACGGTAAGCCCTGATAAACCCGCCCGCTATGTCTTTATCCATGGCCCGGAGCACCCAGATAATCACTGGCATTATGATTTCCATCACCGGCGAGGGGTGATTGTCACTGAGCCGGACAGAGAACTGGCGGTAACATTGGATGCGATGGACATCACCGCGCCATATACTCCCGGCGCATTGCGCGGTGGCAGCCATGTGCATGTTTTCAGTCCTGACGGCAGCCGTCTGAGTTTTACTTATAACGACCATGTGCTGCATGAATGGGATCCCGCGCTGGATTGCCGCAATGTCGGCGTTGCCCTGCCTTTGCAGGGGGTTAATCCGCCCAAGCAACATCCGCGTGAATATGATGGCAGCCATTTCTGTGTGTTAGTGACTCGAACCACTCCCAAGCCCCTGGCGGGCAGTGACCAAATAAACCGCGCTTATGAAGAGGGCTGGGTGGGCGTTCAGGGCTATCTGAAAGCGGATGGCACTCGCCAGCGTTGGGCATTGGCATTTATTGGCGACACACTTTCGGCGCAGGGAGAAAAAATCCCGGAAGTCTTTATTGTTGATTTACCGCCGCATGACAGGGATTACGCCCGCGCCGGAACTGCGCCACTTGAGGGAACGCCAACTACCTTGCCCGCGCCACCAGCAGGTGTCAGCCAGCGGCGGATAACCTTCACGGCCGACAAGCGTTTTCCTGGGTTGGCGACCAGTCCACGGCATTGGCTGCGCACTTCACCTGACGGCAGTGCCATTGCTTGTTTAATGAAAGATGATCAGGGTGTGGTGCAGTTGTGGTTGGTTTCACCGAATGGTGGCGAACCACGGCAACTGACCTTCACGGAGCAGGGGATTCAGTCGGCGTTTAGTTGGCATCCACAAGGGCACAGTTTGGCATTTGTGTGTGATAACAGTGTGATGCAGTGTGATAGTGCCACCGGTCGGTTACAGCGATTGACCACCCGGAGCGCAATTGCACCACTGGCGGATGCCGTGGTGTTTTCACCTGATGGCACCAAAGTCGCGTTTATGCGGGAAATCGACGGGTTGGCGCAACTATTTACTGTGGATATAGTTACCCTGAATATAGTTACCGTGGATGTTGGCTAGATCATGGTAGCGGGGTAGCAGCAGGAGGCACGGTTGGCGGATTCTGCGCTTCTGACTGACGGATACGCTCGCGTGGGGAGTTGGCCATTTTATCTTCGTTGTCAGAACGTAAATAATCATATGGCAGGAGCAGGGTGTCCATCACCGCAGAGAAAGGCAGGTCCACTGCCAATAAGGGGCGCAGCGCCCAACCGGTATTATCATCTTTGAGCATCGCCACATTGGCAGCCGTGCCGGAGTAATAGCCCTGGCTGCTGCTGGTGTGCGTCATAATACTGGAACAACCGCCGGACAACAGCAGCGAACAGCCGATAACAAAAGGGATAACTGTATTTTTCATTATTTTATTCAGCTCTCATTCTACCGGGGAGTAACAAGTTACCGCGATAAGCCAGCAAACAGTGTCAGGTTTTGACATGATTTTTACACTACCTTACAGACAGTTCCTATGGTCAAAAATTCAATCTTGTGGGTAACTTGAGCTAAGTGTAAGTTATAACAGCGCATTTATCGAATAATTAGAGTCATAAACGTCTTATTGGGATATTTTCCACGAAAAAATTTTTTGTTTTGCTCTTGAAAAGAAAAATACCGGTCCCACTTTATTATCAGGCCAGAGAGAATACGCCGACAGGGTATTCGGGCCATAAGCCTGTCCATAGTGGAAGGCTTAATACAAAATATGATAACACCCTTGCTAATATATTTAGGAGGCAGTTTTTATGCGTAATTCCGAGCTTGCACCACTGTATCGTTCAGCTATCGGTTTCGACCGGTTGTTCAATCTTTTAGAATCCGGCCAGAACCAAAGTAATGGCGGTTATCCTCCTTATAACGTCGAGTTAGTCGACGAAAATAACTACCGCATCGCGATCGCGGTGGCAGGTTTTGCTGAGCAGGAATTGGAGATTGTTACACAAGATAACCTGTTGATTATACGTGGTTCTCATGCCAATGAGCCAGCGCAGCGCACCTATTTGTATCAGGGTATCGCTGAGCGTAACTTCGAGCGTAAATTCCAGTTGGCGGAGCATATTAAAATTAAAGGTGCCAATTTAGTGAATGGCTTGCTGTATATCGACCTTGAGCGTTTGGTACCGGAAAGTTTAAAACCACGCCGTATTGAAATTAAGTAATCTACTTAACAGTGTAAGTTATTTACATTATTTAACGGAGTTTAGCCTGCCGTAATCGGGGGCTGACCAGTCACGGATTGATAGCGAGAAATAATATAACGCCAGTATCTTGCGTTCAGGTTTTTTATATCGCTAATTCGTGACTGTTTATTATCTTATCTCGCTTCTCAGAAGGAGTTATATCTATGCGTAATTATGATTTGTCACCTTTGCTTCGTCAGTGGATTGGTTTTGATAAATTAGCCAACTCAATGCAGGGCGGTCAGGATTCTCAGGGATTCCCGCCATACAATATTGAGAAAACTGACGATAACCATTATCGCATCTCACTGGCATTAGCCGGTTTTAAACAGAGTGAGCTGGATATTGAAGTTGAAGGCCCGCGTTTGACTGTTCGCGGTAAGCCAGCACCAGCTGAAAAACAGGTTGAATACCTGCATCAAGGCTTGGTTCATAAAGAGTTCTCATTGACCTTTACGCTGGCAGAGCATCTGAATGTTGATAATGCTCAATTCGAAAACGGTCTGCTGCATATTGATCTGTTGCGCCAAGTGCCAGAAGCGCTGCAACCACAGCGTATTAGCATTGGCAGTGCTGCTCCACAAGAGCACCAGGTATTAGATAATCCGGCGGCAACTGAGCAATCTGAACAGCAGTAGTTATGATGTTCGGTACCCCACACTGGGGTACCGATATACCCTTCTTACTTGACGCCGCAGCTTTGTTCGCGGCATTTCCTCACCCGAATCACTTACTGGAGTAAGCTCATCGGGACTCGTTCACTTGCTGCCTCGCTGCAACGCCAATTAATTTGGGTATAAGTTTCCGTGTTTGTTTTTTCACCGGAGAGTTTCCCCACTCTCCGGTGCATTTTGTGGTGTATCCCACAGTCAATCATTTCCCCTTCTGACAGAATCCTTACTAATTGTAGGAATTTAAGGCCATGACTGACCCAAATGAGATTCCACATGGCCGCCAGTTTTTAAACTTAGGCAAGGAAGTGATTTATGAGTGCTATCGCCCTTACCGTCAGTATGTTGGCGCTGGTCGCCGTATTGGGGTTATGGATCGGTAATTGGAAAATCTATGGTGTGGGGTTAGGTATCGGCGGGGTGTTATTTGGCGGCATTATCGTGGGCCATTTTGCACAAACTTATCAATTAGTTCTCAATGGGGACATGCTGCACTTCATTCAGGAATTTGGCCTGATTCTGTTTGTTTATACCATCGGCATTCAGGTGGGGCCGGGGTTCTTCTCCTCACTGCGGGTCTCGGGGTTGCGGCTTAACAGCTTTGCTATTCTGATGGTGATTGTCGGCGGGTTAGTGACCGCAATTATCCATAAGTTGTTTGCTGTGCCGCTGCCTATCATTTTGGGCATATTTTCAGGTGCAGTCACCAACACCCCGGCTCTCGGGGCGGCGCAGCAAATCCTCACTGATTTAGGCTCGCCACCGCAATTGGTCAGCCAAATGGGGATGGGTTATGCCATGGCCTATCCATTCGGCATTTGCGGTATTTTGCTGGTGATGTGGCTGATTCGTTTATTCTTTAAAATCAATATCGATCGCGAAGCGAAAGAGTTTGATAGTAGCCACGGGCAGAACCGCGAGTTGCTGCAAACTATGAATGTGGCGGTTCGTAACCCTAATCTGCATGGGCTATCCGTACAAGATGTGCCGCTGCTCAACAGTGATGAAGTGGTCTGTTCCCGCTTGAAACGCGGTGACTTACTGATGGTGCCGTTGTCGGCCACAGTGATTGAACTGGGCGATTATCTACATTTGGTCGGGCAGCGCGAAGCTTTGGAGAAAGTACGGCTGGTGGTCGGGGAAGAGGTGGATGTCACCTTATCTACCGCCGGTACGGCATTGCAAACTGCCCGAGTGGTGGTGACCAATGAGGCGGTGCTGGGTAAAAAAATCCGCGACCTTAATCTGAAGCAGAAGTATGACGTGGCCATTACCCGCTTAAACCGTGCGGGCATTGAACTGGTTGCCAGTAATAGTGCCAGCCTGCAATTTGGTGACATTCTTAATCTGGTCGGCCGCCCGGAATCTATTGAGGCGGTATCTGCTGTTGTCGGTAATGCGCAACAGAAACTACAGCAAGTTCAGATGCTTCCGGTATTTATCGGTGTCGGTCTGGGGGTGTTGTTAGGGTCAATTCCGCTCTTTATTCCGGGGTTCCCTGCGGCTTTACGTCTGGGTTTGGCGGGTGGCCCGCTGGTTGTCGCACTTATTCTGGGGCGTATTGGCAGCATCGGAAAACTGTATTGGTTTATGCCGCCGAGTGCCAACCTGGCACTGCGTGAACTGGGAATTGTATTGTTCTTGTCAGTGGTCGGGCTGAAGTCAGGCGGTGATTTTATCAATACTTTGGTGAATGGTGATGGGCTGGCGTGGATTGGCTACGGGGCGATGATTACCGGAATTCCATTGCTAACAGTGGGGATTTTAGCGCGTATGTTGGCTAATATGAACTACCTGACATTGTGCGGCATGTTAGCCGGTTCAATGACCGATCCACCGGCGCTGGCTTTTGCCAATGGTCTGCATCCGACCAGTGGTGCAGCGGCACTGTCTTATGCAACAGTTTACCCGCTGGCGATGTTCTTACGAATCATGTCGCCGCAGATATTGGCCGTATTGTTTTGGACAACTATGTGACGCTAATGACCTTGGGTTAGATAGTGACGTTGGGTTAGATAATAACTTTGAGATGGTTTTAAAATAAAACTGAGGGCCGCCGAATAAGCGGCCCTTAGCTATTTATTCTCAGCCAATCACTTTGCTTCCTGAAACGCCCGCTCAACCTCTTCGGCCAGAATTGCCACACCCTTTTCGATATCTTCCGGTGCTGGAACATAATTCATCCGCATGCATTGATGGGTATGCGGCCAATCATATTCCAGACCGGGGAAGAAATAGTGGCCCGGCACCATCAACACACCGCGCTTTTTCAGGCGCTGATACAGCAGTTCAGTGCTGATCGGCAAATCTTTAAACCACAGCCAGAGGAATATCGCCCCTTCCGGTTTGTGGATCAAGCAGCGCTCCGGCGGTAAGTATTTGCGCAGGATAGCAATAGTTTGCTGTACCCGCTCAAAATAGAATGGCCGGATGACCTCTTTGGATAAACGCAGCAAATCCCCGCGCGCAATCATTTCGGCAGCAATAGCTGGCCCCATGCTGCCCGGTGACAGACTGATAATGCCATTCATATTGGTGAGCGCCGAAATGACTTTCTCATCGGCAATCACAATCCCGCAGCGCGAACCCGGCAGGCCCAGCTTCGACAAGCTCATGCACAGAATGATATTCGGGTTCCACAGTGGGGTCGCATCGGTAAAGATAATGCCGGGGAATGGCACGCCATAAGCGTTATCAATCAATAACGGAATACCACGTTGCTGAGCAATAACATCAAGGCCGATTAACTCATCGTCAGTAATCACATTCCCGGTCGGGTTGGTGGGCCGCGAGACGCATATCAGGCCAATATCATCAGTAATATTGAGATGCTCAAAATCGACGTGATATTTGAATTGCCCTTCGGGCAGTAGCTCAATATTGGGCTTGGCGGAGACGAATAAATCTTCGTCGAGGCCCGCGTCGGCATATCCGAGATACTCTGGTGCCAGTGGGAATAATACCCGCCGACGGGTGCCATCGGCATAGCGGCCAGCGAAGAGATTAAATAAGTAGAAAAACGCGCTTTGACTGCCATTTGTCAGTGCAATGTTCTGTGGCTCAATTTGCCAACCCAGCTCATCTTGCAGCATTGTTGCCAATGCTTTCAGCAGTAAATCTTTGCCTTGTGGCCCATCGTAATTGCACAACGCCTCGGTCAGCTTCCCGCTTTCCAGCATGTCCTGACAAAGTTGCTGAAAGTAAGCATCCATTTCAGGAATATGTGCCGGATTACCGCCGCCAAGCATGATAGAACCTGGGGTTCTCAGGCCGTCGTTGAGGTCGTCCATCAATCTGGTAATGCCCGCGTAGCGGGTGAATTTGTCGCCGAAAAGTGAAAACTTCATAAATGAAAATTTATTGTTATCCGTAAGTGAACAACTACCATACTCGCAGATAAAAACGGACGCAATGCGGAAAGGTTTCTTCCTACCGCGCGAAAATATCGGTAGGAAGTGTTATTTCGAAATAATATACTTAATTACTCTTTTTTGTCGCCAACCCAAACGACCAAGACTTTATCACCTTGATGTTGGCGGCTAAAAGCATAGTAATCAGCAGTTTGTTGCGATTGCTGCACACCAGCACCAATGGCCGGATGGCGAGCGCGGAACTGACTGACTTTTTGCCAATGCGCCAACAGCGCACCTTTTTCACCCGTCAGTTCATCCCAGTTCATATCTGATCGGGTTCCCTGCAATGGGTCTGAGCCGGTTGGGCCAAATTCTCGCCCGCTTTCATCACCATAGAAAATTTGCACCGCCCCTGGAGCCAGTAGCAGCAGGTCGCCCGCGCGTTGCTGTTTCACCAATGACTGTTGCGCGTCATCTTTAAAAAATAGCCGGGTATCATGGGATGAAATATAACTCAACACATTGAAACCTTGCAGTTTATCAGCCATTTGCTGATAGGTGCCGTCAATCGATGAGAAGCACGCCAGCGCTTGTTTAGCTTGATCCTGAAAATCAAAGTTAATCATGGCATCGAAGCCATTTTGGTAATAATCACTTTTCATCACCCCGTGGCCCCAAGCTTCTCCCGTCATCCAGAATGGCAAGTCATCCAGTGCTTGGTCAGGGTGAGCCGCTTTCCACTCGGCCAGAGCCGCCGCGCTTTGCAGCTTTAGTTGTTGCCAGGCGGGTTTCTCGACATGCTTGGCGGTGTCTACACGAAAACCGTCGATACCATAATCGCGAACCCATTGGCTCAACCAATGAGTTAGATAATCACGTGGAGTGGCACCAGCAATTTCCCGCGCGGCAGTATCCGGTTTATGGCGGTAAAACACCGGCAAGCCACTCGCTTGAGTGGATTCTGTTTTGATGTCCGGCAGAAAAGCCAGCGACATGGTCAGATCGTCATAACCGGGGGAGTCATAATCGCCAATATCAGTGCGGATCCACTTCTTGCCCCACCAGTTATCCCAGGCGGATTTATCACTGAAATTAATATAATCGTTAAAACTATGCCAGTTTTGCCCTTTGCCAGGAGTCCAGTCAGTCCAGTTTTTGCCCAGTGTTTTTTCTAACGAATCGCCTTGCAGATACAGCGAGCCGAATTGGTAGCTTTGCATATCTGCCAGAGTGGCATATCCCATATGGTTCATTACCACATCAAATAGAATACGAATGCCGCGTTTATGGGCTTGCTCAACCAGTTTATGCAAATCTTGTTCGGTACCCATATTGGCATCTAAACGTGACCAATCCAGGCCGTAATAACCATGATAAGCATAATGTGGGAAATCACCTTTGGTACCGCCGCCGACCCAGCCGTGGATTTGCTCTAGCGGGGAGGTTATCCACAGTGCGTTGACTCCAATCTGTTGAAGATAATCAAGTTTTTCTGTTAATCCGGCCAAATCTCCGCCGTGGAAAGTGCCGATTTCCTCCATGCCATCGCCATGGCGGCCATAGCTATGGTCATTGTCGGGGTTGCCGTTTTTAAAGCGGTCAGTCAGGGCAAAATAGACGGTGGCATTTTGCCAACTAAATGGCGCGGCTTGCTGGGTTTGGGCTGATTCCAATAACAATAAGCCCCCGCTCTCGGGAGTGGGTTGCAGCGTGATTTTACCGAGGGAGACTTTCGTCGTTTGCCCGGAGTAGAAATCCCGCACCATTTCCCCCTCAGCGAAGGTTTTACTGACATCAATTGTCACCGGTTTGCCGTCCCAGCGCTGACAACTGTGTGTTACGACTTTGACGGTTTCCGCCACCGGCTCTTTGATGCTCAAAGTGAGTGTGGGGGTGCCGCTGCGGGTATCAATCCGCATCTGATATTGGCCATCGCGGAACAGCTTCCAGTGGATATCGGCCTGATTTTGGCAAGGCTGCAGCGAAAATGTCTGATTCAATTTTACTGGGCCGGTGGGCTGCCAGCACTGTTTATCTTGATGAAATTTAAGGGTGTATTCCCCTTTTGTTAGGGCGCTGCTACTCAGGAAAACGCCACTGTCTTGTTCAGTAAAAGCCGGGAAATGGGGCAGTGACCAGTTCGCCATCACTGCCGGTGACAAAACCAGAAGCAGAGGGAAAGTAAGATATTTCATCGCGCGTCTTCCTTGGGTCTGAGAAACGTATAAATCTTTATGAATATCAGAGTGCCAGACGGCGAAGAAATAGCCTCATCCTCTAGGGATTATTGTAGGGAGGAGGGCGATGGAGGAGGGGGATTTGGCCTGCAAGCAGACCAATCGAGTCGCTTATATTTTCTGCAATACCTGCGGATTGACGCAGTTTTCTGTGACAGTGCCGGTCAGTGCGGCAATCAGGTTATCCACCGCGCAGGCGGCCATGTTGTAGCGAGTTTCGTGGGTGGCGGAACCAATATGCGGCACGGCCACCACATTGCGTAATGTGAGTAATGGCGAATCCACCGGCAGAGGTTCTTGTTCAAATACATCCAAGCCCGCGCCATGAATAGTGCCATCTTGTAGGGCCGCAATCAGTGCTTTTTCATCCACGACTGGCCCACGGCCTGCATTGATCAAAATGGCGCTGGATTTCATTTTAGCCAGTTGTTCACGGCCAATCATATGATAAGTCTGCTCGGTCATCGGCAGGGTAATGCAGAGGAAATCGACCTCAGCCAGCAATGTATCGAGTGAGCAGCGGCGAGCACCAAAGCGCTTTTCCGCTTCTTCATGTGGGCGACGGCTGGTGTACAGCACCGGCATGCTGAAACCAAAATGTGCCCGTTGGGCTAGCGCCATGCCAATCCGGCCCATGCCGAGAATGCCAATAGTTTTATGATGAACATCGACGCCAAACCAATCATCACCAATGCTGTCTTGCCACTCACCGGCTTTCACGCGCTCAGCCAACTCGACAACCCGACGAGCAGTGGAAAGCACCAGCGTCATCATGGTGTCGGCCACTGTTTCAGTCAAAACGGTCGGCGTGTGCATTAATACAATTCCGCGCTGGTTCAGCGCATCGACATCAAAATTGTCATAACCGACAGAAATGGTTGAAGCAGCGCGCAGCCGAGGTGCTAATTGCAAGAAAGTCTGATCAATTTTACCGCCGGAACCGATAAGTCCTTCCGCCTGTTGCAGCGCAGCCAATAGCTCAGGCTGATTATCTGAAGATAAACCCTCAAAACTGTTTACGGTAAAATGTTGCTCTAAACGCTGATGTAGATCAGCGGGAATACTTTTGTACAGCACAATAGACGGCTTCATCGCAACCTCCAATGACTTTGGGTCAATAGGATTAATATTAAGATTTAAAGCCAGAATAACAGCAAAGAGTGGTGCGGGATCAAGCGCTAATCGCCCTTATAATGTTACGAGCAATGAAAAAACCAACCTGTTTGAGCAGGTTGGCTCTCATCATTTATTATGCTTCGTGACTGGCGGTGCTTTTAACAGCAAAGCCGGGCAAGCGAATGGCGGCGCAGCGTAGCGCGGTGATAATCGCCAGTGCAGGGGCAATGGCATACAGCGTAAATAACCAATGGGCGGTGTTTTCGGCACCCGCGACCCCGCCGGGGAAATTAAGCCCCGAAAGGTTGGCTACCATTCCGGCTATTGCCGCCCCCACTGCGGTGGCAAACATCTGTACCGTGGTAATCGAGGCCCCGGCAATATCTTTATCTTCTTCAGCAGCCACTTGCAGAATGCGGGTCAGCAGGTGCGGCCAGCCAAAACCAATACCAAAGCCCACTAATGTCAGCGCGATGGCGATAGGGCCCATCTGCACCCACCCGCCCAATGAGCTGACCGGTATCAGAATGGCGAGCGCAATTATCCCTACCAGCACAATAACTGGGCCGCTGATAATCGCCCAACGAACACCTGATTTCTTCCAGCCAGCACTCATGACTTCAGAAATTGTCCAGCCCGCTGCCATCGTGGCGGCGATATAGCCAGAAATCAGCGGTGATTGGCCGTGCAAGGTTTGTAAGAAATAAGGGACAAAAATCTCGCAGGTAATGCCGATCGCCAGTAAAGAAATGGTGATATAGAGCGCCGCCAAGGGGGAATTTAGGCGCAATGCACCTTTTGGCAGTAAGCGCGAAGTGGCGCGGGATTCAATGCGCAATAACAGCACTAACAGTAAAACCGCCAATCCGATTCCCAGCAGATTCGTCAGGCCGCTGCTAGCAATACTGCTGGCGGAAATCGTCAGGACAATTGCGGTTAATAGCACCAGCTGGGTTACTGGTAATGTCGAGGTGACGGCGGTGCTGGATCTCCCTTTCGGCAGGATGCGCCAGGTGAAAATAGCATAAATTAGGGTCACGGGCAGCAACGTCCAGAAGGCAAATCGCCAGGCGTTCAGTTCCGCGAAGATGCCGCCAATGGCGGGGCCAATCAGGGTTGCCACCCCCCACATTCCTGAAATGAGCGCCATTGCTCTGGGCCACAATGATTGTGGAAATACTAGATTAATCATGGCGTAAGAGAGTGCGAACAGAAACCCACCGCCCAGCCCCTGCACGGTTCGGCCAACCAGCATCAGCGGCATGTTGGGTGCCATGGCACATAAGGCACTGCCCAGCATAAAGGTCAGTGAGGCAAATAAATACGCGCTACGTGCGCCGTAACCACTGAGTAAACGGGCAGAAAGTGCGGAACCGAGGATTGACGCGGTGACAAACAGGGTGGTGTTCCAGGCATATAAATTCAGACCATTAATTTCGAGCACCACCGACGGTAAAATCGTGGTGGCGATATAAATATTGATCGCGTGTAACACTACGCCGCCTGACAGGGCTATGGCAAAAGCCGCGTTCTTGCCGGAGAACAAATCACTCCAACGGCTTGCATCATTCATTATCACGTTTTCCATCCTGCCAGAAATCTGGTTGTTGAGTTGCTGTTGTTGTTACGACAAAGTGTTGTTACGATAAAGTTAAACAAGTAAATTCTTGGAATAATTTAGGCTGGGCACTGATAATAAGTCAAGCATAAGCTTGTAAAATGTTATACTGGCAATCATTCGTTAAAATAGAAAGCGCACCCATGATAGCGGGGAAGATATGAATATCGACCATTCTACCAGTCAACCACAGTCTGTTGCTGAGCGTCTGTTGATGTTGCTGAAGACTCGTGGCCCCTTGCAAGCCACAGATGCGGGCAAGATCCTCGGCACCACGGGGGAAGCAGCACGACAACAATTTGTAAAATTAGCCAAAGACGGGCTGGTTGTCGCCGTGGCGCAGGCCAAAGGCGTAGGGCGGCCTATCCAACTTTGGCAGCTTACTGAGGCCGGGAATGCCCGCTTTCCGGATGCTCACGGCGAGTTAACGGTGCAATTATTGCGGATGGTGCGCACCAAATTAGGCGAAGAAGCGCTTAATTTACTGATAGATACCCGTGAGCAGGAAACGCGCGAACTCTATTGCGAGGCGATGAAAGGGGCCAATAGTATTGATGAACGGGTGGAGCGGCTGGTGGCGATCCGCTCTCAGGAGGGGTACATGGCGGAGTGTCAAACTCAGGCCGACGGTTCGATATTACTGATTGAAAACCATTGCCCTATTTGCGCTGCGGCAACGACCTGTCAGGGATTCTGTCGAGCGGAATTAGATGTTTTTCGGGAGGTATTACAAGCACCGGTCGAGCGAACTGAGCATATACTTTCGGGCTCACGCCGCTGTGTATATCGCGTTGCAGTCGAATAAGGATGAAATAACCCTGTGCCAGCATGGATCCCGACACAGAGCAGATTTAGAGTTCATCTTTATATATAAAACCCAGTTTATTCTTAACAATTGCTGAAGGTTGTGAAATCACATTGGAACTGAGGGTTTTTTTCCCCTTTTCTTTCAGATAGCGCGCTAACTCTCTGACAGCTGCGGTGCCAGCCCCCCGAACGCTACCATTTTTATGAGGATTTAATACATACTGTGGGTGGGTGACCGAGAAATTAATATAGCTATCCTCATTATTGGCATCATTTAATGAGGCTAAAATACTCACAATCTTCCCCTTGAGTTTAACAACGACAAACTGATAGTCGGCAGAGTTATCCATTAACATGTGATACAGCATTTTACTGGTTATCCTGGCGGCATAGATTGTTCTATCGCGCGTCGTTAAAGGTGAGCCGTTATTATCTGCTTGATATTCAACCTGATTATAAAATTGACGCCAGTCATTAATAACCTCGGCTATTTCCGCGGTTAAATTTGTCTCGATATGTTGATCGCCACCGGGAATGACCGCTATTTCAAAATATAAGTCTTCGGGTCTAACCCATTCGCCATTATCCATAATCAGTGGTACAGGCGGTTGCGCGGGATGAATATAGTTTTCTAAGGGTAAAATATAATCACCCAGTGGTAGACTTTGCGCTGCTTGAGGAGAGGAAAAAGTCTCTTGGTTTTCATTGTGTATAAAATAGCGAGCATAATTTAATAATGCATAATCGAAGGCCTCCTCCAATAGAGTGGTCAATGGGCTAAGCCCCAAATCAGATATAGCTTCCTGCACTCCTTCAACCAATCTGGATTCTGTTACTTGGTCAGATCCCGCATAGCCAGTGGTACCATGCTCACTAATACTTTGTAAAACTTGGGTTAAATGCTCGGTTGTCCAATCCAATAAGTTTTCGCCAAAAAGCAATGTAAAATCAGCCAGTAGAATAGACAGCCGGGACCCACAGCGCATTCCTGTTTGACGAGGATAGCGGGCGGCGATAATTGCCTCCACCGAGGTTTTACAGGTTTTTGCCACTGCCGGTAAAGTCACTGCCTGATTATGTAGGTGAGTATCGAGATGGGCTAAGACCAACATTGATGGCGTCGGTTTATCTAATGAAATGCTGGTGGTTTGTACCGCAGCAAGGGGCTTTGCTGAACCGGCCACGACCTGTGTTTTCCCCTCCCCATCGTGGTGAGAAAACTCATTCGCTCCTACCAGTTTATCAAGTTGATTACAGCGGCCCTGAACCACCAAATTATAAATTGCCAGCAAGGGAATACCCACACAGCCGGCGATCCCTAAAGCTCCGCGTTTATCGCGATGAGAATGCTTATTTATCGCCATTATAGTTTTATTCAGTATTAATGGCTGGATATCCTCTGGTATGTTTCCCCGGTCATTATCGGGAATACCATTAATGATGTGTAAATCAGCTAAGTTTCCAGAGGAATATTGAGTGTTAATCCAAAATGGAGTATTGAGGGGGGTGGTTCCTTCAGCTTCAAGGTATTGAAATCCCAAACCCTGGTCATTTAATTTAAACAATAAAGATAAGTTATCAGCATTATCACTTATCCTCATATTGAGCGGTTCGCTTTTTCCTGCGGTATAGAAAAACAGATCTTTTCCAACCACAACAATTTGTGGATAGTCAAAAAAAACCACACCAAAATTGCTCTCATTATTAATGTCGATATTCATTAATATAAGTTTGTTTACTTCGCCAAATTCTGAATAGTATTTTCCCAATGTGCGATTTAATTCGATTTTATTTTCTTTAATCACCACGCAATCTTGTATGCAAAAACCGGGGGAGTCGAGAATTTTAATGGCGCTAATCTGGCCTGCCATGCCCATTTTTTTTAGCCACACTAAGTCAACTGATTCGGTTAGATTGTAATGAGGTGAATTAAAATGATCATTTTTATAAATAGTAACCTGTGTCTCCGCTGGAATCTTAATGGAAGATATTCTGTCATTGAGATGACTATCTTTCCTATTATAAAGGTCGATAGCTTCCGGCGCAGTCAGGCAAAAAGACTCACCCTGGAAATTATCTTCAGCATAGAAACATGTTGGCGCTGATATTATTTCCTTGAAATATAATGGTTCTCCTGTCGATTCTTCCGGGACGATATTTTTTGACTTAGCACTCTCTGAATAAAGTATGGCGAGTAAATAGAGAAATAATGATTTATTCATATTGACTCCATAACGTATATTAAATAATAAAATTTAAAGTTCATCATGCTCAAAGCCCAGCTTTTGTTTCACTCTGGCAGAGGGGTCTGAAAATACATCGGAGTGGATGAATTTAACTCCTTTATTTTTAAGGTAACGAGCTAATCCATGAACTGCGGCAGTGCCGGCTCCTCGAATACTGCCGTCAGAATCTGCATCTATGATATATTTTGGCACGGTGAGAAAGTTTGCCAGATAATAATGTCCTTCTTGTGGCTCATCGTTAATATAATATTTTACCGCCTCTAACATATGGATAATTTCTCCATTGATTTTCACAATGACAAATAAATAACCCGGTGTATTTTCTTCTAAGTGAATTTTCAATGAATTGCTGGCAATGCGTGCAGAATAAATGATTCTATCTGCGGCAGTAACAGGGGTTCTGGTCTCTTTATGGGTTTCCTTATCTTCCGTTAACATCGTGCCATAGGTTAGGGTATGATATTTTTCGTACCATTCATTGATAACCTCCAGGGAAGCTGCGCGTAGCTCCCTCTCTTCTTCTTGATGTTCTCCTGAGATAATTTCTATTTGAAAAGCCAATGAATCTGATGTTTCCCATTCACCATTTCTGCGAATACGCACCGGCACGGGCTCTGTCATGGGGACATAGGTATCCAGGGACAGCACATAGTGCCCTAAAGGGAGGTTTTGAGCTGCCGAGGGCATGGTATCTTCACCATTTGTCTGTAAGTAATAGTGGGCAAGTTCCCTTTCTGCATAATGAAATGAGCGAGTGATTTGATTGATAGCCTCTGCCCGGCCAAGCTCTCTGACTCCTCTTCTCACTCCCTGCATCAGCCGTAGTTCTGTTCCGGTATCAATCCCGGCATACCCAGTGCTATCTGCATCAATAGCGCTATCCAACACCTGACGTAAGTGCTCCATCGACCAATCACGCAAACTACTCCCAAACAGTAAGGTAAAATCGGCCAGTAGCCGTGATAGCCAGGAGCCACAGGCTGGCCCATCTAACTGGCGCGGAAAGCGGCTGCTCACTAAATTTTCCAGCGGAATATGACAAGCTTTTGCTACAGCGGGCAGAGTTAAGCTCTGTTGGTGCAATGAAGGGAGGTCGATATGGGTTAATCTCAGTGTATCAGACTGCTTTTCTGTTTTTGCTGGGAGCGGTTTTAAGGCTGTTGCTGAACCTGCGATTAGCTGCATTTTCGCTTTATCTTGACCAGAAAAAAATGACTTAATACTGGCCCAGGCCGACTCCACCTGATCACAACGCCCATGCACCACTACATTGTAAAGGGCCAAAGGGCCGGACAACAGACAGCCCATAACTCCCACCGCCCCCCGTTTGGTGCGGTGGTTATCACTCATGGTGGCCATCAGATAGCGATTCATAACTAAGGGGCCGTTGAGGAGATTGTTATAAATAGCCAAGTCGGGGAAAACAGTGGGATTATTTGTCCGTTCGGCGTTAAAAATAAGAGTGGGAGATAGATAGCCCTGTTTAGCAGAATTACTTTCCAGGTAATTTATTGCTAACCTTCCATTTGAAATCTCGAAAATAAATGCAATGGCCGTGGTGTCTGGATGAAGTTTATAATTAATTTGCTGACTGTTTATGTCAGAGGCCAGAATATACATCTCATCTTCATCAATAGTAATGTCGATGTTATCTTCCAGGTTTATATTAAATGTAGAATGACGATTTAATTCAAAATTAAATAACGCCACTTTATTTTGACGTTCTTGATCAGTAACAATGGAAAATAGATCGTTCAAAGGAATAATCATTTTACTTGATATTATGCAGTTTATTTCACAGACCCAAGAATTATTATTTTCTGTAATAATTTCTATTTTATTATCTTTGATATCTGAATTGATATTATCTTCTTGATAGAAATGGGTTTTTTCATCAATTAAATCATGATGGCACTCAGTGTTATTTTGCATTGGAGAAGTGGCATAATCAAAAGATATCTCCAACCCAGAGTAAACTAGTGGAGGTAACAATATACAGAGTGAAAATAACAAATTATGTTTTTTATGCATAATAACTCCGTGTCATTCTTGTGTTATATTATTAATGTTTTTTAAAACGACAAGTCCAATGGCTACTATAGAGAATAGAAAGTGAATAAGCTCTTTAATCATCTCTTTATTTATTTTTTGTTCTTTTATGGGGTGGAATTTTTTTTATTGGGAATGTTATATTAAATATGTGAAGCGAAGATGATGAGTATTTAATTAGACTAAACCATGCTGGAATATTCGATGGTTTATTTACTGATGGCATTGCCATTGCATAGTTAAAATAACGTTTTTAGTTTCCGCATTGTAGGCCCGTGCGGTGACAATAAAACCTTGCTTACGATAAAATTGATAAGCCCGGTAATTTTTTTGATAAACCTCCAGGGTTAGCGCTTTATAGTGTTGCTGAACGCCATCCATCAGTATTTTTCCCACCCCTTTACCGTAATAGAATTGGTCAACAAATAATGCGCCTACCAGTTGTTCTTCAAGGATACTAATAAATCCGACAATAGCGTTTCCGCCGGCAGTGGATTCCAATTGTACTTCTTGCGATAAATACACCCAAGTCCGCGCCGCCGGAAGATAGGTATCTCGCACCAACGAGGCGCTCTCGTGCCAATATTGTTCGGTAACAAAAGGATGCGCAGCAATTGTGCTGCTCAACCACAATTGCATGACGGCATCAAGATCGTCCGGTTGGTAAGTTCTTATCATTTTACTACGTTATCCGGGTGGCAAAAACAGCTCGCCAGATGATCGTTCGCCAGCCCACTGGCCTGCATAAAGGCATAGCAAATGGTGGAGCCGATAAACTTAAAACCTCGTTTTTTGAGTGCTTTTGACATCGCATCTGAGATTGGTGTTGTTGCCGGGCATTCAGCCAAACACCACCAATGGTTAATTTTTGGCTCACCGTCGACAAAACTCCAGATAAAACGCGAAAAATCTTCGCCGTTGGCTTCCATTGCCAGGTAGGCCTGAGCATTGGTGATAATGGCCTGAATCTTACCGCGGTGGCGGATAATACCGCTGTCTAGCACCAGTTTCTCGACCTCTTCTGGCCCCATTTTTGCCACACGCACGGGATCAAAGTTATGGAAGCATTTGCGATAGTGTTCGCGTTTTTTCAGCACGGTTATCCACGAAAGCCCGGCTTGTTGACCTTCGAGGCAAAGCATCTCGAATAATGCTTGGCTATCGGTACGCGGAATTCCCCATTCGGTATCGTGATAAGCAAGATAAAGGGGATCTGAGGTGACCCAACCGCAGCGCTGTAAATCCATAACCTGACTTCCTGTTTATTGTCTGACTGAGTGAGGAATAATGGCGGTTCAGATAACGATAAGCAACCAACGTAATTTTATATTGAATAATAAATTTGACGCAGGCAGTTATTGTTTAATAATTAACCATGTACAGAATAATAATCTGTTATTTTTGTTATTTTAAATTATATTGGAGTTAATAACATGCAAATTAAGCAAAAGACTCTGAAGTCATTCTTGGCAGCTTCATTCTGTCTGGGATTATTTCTTGCGGTTGTTCCTACGGCAATGTCACATCTGTCGAGTGAGGAGCTGCTTTTATGCCACCCCTGTAGTGACAAGTGTGATGACGATACCTCCGACGAGTGCCCCCTCAACGATGCTGTTTTATATCCGACAGGCAGTTATTCCTCAATGTCCTCTTTCACTGTGCCCCCGCCGGTGCAATGGAAATGTTGGTTTGGCTGCCCTTTGCCCTGAAAAATAGGGGGGAAGTGTGGTGAGAAAACCCACCTATAATTTGCGTTAGTTATCTGATTATTTGAATTTTTTCCACTGAGGAAATGCTTTTAATTAGGTAAACAATATTTTTAAAGATAATCACTAATTATATATCTATTAGTCATCTATATGTTTTTATTGAGTTATTTTCTTGAATATTATCTTTTTTGGGCAATAATTGTATTGCCACAAGCATAAAACGCTGCTTTTGGTATTTCTTTAAATACTTTATAGGATCATTAATATGATGAAGAATATAAAACACTCCAGTAAATCTCTTCTGACAGGTGCTGCTTTTGCTCTGCTATTAAGTTCCGGGCAGGTAATGGCCACTGATATTACCTCTGTGTTACCGACCACACCAACAGTGCCGGGCATAGATACAATAGTACCGCCAACTCCACCGGTTGTAAGTTGTTTGAGTGCTGGCAGTATGCTGGACCTGAAATGCGTCATTGACTCAATGATGAAAACACTGACTCAAACGATGAGTCACCTTCCATCAACACCAACCTTGCCAACAACGCCAACGGTGTAAGACTAGGTTAGGTGTAAAATTTTGAGTGTTGACGGCGCGGGTTAACCTCTCAAAATCTTACATATATACGGTTGCTGGGCAGGTTGTTGTCAGCAACCGTATATGCGATAACCAAAGAACTATTTTTCTTTATACCCCGCTATGGGTTATGTCAGCCACGGCGCGTGGTTCCCTCTCTCATTCGGATAATTAATCAACAAATTAACTTTCATTCATGCATCTTGCCGGATTCAAGCTGTATATCTTACGGTCAACGGGTATACTGACTCATTCCATTTTAATTCACTTGTATCGCGTGCGAATCCAACATGCAAAAGTTTGATACCAAGACCTTTCAGGGCCTGATCCTGACGTTACAGGACTATTGGGCGCGCCAAGGCTGCACCATTGTTCAACCACTGGACATGGAAGTCGGCGCGGGTACCTCCCACCCAATGACCTGCCTGCGTGCACTTGGCCCAGAGCCAATCGCTGCCGCTTATGTACAACCTTCACGCCGCCCGACCGATGGTCGCTACGGTGAGAACCCGAACCGCCTGCAACACTATTATCAGTTCCAGGTGATTATCAAACCTTCACCAGACAACATTCAGGAACTCTATTTAGGTTCATTGAAAGAGCTGGGCCTTGACCCGTTGATCCACGACATTCGCTTTGTCGAAGATAACTGGGAGAACCCAACTCTGGGTGCTTGGGGTCTGGGCTGGGAAGTGTGGCTGAACGGCATGGAAGTCACTCAGTTCACTTACTTCCAGCAAGTGGGCGGTTTGGAATGTAAACCGGTTACTGGCGAAATTACTTATGGTCTGGAACGTCTCGCCATGTACATTCAGGGCGTTGACAGCGTTTATGACCTGATTTGGTGTGACGGCCCGCTGGGGACTACCACTTACGGCGATATTTATCATCAGAATGAAGTGGAGCAATCCACCTATAACTTTGAATACGCCGATGTGGACTTCCTGTTCTCCTGCTTTGAACAGTATGAGAAAGAAGCTCAGTCACTGCTGGCGCTGGAAACCCCACTGCCGCTGCCTGCCTATGAACGCATTCTGAAAGCTGGCCACACCTTTAACTTGCTCGACGCCCGTAAAGCCATCTCGGTGACTGAGCGTCAGCGTTATATTCTGCGCATTCGTACGCTGACCAAAGCGGTCGCCGAAGCTTATTATGCTTCTCGCGAGGCATTGGGCTTCCCTATGTGCAAAAAGAATCAGAACTAAGAGGCTGTCATGACTCAACAGACTTTCCTGGTGGAAATCGGCACGGAAGAGCTGCCGCCGAAGGCTCTTCGTTCTCTGGCCGAATCTTTTGCTGCCAATTTTACGGCTGAACTCGATAGCGCCAACTTGCCACACGGCGAAGTTGTTTGGTATGCCGCGCCGCGCCGTTTGGCGGTAAAAGTCGCTAATTTAAGTGCTGCTCAGGCTGATCGTGAAGTTGAAAAACGCGGCCCAGCAATTGCGCAAGCATTTGATGCTGAAGGTAAACCAAGCAAAGCGGCCGAAGGATGGGCGCGTGGCTGTGGTATTACTGTGGATCAGGCGGAGCGTCTGGTCACTGATAAAGGCGAATGGCTGCTGTATCGCGCCCATGTAAAAGGGCAATCAGCACAATTATTGCTGGCGGGGATGGTGACAACCGCGCTGAGTAAATTGCCAATTCCTAAATTGATGCGCTGGGGTGATAAAGAAACCCAATTCGTTCGCCCGGTTCATACCGTGACCATGCTGTTAGGTTCTGAAGTGATTCCTGGCACCGTGTTGGGTATTGATTCAGACCGCGTTATTCGTGGTCACCGTTTTATGGGTGAATCCGAGTTTGCGCTCGATAATGCTGACCAATACCCGCAAGTCTTGCTGGAGCGCGGTAAAGTCATTGCTGATTATGAATTGCGCAAAACTATCATTAAGCGTGATGCAGAATTGGCGGCACAAAAGATTGGCGGTATTGCTGATCTGAGTGAAAGCCTGCTGGAAGAAGTGGCGTCACTGGTGGAATGGCCGGTGGTATTGACTGCCAAGTTTGAAGAGAAATTCCTGGCAGTTCCTGCGGAAGCACTGGTTTACACCATGAAGGGTGACCAGAAATATTTCCCGGTTTACGACACTGCCGGTAATTTGCTGCCAAACTTTATCTTTGTTGCCAACATTGAATCGAAAGATCCTCAGCAGATTATTTCGGGTAACGAGAAAGTGGTACGCCCACGTCTGGCAGATGCCGAGTTCTTCTTTAATACCGACCGTAAAAAACGCCTTGAAGACAATCTACCGCGTCTGGAAACCGTGCTGTTCCAACAGCAATTGGGCACCTTGCGCGATAAAACGGATCGTATTCAAGCGCTGGCCGGTTGGGTTGCAGCGCAAATTGGTGCTGATGTTAACCATGCCACGCGCGCCGGTTTGCTGTCCAAGTGCGACCTGATGACCAATATGGTGTTCGAATTCACTGACACCCAAGGTGTGATGGGGATGCATTACGCCCGTCACGATGGTGAAGCTGAAGACGTTGCGGTTGCGCTGAATGAGCAATATCAGCCACGTTTTGCGGGCGATGATTTGCCGTCAAATCCGGTTGCTTGTGCATTGGCTATTGCCGATAAAATGGACACGCTGGCGGGGATTTTCGGTATCGGTCAACATCCGAAAGGCGATAAAGACCCATTCGCTCTGCGCCGCGCGGCGTTGGGTGTATTGCGTATTATCGTTGAGAAGAATTTGCCGCTGGACCTGCAAACGCTGACCGAAGAGGCCGTGAGCCTATATGGTAGCAAGCTAACCAACACCAAAGTGGTCGACGAAGTGATTGAGTTCATGCTGGGCCGCTTCCGCGCCTGGTATCAGGATGAAGGTCATAGCGTCGATACCATTCAGGCGGTATTGGCTCGTCGACCAACCAAACCGGCTGATTTTGATGCTCGGGTGAAAGCGGTAACCTATTTCCGCACACTGGATGCCGCCGCCGCATTGGCTGCCGCGAATAAGCGTGTGTCAAATATTCTGGCAAAATCCACTGATACCCTGAATGACCATGTTCGTGCTTCGGTGTTAAAAGAACCGGCGGAGCTGAAACTGGCTACTCATTTGGTGGTATTGCGCGATAAGCTGGAGCCAGTATTTGCTGCGGGTCAATACCAGGAAGCACTGGTTGAACTGGCAGCGTTGCGGGAAACCGTCGATGAGTTCTTTGATAGTGTGATGGTGATGGCCGAAGACGATGCTGTGCGAGTTAACCGCCTGACGTTGTTGAGCAAATTACGCGAGCTGTTCTTACAGGTTGCTGATATTTCGCTGTTGCAGTAATCCTGTACTCGGCTCGTCACAGGGGAGCGTATTTACCAAGAGGGTATGCGCTCCCCTTAGCTATTCTTACTGGGTAAGAATAGGATTTGGTGAAAATAAGTACTTATTACAGGAGTAGCTTCACATGACTTTTGCACTGAATACGACCCGATATTCACGTTGGTTAGCGCCTTTTCTGGCGTTGCTGGTGGTGTTCCAATTGACCGCCTGCGGGGATAAAGAGCCAGAGCAACGTAAGGCTTTTATTGATTATCTGCAAAATACAGTGATGCGCAGTGGGATGAAACTGCCAACGCTGAGTGAAGATCAAAAACAGAAGTTTGGCCCTTATGTCAGTGATTATGCGATTTTAGTGACTTTTTCTCAGCAACTCAGTAAATCTGTGGATGCTAGCCTGAGCCCCGCGATTGCGCAAATCAATGAGATTCGTATGGCGCAGGATTATCTTAATAAGCGTGATGCATTGCAGCAGTCAGCGGGTGTGTTGAATCTGTTAGTACAGCAGATTCGTACCGCCAAAACACAGGCAGATGCCGCTGTAGCCGCATTGAAGCAGCCAGATGATTTGAAAGTCGTTTTCAATAAAGCTTTTGATAATATTGTGACTCAACCTACTAATGTGCTGATTCCGGCTGTTCCAGTTGTTTCTGCCTTTGTGCAGGATCTGGCGCAGGTTGGGGATTTCCTGCAACAGCAGGGGACTCAAGTGACCTTTAATAATGGTGGTGTTCAGTTCCAGACTGCGCAACAAGCGGCACAATACAACGCGATGATGGCTAATTTGGTCGCCAAGTACCCGGCGATGATGGCGGCACAGAAGAGTGTCATGAGTGTTATTCAGTGATGGTTTTGGTTGATTTGATTTAGTGATCGGTTCGGTTGTTAGGACTGATCGAGTTATTCTTTCGGTTGGTATTCGATAAGTGAATAAGTTCGGTTGTTAAAGCAACTGAGTTTACTTAACCTACGATGAACCAACCGGCAAAGGGGCCATAAGCGTGGCCCCTTGTGCAATCCCGCGCTTGCGCGAAATATTGCCCTGCGGGTAAACCGTCTGCGTCTTTCGGGCTGACGAGCCAGCGCGATGGGCATCCCTGCCCAAGCGCACTTTTCGCGGGCGTCCATGGCCGCTCACTCTACCCTCTCTCCTTGTCGGCAACATTCCTGATTGCGCTCAACGTCAAAACCATGGTTTTAGGTTTTGATGTTTAAAAGCACATTTGAGCTGCCGAGTGAAGAATGAAGCCAGGGAAATCCGCCATGGACGGCGGATTTAGGTGTCATGAGCAGGGATGCGAATAAAGCCGTCCCGCCAGCGTAATGATGAACGAGGGAACCTGCGCAGCAGGCAAGCGACACGTGCGAAGCGCAGGGGATCCAAGGGGGTTACGCGTTTGTAACCCCCTTGGCGGTTGAGGCATTGGAGGCAAAATGAGCACAAATATCATGTCAACCGAACCCAATCACCGAAAGAATATCAACCAAAACCCAAAAACATCTCCCCCTTCCCCCTGTTTTTTTATTACACATTTGCCACGCAACTGGGCAGTTCGATCAGAATAAGATGGGTGAATGTCTCATCCTTCCTCTACGAGCAAAAATAACTTGTGATTAACATCACATTTTCAAAACAAAGGGCCGCCACGAAAGTGTGATATGAATCACTATATTGGCCGCTTTTAGCTTAAAAATTCTCCGGCGTGGCTTTCTTACACCCCAATAGTGTGACCTTGATCAACAAATCCACCCCTGTAGTGGGGGTTTTAGTGTGACATTCGTCACATGCTGGGAGTGAGCTACGCGAGAGTAAAGGAGCATGCTAAAGTTTGTTTTGCATACAGCGGGTTTGTATTCGATAACACCGGCGGGTTTTGCAGAACTGCCTCAACAAAACAATTATATCGCGCTCTTATTGTTAGCGCGTACCAATAGGGGTGTTTTATGTTTTCACCAGATGCAAAGGTCAGAATTCAAAATTTTGGCCGATTCCTCAGTAACATGGTCATGCCCAACATCGGCGCATTTATCGCCTGGGGTATTATCACCGCACTGTTTATCCCAACGGGTTGGCTGCCGAATGAAACGCTAGCCAAATTAGTTGGCCCGATGATCACCTTCCTGTTACCTCTGCTGATCGGTTTTACCGGTGGTCGCTTGGTTGGTGGTGACCGTGGTGGTGTGGTGGGTGCTATCACCACCATGGGGGTTATCGTTGGTGCTGATATGCCAATGTTCCTCGGTGCGATGATTGCAGGCCCATTGGGTGGCTGGGCAATCAAACACTTTGACCGCTGGGTTGAAGGTAAAATCAAAAGCGGCTTTGAGATGCTGGTTAACAACTTCTCAGCCGGTATTATCGGGATGTTGCTGGCTATTCTAGCCTTTATGGCGATTGGCCCATTGGTAGAAGTGTTGTCTAAAGCACTGGCTGCTGGCGTGCACATCATGGTGCAGAATAACCTGCTGCCACTGACGTCAATCTTTGTTGAACCAGCCAAAATCCTGTTCCTGAATAACGCTATCAACCACGGTATCTTCTCACCGCTGGGTATCCAGCAGGCGACTGAAACCGGTAAGTCTATCTTCTTCCTGATTGAAGCTAACCCAGGCCCAGGTTTGGGTGTGTTGATGGCTTATATGTTCTTCGGCAAAGGTAACGCCAAGCAATCTGCTGGCGGCGCGGCTATCATCCACTTCTTCGGTGGTATCCACGAAATCTATTTCCCATACGTTTTGATGAACCCACGTTTATTGCTGGCGGTGATTCTGGGCGGTATGACTGGCGTGTTTACGCTGACTCTGTTGAATGGCGGCCTGGTATCTCCAGCGTCTCCGGGTTCTATCCTGGCAGTATTGGCAATGACACCAAAAGGGGCTTATTTTGCCAACATTGCGGCGGTTGCTGCTGCGTTTGCGGTGTCCTTCGTGGTGTCAGCTATCTTGCTGAAAACGTCTAAAGCCAAAGACGAAGAAGAAGACAGCCTGGAAGATGCAACTCGCCGTATGCAAGACATGAAAGCGCAATCTAAAGGCGCACAAGCAGCCAATGCAGCAGCGGCTGCGGGCGACTTGAGCACTGTGCGGAAAATCATTGTTGCCTGTGATGCCGGTATGGGTTCCAGTGCGATGGGTGCCGGTGTGTTGCGTAAGAAAGTGCAAGATGCGGGCCTGAAGCACATCTCGGTCACGAACTGCGCCATCAATAACTTGCCGGAAGATGTTGATTTAGTTATCACGCACCGTGATTTGACTGAGCGAGCAATGCGTCATGCACCGCAAGCACAGCATATCTCGCTGACTAACTTCCTCGACAGCCAGCTGTATACCAACCTGACGGCACGTTTAGTCGAAGTGAGTAACGCGACGGCGACCACACAAAAAGTGATTGAAACGCTGGATGATAGCTTTGAGCCATCAGAAGCCAACCTGTTCAAACTGAGTGCGGGAAATATCTTCCTCAATCAACATGCTACAGATAAAGAGCAAGCTATTCGCTTCGCCGGTGAGCAGTTGGTAAAAGGCGGTTATGTTGAGCCAGAATATGTTGAAGCGATGTTGGAACGTGAAAAACTGAGCTCCACTTATCTGGGCGAATCTATCGCCGTACCACACGGCACCATTGAAGCTAAAGACCGCGTACTGAAGACCGGTGTGGTGTTCTGCCAATACCCTGAGGGTGTACGTTTTGGCGAAGAAGAAGACGAAGTGGCGCGCTTGGTGATTGGTATTGCCGCCCGTAACAATGAGCATATTCATGTGATTACCAGCCTGACCAACGCGCTGGATGATGATTCTGTCATTGAGCGTTTAAGCAAAACCACCAGTGTGCAAGAAGTCTTGGATTTGCTCGGCGGTAAAAAATCCGCTTGATAGGTGTGAGTAACTGAACGGCGATGAGTGTTGTCCGGTTGTGACGGATAACTGCCGTAACCTGAATAGGGCCGTGGGGAGTACGCGGCCCTTTCACAGCTACACAGCAAAAGGTAAAAAATATGAAAGCATTACATTTTGGCGCGGGTAATATTGGCCGGGGCTTCATTGGTAAACTTCTTGCTGATGCCGGTGCACAACTCACTTTCGCCGATGTGAACCAGCCGTTGTTGGATGAACTGAATAAGCGTAAGAGTTATCAGGTTAATGTGGTGGGTGAGCAAGCCCGTGTTGAAGAAGTGAAAAATGTTAGCGCAGTGAACAGTGGTAGCCCGGAAGTGGTGGCACTGATTGCTGATGCTGATATTGTCACTACCGCTGTTGGCCCACAAATTTTGGCCCGCATCGCCAGCACCGTGGCGCAAGGTTTGGTGGCCCGTCATCAACAAGGTAATACCCGCCCACTGAATATTATTGCTTGTGAGAATATGGTGCGCGGCACTAGCCAGTTAAAACAGCATGTGTTTGCCGTCTTGCCAGAAAGTGAGCAAGCGTGGGTTGAGCAACATGTTGGTTTTGTTGATTCTGCGGTAGACCGGATTGTGCCGCCATCAGAAGCGGGCAGCACTGATATTCTGGCCGTGACAGTAGAAACATTCAGCGAGTGGATTGTTGATGGTACCCAATTTAAAGGGCAGCCGCCGCAAATCGCCGGTATGGAACTGACGGATAACCTGATGGCCTTTGTGGAGCGCAAACTCTTCACGCTGAACACCGGGCATGCCATTACCGCCTATTTGGGCCAGCTTGCAGGGCACCAAACCATTCGTGATGCCATTCTTGACTCAGCCGTTCGCCAGAGCGTGAAAGGCGCGATGGAGGAGAGTGGGGCAGTGCTGATCAAGCGCTATGCTTTTGATCCGCAGAGACATGCAGCTTATATCAATAAAATTCTCTCCCGTTTCGAAAACCCTTACCTGCATGACGATGTTGAGCGCGTTGGCCGTCAGCCACTGCGTAAACTGAGCGCTGGTGACCGTTTGATCAAGCCGCTGTTGGGGACGTTGGAATATCAGTTGCCACATAATAACTTGGTGACCGGTATTGCTGCTGCGATGAGTTATCGCAGTGAGCAAGATCCGCAAGCGCAGGAACTGGTTGAATTACTGGCTAAATTAGGGCCAAAAGCCACTCTTGCTCAAATTTCCGGTCTGCCAGCTGATAGCGAGGTTGTGGAACAGGTGGTGAGTGTGTATAACGCCATGCAGGACAAGCTGGCGCACTGATGCTCAGTGCTCAGATGAGCCGGTTGTTGTATTGGCCGGCTCTCCAAACCCGTTGGACGGATACTCATTAACCACCCCAGTGACCAGCGATGATTGAAAAAACACAGGCATTTGAGAATCGGGTACTTGAACATCTGAACGCGGGGAAGACCGTTCGGAGTTTCTTGATGGCTGCTGTCGACTTATTGGCAGAAGCATTGAACATTCTCGTGGTGCAGGTTTTCCGTAAAGATGACTATGCGGTGAAATATGCCGTGGAGCCATTGCTGGTCGGGGATGGGCCGTTGGGTGAGTTATCGGTACGATTGAAGTTGGTTTATGCCTTGGGCGTCATAACTCGGCATGAATATGAAGATGCCGAGCTATTGATGGCGCTGCGTGAAGAGCTAAACCATGATGGCACCGAGTATCGCTTTACTGATGACGAAATCCTCGGGCCATTTGGTGAACTACATTGTGTGGCTGAATTGCCGCCAGTCCCGACATTCTTACGCCCGGATGAAGCAGATGCTTCGCTGATTGCTATGCAACGCCAGCGTTATCAGCAAATGGTGCGCTCCACTATGGTGCTGTCGATTACTGAATTACTCTCCCGTATCAGTCAAAAACAAGTTTCTAAACTCTCGCCACTTGGCCATGTTTAATTATTGAAAACACTGAGCCATTCCTCAGCTAACAACCACAGGGCTGTTATTGCCATCAAGCCGCCCATCACGCCATTAAATAGTCGCAACTTCCAATTAATGCGCAGCGCATGACGCAATTGATCACCCATCACCGCCCAAACCGCCACGCAAGGGAGATTCAATAAAGCAAAGCCACCGACAATCAACAAAGTATGACTCAGTGTCGCGCCTTCCCTTGGGGTGAATAAGATGGCGACATTCATTGCCATCAGCCAGGCTTTTGGATTAATCGCTTGAAATAATGCCCCCTGAATGAACCCCATCGGCTGCTCCCTATCCCGAGCATTGGGGCTGCCAGAATTAAAAATCTTCCAGGATAACCACAGTAAATAACCGCCGCCCAATGTTACTAATGGCAAGCGAACAACCCCGACCCAACTGAGGATAAATGCCAATAGCGTGGTCATTAATGCGCATTGCAATGCACAACCAAAGGTAATCCCCAGCATCATCGGGAAAGTTCGGCGCAAACCAAAATTGACACCAGAGGCGGCCAATAGCAGGTTATTTGGGCCTGGGGTGATCGACATTACGGTGACGTAACTGATGAAAGCACTGTCCAACATGGGGGAGATCCTATTAATGTTATCAAGAGATTCGGCATGTACTCTAAATAATTCGAGTTGCAGGAAGGCGGCAAGTGAGTGAGTCCCGATGAGTTGACGTGAGTCAATGATTCGGGTGATTGAGCGCAGCCAACACACATGCAATTTGAAGTATGACGAGTATAAACATCAATCCGTGATGGCATCAGAAGCAGAAGTTATCTATTGTTATGGGTACAGTTTGCATAACACTGAACTGTACCCATCAATTCTCTAGAGAACTGTCACCATGTCCCTTGTTATGAATGAAATTCGCTACTTACAAGTGGCTGACAATTTGGCACAAGCCATTAAGAATGGCAGTCTCCTGGCGGGCAGCCGCTTACCCTCGGTGCGGGGCTACGCGCAGAGCCATCAGGTGAGTGTCAATACCGTGGTGGCTGCGTATCGCACATTGGAAGACCGTGGCCTGATTGAAGCCCGCCCGCAGTCAGGTTTTTATGTCTGTAGCCCGTCAACCGCCGTGGTGCCAACCGCTACAGTGGGGAAACCGGTGGATGAAGTGCTGGATTTGATTGATACCGTATTTGCTGCGCAACAAAATCCGCGTTTTACCAATATTTCGCTGGCCTGCCCGCAGACTGGCGATTTCTATCCCAGCACCAAGTTGGGGCGTATTATGGCTTCTTTATTACGCCGTCAGCCGCAGTTGATCAGTCAATATGCTTTGCCACCCGGCAGTCAGCGCCTACGCCAGCAAATTGCTCGCCGCGCTATGACCTTGGGAATGTTGGCTGATCCGGCTGATATCACCATTACCCATGGGTGTATGGAGGCGCTGCAATTAGCGCTCCGGGTGACCACCAAGCCAGGGGATTGTGTCGGGCTGGAGTCGCCGACTTATTTCTATCTGATGCCATTATTGGCAAGCCTCGGGCTGAAAGCCGTGGAGATTCCGACTGATCCGCAGCAGGGACTTTCATTGGATGTGTTGGAGTTATTGCTTAAAGAAGGGCGGTTGAATGCACTGATTGCAATGCCGACGGTGCAAAACCCCATGGGGTATACCATGCCGCTCGCCGCGAAAAAAAGATTGGCGCAGCTGATGAACGATCATCAAGTGCCATTAATTGAAGATGGTTTATATGCCGAGATTCAATTTGGCTCGGCTTTATCTCCGGCAGTCAAAGCATTCGATCGTGACGGCTGGATACTGTTTTGCTCCAGCTTTACTAAAACGCTGGCACCGGATTTCCGTATTGGTTGGATTGATGGGGGTCGCTTCGCAGAAGCATTGCACAAGCTAAAAGCGGTATCGTCAATGGCGGAGCCGATGCTGCTGTCAGAAACCTTAGCACTGTTCCTTGAGTCTGGCGGCTATGACCACCATTTGCGCAGTTTGCGCCGCCGTTATGCGCAGCAGGTTCAGCAAGCTCAACAACTGATTACCCGCTCCTTTCCGCGAGGAACCACAGTGACACAGCCGGCTGGCGGGTTTGTCTTTTGGGTCGAATTTCCTAATAGCGTCGATACCGTCGCGCTGTTCCATCAATTGCTGCAAGAGCAGATTTGCCTGACGCCGGGGACGCTTTATTCACCCAGCGGCCGGTATCGCAATGCATTTCGCCTATCTTGCTGTTACCCATTCAATAGCCGCTATACCGGGGCGTTGGAGCGGTTGGGGGCGGTTGCATGTGAAATTAGCGGCTTACCCGCCGGAATGCAGTGGCAATCGGCACAGGAGGCTGCTGTCGAAAGGCCCGCATCCTGATACACTATCCATCTTGATGCACAATCAGTGCTATCCTATCTCCAACTTTAGCGAAATATCGTGCCCATCAGCGGCATGTACGGGCCAATACTATGAAAGAACATGCAGAAATCAAACGTCTAAGCGATATGCTGGATGCGCTGAACCACAAAGATCCGACTGTTATACAGCAGGGTAATGTGGAGTTAATTGCACAGCATATGAAGGAAAAAGAGAAACTGGCTGCTGAAATTCAGCGTTTGAAAGAAGTGCGGGTTAAAAACCTGAGTGCTGAAGCTCAGAAGCTGGCGCAACTGCCATTCAGCCGAGCGATTACCAAGAAAGAGCAAGCGGATATGGGCACTTTGAAGAAAGCGGTGCGCGGCATTGTGGTGGTTCACCCAATGACAGCATTAGGTCGCGAGATGGGCCTGAAAGAAGTGACTGGTTTCGCCAAAAAAGCATTCTGATTGCTATTTTCGATAGAGCCGGGGGTGTGGCATGGCCACCCCCGGTTTTTTTATATACACATTATCAATCAAAGAGTTCTGATCGTGTTCCTGTGCGGGTAAAGATAATCTGACTTATCTTACTACGGCTATTGAGTTTGCAGATGAGTAGAAAGTCTCCTCCGACATGACACTCTCGGAAGTTTCCCCAATCTCCTTTAAGCGGATGGTCTAACCATTCCGCCCTTAGCGGCGTGTCATTTACAATAAGCGGCAACATGGCATGTTTTGTTATTGAATAACCTCTCTTGGTAGACATCTTCCTGTCACCGCTGATTAAAATCCCCAATATTTCTTGGGCGAAGCGCATTAGCACGGTTTAATAAATAATCAGAAAGTTTCCCAATTATCCTGCTGATTGTTGCGGCTAGCTTCTGGGGCCGGGCGCGGTGTGGTTACGCGCGGGGCGCTAGTATTACTTTGAACAGCTTCAGTTTCAGCTTCGGACAGGCGGAATACCGCGACCGCTTGCGCCAGTAAGATGGCTTGTTCAGCCAGTGAATCAGCGGCGGCGGCGGACTCTTCCACTAACGCGGCGTTCTGTTGAGTGGTGCTGTCCATTTCGGAAATAGCCAGGCTGACTTGTGTGATACCCCGGCTTTGTTCATCAGAGGCTGAGGCGATCTCCGCCATGATATCGCGCACATGGGTGACTGAGCGGACGATATCCTCCATAGTTTGACCCGCATTTTGTACCAGTGAGGTACCGGCATTGACTTGAGATACCGACTCGCCAATCAACCCTTCAATTTCCTTCGCCGCCTGCGCACTACGCTGCGCCAGATTACGCACTTCACTGGCGACCACAGCAAAGCCCCGGCCTTGCTCACCGGCGCGCGCGGCTTCAACTGCGGCATTCAGCGCCAAGATATTGGTCTGGAAAGCAATACTGTTAATCACCGAGGTGATTTCAGAAATGCGTTTAGAGCTGCCAGAGATATCATTCATGGTACGCACCACATCATTAACTAGCTTGCCACCCTGTTGCGCGGTTTTTGATGCCTCGGCGGCCAGTTGATTAGCGTGGTGAGCGTTATCGGCATTCTGTTTAACCGTGGCATTCAATTGCTCCATACTGGCGGCAGTTTCTTCTACAGCGGCGGCCTGTTGCTCTGTTCGGGATGATAAATCAGTATTGCCAGCCGCAATCTCGCCGGAAGCATGAGACACCTGGCTGACGCCGATACGAATTTCATCAATCATGGCGCGCAGGTTTTCATTCATCCGGGCGACGGTATTCATCAGCAAGCCCAGTTCATCAGTACGGTTTGATGTTGTCTCTGCGGTTAAATCGCCGTTAGCAATGCGTTCAGCCATCGCCAACGTCGTGCGCAATGGCACGGTAATCTGGCGGGTCATGCGCCATGAAATCAGTAAGCCAAATAGCAAAGCGGCAATGACAGTAATGGCTAACTGCAATTGCGCATTATTGATTTCGTCATAGGTGCCTTGCAGTTCTTGGGTGAAAAGATGTGTCGCCAACTTATTCAATTCATTGGCATTATCTTCCATCACCTTACCCACGTCCAACTCTTGTTGATAAGCCGGTAAATAGGCCAGCACATTGTCTTTATAGGTGTTGAGACTGGAGATAACCGGGGCTAATAACTTTTGCTGGTCGGCGGATAACACCGGCATGAAAGCATTCGCCGCACTGTTGGCAATATTGATCGAGGTTATCAACGAAGATTCTGCCTCTTGGTTGCGCTCCAGCAATAAACCCCGCGCGTTATAGCGCACGGTCATTAATTTTTGGTTCATTTCTGCCAGTAGAATCCGGGTGTTGGTATCTGCGCCCTCACTGAGCAAGCTTTGTTGTAACTCATTGAGATTCTTTTGAGTTTCAGAGATATTCCAGCTTTTACGCACATCATCTTTATGGGCGACTGCATTCACAAAGTTGCTTTGTTGTTGCAGATATTCCTCTACCACATCGGCAATACTACTGATCGTTTTACGGTTACTTTCCGACCAAACAAGACCTTCACTTTGGGTGAGAAGATTTTTTATCTTATTGATATATTCAGAATTTTCTTCGATGTATTTCAGGTCATAAGTGCGTTCATATAACGCACGATTATATTTTGCCTGGTTGGCTTCATCATTAATTTTGTAACTCAAGTCGACTTTATAAGCATGTTCTTCAATGACGGAAAAATGATATGCAGTGGTACCAGCGATGATCCCAACTAACAACAACATCAGGAAAAAGCTTAATCCCAGCTTTTTACCGACTTTCACATTGTCAAAGTTACCAAAAACTTTGCTAAATCCTGCCATGTTCTGCTCCGTTATACGGTGTTTCTGATGCAAATCAATCAGTGTAGGTGAGTGGGGGGTCGGTCTAATTATTAGAGGATTTCGGGGAACTGGTGATAAGTGGGGCAGCCTTGGCAAGAGTGCTTTTCCCAAACGTAATGACATCTACATTCATAGATTTCTTCCATGAATACCAGTGACCTTCTTGTACATTCTATCGGCAGGAATCAAGCAAACTTTAACAATATAAATGCCAACAATAAGCAATAAAAATGCCAGCAAGAAGGCCTTGCTGGCATGGTTTTGGTTTTATACGCTGCGGGCTTGAAGCCGCAGCGTTGCTAGCTGAGAATTACTTAGCTTGAGCGAAACGCGCGGCGGCTTCGTCCCAGTTAACGACGTTCCAGAATGCTTTGATGTAGTCTGGGCGGCGGTTTTGGAATTTCAGGTAGTAAGCGTGTTCCCACACATCCAGGCCAATAATCGGGAAGCCAGATGCGCCAGAAACAGCTTCGCCCATCAGCGGACTGTCTTGGTTAGCAGTAGAAACAACCGCCAGTTTGCCATCATCTTTCAGAACCAGCCAAGCCCAACCTGAACCGAAACGCGTTGCCGCAGCTTGCTCAAATTTTTCTTTGAAGCTGTCAACGCTGCCGAAGTCGCGCTCGATAGCGGCTTTCAGGTCACCGGTCAGAGTGGTGCCCAGTTTCAGGCCTTTCCAGAAAAAGCTATGGTTAGCGTGGCCGCCGGCGTTATTACGCATAAAGGTGCGTTTTTCTGCCGGGACTTTGTCCAGATCTTTGATCAGGTCTTCAACGCTGAATTTAGCCAGCTCAGGGAAGCTCTCCAACACCGTGTTTGCATTATTAACATAGGTTTGGTGGTGTTTGGTGTGATGGATTTCCATCGTCTGCTTATCGAAATGGGGTTCTAAAGCATCGTAAGCATAAGGCAGGGATGGCAGTGAGTAACTCATAATCATCGTCTCCGTAGGTGTAGAGCGGCGCAAAAAAAGTAAGCACCGCGTAAGCATTCGGATCATTATAGTTAATTAAATGATATTGAAAATGATTATCAATGCCTTACTTATTGTACGGTCTTTCTATTCCTGAATCCGCTGCGGATGTGTATACACTGTTGCCCGGTCGGGTTTACTGAAACCAACCAAGGTGAGATTACAGTGCTCGGCGACTTCAACTGCTAAGGTTGTTGCAGCTGAAACAGCAAACAAAATCTCGGCCCCGCACATGGCGGCTTTCTGTACCATCTCATAGCTGGCGCGGCTGGAAACCAGCACCGCGCCTTGCTGCCACGGCTGTTTGGCTCGAATTCCAAGCAATTTATCCAGCGCGACATGGCGGCCAACATCTTCACAGCCCCCTAGTAATTCGCCTTGAGGATTAATCCAAGCGGCGGCATGAGTACAGCCGGTCAGTTGGCCGACGGTTTGTACCTGTTTGAGCTGTGCGAGGGCGCGGTCGAGGTTGTTGAAATCAAAAGTTTGCGTGAATGGTAAGGGCGTGATTGGGCGGAAGATATCGTCCAGTTGCTCGATACCACAAACACCGCACCCAGTGCGGCCGGCCATCGCCCGGCGGCGTTCTTTTAAACCGGCAAAACGGCGGCTGGAGAGTTCAATGTTAACTTCTATGCCATTACAGCCAGGATTAACATCAATGGCGTAGATTTCCTGCGGCGCACTAATAATTCCCTCTGATAATGAAAACCCCAGCGCAAAAGCCTCTAAATCCTTGGGGGTGGCCATCATCACGACATGAGAAATGCCGTTGTACACCAGTGCTACCGGCACTTCCTCCGCTAACCAATCCAACTGTGGCTCGGCCATTTTATGGCGCTGTAGCACGTTAAGTTGTCGGGCGCCGCAAATTCCGGTGGAAAGGTCAATATCTGAAGGTTTGATCTGGCTCACTATGCAGCCCTGAAAGTTATAACCCATAATCACAATGTGGTAACATTCACATTAAGAATGGTATGGGTATGATTCAATTTCAATAGGAATGTATCCCATCCCGATAAAGGTGATATCGCGTTAGCGATTTTAGCGCTTCTGGTTTTGTTGAGGGAAGCGCGAACTGAATTTTAAATTCATACAATGTGACAATGAATGAAGGAGAGACCCATGCAGGTCAGCAGAAGGCAGTTCTTTAAGATCTGCGCTGGCGGTATGGCAGGAACCACGGTCGCGGCACTCGGCTTTACGCCGTCTGTGGCGCTGGCGGAAACGCGCAATTATAAGTTGCTGCGCGCCCGCGAAACGCGGAATACCTGCACATATTGCTCCGTCGGTTGCGGGCTTTTGATGTATAGCCTCGGCGATGGTGCTAAAAACGCCAAAGAGAGTATTTTCCACATTGAAGGGGACCCGGATCATCCGGTAAACCGTGGTGCACTGTGCCCTAAAGGTGCGGGGCTGGTGGATTTCATTCACAGCGAAAGCCGCTTGAAATACCCAGAGTATCGCGCGCCAGGTTCAGATAAATGGCAGCGAATCACTTGGAATGATGCATTTGATCGCATTGCCAAGCTGATGAAAGAAGACCGGGACGCTAATTTCATTAAGACCAACGACGCGGGTGTGACCGTCAACCGTTGGCTGAGTACCGGTATGTTGTGTGCTTCGGCATCCAGCAATGAAACGGGTTATTTGACCCAGAAATTTAGTCGCGCTCTCGGCATGCTTGCCGTAGACAACCAAGCACGTGTCTGACACGGACCAACGGTAGCAAGTCTTGCTCCAACATTTGGTCGCGGTGCGATGACCAACCACTGGGTTGATATCAAGAACGCAGACTTAATTATTGTCATGGGCGGTAATGCGGCAGAAGCGCATCCGGTGGGGTTCCGCTGGGCGATGGAAGCCAAAATCCACAACAATGCCAAGTTGCTGGTGATCGACCCGCGCTTTACACGTACTGCATCGGTGGCTGACTTCTATACGCCAATCCGCTCCGGTAGCGATATCGCGTTCCTGTCCGGCGTGTTGTTGTATCTGATGACCAACAACAAAATTAACCGCGAATACGTCGAGGCCTATACCAACGCCAGCTTGCTGGTGCGGGAAGACTATACTTTCGACGATGGTTTGTTCAGTGGTTATGACGCCGAAAATCGCAAATACGATAAAACCACCTGGAATTACCAGCTGGATGAAAACGGCTTTGCTAAACGTGATGTCACCTTGCAAGACTCGCGCTGTGTGTGGAACTTGCTAAAAGAACACGTCAGCCGTTACACGCCGGATGTGGTTTCCAACATTTGCGGCACACCAAAAGAAGATTTCTTGCAGGTTTGCGAATATCTCGCCGAAACCAGTGTGTCCAATAAAACCGCCACATTCCTGTACGCATTGGGCTGGACACAGCACTCAGTTGGCGCGCAGAACATTCGTACCATGGCGATGATCCAGTTGTTGCTCGGCAATATGGGCATGGCGGGGGGCGGGATTAACGCCTTGCGCGGTCACTCTAATATTCAGGGCTTAACTGACCTGGGTTTGCTGTCGCAAAGCTTACCGGGCTACCTGAACTTACCGTCAGAAAAACAGCCGGATATTGACACTTACCTGAAGGCCAACACGCCGAAAACTCTGTTGCCAGGCCAGGTTAACTACTGGAGCAATTACCCGAAATTCTTCGTCAGCTTGATGAAAAGTTTCTACGGTGACAATGCCCAGAAAGAAAATGGCTGGGGCTACGACTGGTTGCCGAAGTGGGATAAAGGCTACGACGTATTGCAGTATTTCGAGATGATGTCGCAGGGCAAAGTGAATGGCTATATTTGCCAGGGCTTTAACCCGGTTGCTTCATTCCCTAACAAAAACAAAGTGGTAGCGTCACTGTCGAAACTGAAGTTCCTGATAACTATTGACCCGCTCAATACGGAAACCTCGAATTTCTGGCAAAACCACGGCGAATTTAACGATGTCGACCCATCGAAAATTCAAACCGAGGTATTCCGCTTGCCATCCAGTTGTTTTGCTGAAGAAAACGGTTCCATCGTTAACTCCAGCCGCTGGCTGCAATGGCACTGGAAAGGTGCGGATTCACCGGGCGAAGCATTGAACGACGGTGCTATTTTGGCCGGTATCTTTAGCCGTCTACGCGATATGTACCGCCGGGAAGGTGGTGCGGTGCCAGAACAAGTGCTCAATATGACTTGGGATTACCTGACGCCAGATAATCCAGAGCCAGAAGAAGTGGCAATGGAAAGCAATGGGCGAGCGCTGGCGGATCTCACCGATGCAGACGGCAAAGTGTTGGTCAAAAAAGGCGAGCAGCTTAGTACCTTTGCTCACTTGCGCGATGACGGCACCACCGCCAGTGGTTGTTGGATTTTTGCCGGTAGTTGGACACCGGCGGGCAACCAGATGGCACGGCGCGATAATGCTGATCCATCCGGTTTGGGCAATACCTTGGGTTGGGCATGGGCATGGCCGCTCAACCGCCGCATTCTTTACAACCGCGCGTCTGCTGACCCACAGGGTAAACCTTGGGATCCGAAACGCCAGTTGTTGGAGTGGGATGGGGCCAAATGGGGGGGCGTGGATATTCCTGATTACAGCGCCGCCGCACCGGGCAGTGATGTCGGGCCATTTATCATGCAGCCAGAGGGCATGGGTCGCCTGTTTGCCATCGACAAAATGGCGGAAGGGCCATTCCCGGAACATTATGAGCCGTTCGAAACGCCGCTGGGCACCAACCCACTGCATCCGAATGTGATATCCAACCCAGCCGCGCGCGTCTTTAAAGACGATTTGGCTGCTATGGGTTCTCATGAGCAGTTCCCGTATGTCGGCACCACTTATCGTCTGACCGAGCATTTCCACTACTGGACTAAGCATGCGTTGCTCAATGCTATCGCGCAGCCGGAACAGTTTATCGAGATTGGCGAAAAACTGGCGGCGAAAAAAGGCATTAAGCAGGGCGATACCGTGAAAGTCAGTTCCAACCGGGGTTATATCAAAGCCAGGGCGGTAGTGACCAAACGTATTCGTACGCTGAATGTTCATGGGCAAGAAGTTGACACTATTGGTATCCCGATCCACTGGGGCTATGAAGGGGTAGCGAAAAAAGGCTTTATTGCCAACACCCTGACACCCTTTGTCGGTGATGCTAATACACAAACGCCAGAGTTCAAGGCGTTCCTGGTCAACGTGGAAAAGGTGTAACGGAGATAATCTATGTCACTGCAAACTCAAGACATTATCCGGCGCTCCGGCACCAACTCCCTTACGCCGCCGCCGCAAGCTCGTAACCACCAGGAAGAGGTTGCCAAGCTTATCGACGTCACCACCTGTATTGGCTGCAAAGCCTGTCAGGTGGCGTGTTCGGAATGGAACGATATCCGTGATGAAGTGGGCCATAACGTCGGGGTGTACGATAACCCCGCCGATTTGACCGCTAAATCCTGGACGGTGATGCGCTTCTCTGAAGTTGAAGACGAAGATAGCGGCAAGCTGGAGTGGCTCATCCGCAAGGATGGCTGCATGCATTGTGCTGATCCGGGCTGCTTGAAAGCCTGTCCATCAGAGGGTGCAATTATTCAGTATGCGAATGGCATCGTCGATTTCCAATCAGAGCACTGTATCGGCTGCGGCTACTGTATCGCCGGTTGCCCATTTGACGTGCCGCGCATGAATAAAGACGACAATCGGGTGTACAAATGTACTCTGTGCGTCGATCGTGTCGGAGTTGGTCAAGAACCTGCTTGTGTGAAAACTTGCCCGACTGGGGCTATTCACTTTGGTACCAAAGAAGCAATGAAAGAAGTGGCCGCGGGCCGAGTGAGCGAGTTGAAAACGCGTGGCTTTGATAACGCCGGGTTATATGACCCCGCGGGTGTTGGGGGCACCCACGTGATGTATGTTCTGCATCATGCAGATAAACCTCAGCTTTATCATGGCTTGCCGGAGAACCCGACTATCAGCCCGACCATCACTTTCTGGAAAGGCATCTGGAAACCGCTGGCGGCGATCGGCTTTGCTGCGACCTTTGCTGCCAGTATCTTCCATTACGTGGGCGTCGGCCCGAACCGGGTTGAGGAAGAAGAGGACGAAGACGATAAATCGGATTCCACACCTTCCGATACGGCATCCAAGGCTCCTGAGCCAACCACCGCTGAACACTCAGACGACGGGGAGACGCGGAAATGAAAAAAGAAAAGCGGATCCAGCGCTACAGTGCGCCGGAGCGAATCAACCACTGGATAGTGGCCTTTTGTTTTATGCTGGCCGCCATCAGTGGTCTGGGGTTCTTCTTCCCGTCATTTAACTGGCTGATGAATATTTTTGGTTCGCCGCAGTTGGCACGCATCCTTCACCCCTTCGCGGGGGTGATTATGTTCGCCGCCTTCCTGATCATGTTTTTCCGTTACTGGAAACATAACTTGATCAACAAGGAAGACCTCGAGTGGGCTAAAAATATCCATAAAATCGCCATGAATGAGGAAGTGGGTGACACGGGGCGCTATAATTTTGGTCAGAAATGCGTATTCTGGGCTGCTATTATCAGCCTGGTGTTATTGCTGGCCAGTGGCGTAGTGATTTGGCGGCCTTACTTTGCGCCTTCTTTCCCGATCCCGCTGATTCGTTTGGCTCTGCTGGTGCATTCGCTGGCGGCGGTAGGATTGATTATCGTTATAATGGTGCATATTTATGCCGCCCTGTGGGTGAAAGGCACGATTACCGCGATGGTGGAAGGTTGGGTACCGGCAGCATGGGCTAAAAAGCACCATCCGCGTTGGTATCGTGAAGTTAACGCCAAACGGCAGCTTCGGAACAAACAGGAAGAGAAACCCTGATGAGTATTCGCATTGTCCCTAAAGATCAATTAGGAAAACAGAGCGAAAAAGGTACGACGGCGGGGAATATCCCGCCGTTACTTTTCGCGAATTTAAAAAGCCTGTACACCCGGCGCACCGAACGTTTGCAGCAGCTAGCGCTGGATAATCCGCTGGCTGACTATCTGGATTTTGCGGCTAAAATTACGCAAGCGCAGCAAAATGCGCTGCATGACCACCCGCTGGTATTGGACATGCAGGCTGAGTTGGCGCAATCCGCAGCCAGTGGTAAACCGCCGCTGGATTTAAGCGTTTTTCCCCGCACTGACCACTGGCGCAAGCTCTTGTCAGCGCTGATTGCTGAACTGCGCCCTGATGCGCCCGACCATATTGCGGCGGTGCTGGATAATCTGGATAAGGCGTCGGTACATGAGCTGGAGCTGGACGCCGATGCGCTGTTAAACCGCGAATTTGCCAATGTTGGTAGCGAAAAAGCGCCCTTTATCTGGGCGGCGCTATCCTTGTATTGGGCGCAAATGGCCAGCCAAATCCCCGGTAAAGCCCGAGCTGAATATGGTGAACACCGCCAATTCTGCCCGGTGTGCGGCAGTATTCCTGTCTCCAGTGTGGTACACATTGGCACCCACAGCGGCTTGCGTTATTTGCACTGCAATTTGTGTGAAAGCGAGTGGCATGTGGTGCGGATTAAATGCAGTAATTGCGAGCAAACTCGTGATTTGAACTACTGGTCGCTAGACAGTGAATTGGCCGCCGTGAAAGCAGAAAGTTGTGGCGATTGTGGCACTTACCTGAAAATCTTATATCAGGAAAAAGACCCGATGGTCGAAGCGGTGGCGGACGATTTAGCCTCGCTGATCCTCGATGCAAAAATGGAAGGCGAAGGTTTTGCTCGCAGCAGTATTAATCCCTTTATTTTTCCAAGTGAGTAACTTTTTCCGAGTGAATAGGTTTTCTGGGGAATAAGTATCCCGGGGAGTCAGCTTCCCGGTGAGTCATATATAATATTGGTTACAGTATCATTTAATAACCCCGCTGAGTGACTATGAGCGCAGAATCCCATCATCTTTACAGCCAGTTACCCGCCATAGACAGCTTGTTGCGGTCGCCAGAAATGGCCCCTTTACTTGATGAATATGGCGCAGCTCTGTTAACTGAAACCCTGCGTTTGATGCAGGCCGAGGCCCGTGAATATATTGGTCAATTCCATACATTGGCTGATTGGTGCGCAGACTGGCCAGCGGCTTTACGTCAGCGATTAAACCAACGTCAACCCGCATTGAAACCCGTTTTTAACCTCTCCGGCACGGTTTTACACACTAATTTAGGACGAGCCGCTTTAGCGGAATCCGCTATTGCTGCGGTGACTGACGCCATGCGTGGCGCGGTAACTCTCGAATATTCCCTGAGTGGTGCCGGTCGCGGCCATCGTGATCGCGCGGTGGCCGATTTACTCTGCGAACTGACCGGGGCGGAAGATGCTTGCATCGTCAATAATAATGCCGCCGCAGTATTTTTGCTGCTGACGGTCATGGCGGCCGGGAAGCAGGTGGTGGTTTCTCGTGGCGAGTTGGTCGAAATTGGCGGTGCTTTTCGCATTCCGGATGTGATGCGTCAGGCCGGTTGTGACCTGGTTGAAGTCGGCACTACCAACCGCACCCATCTGAAAGATTACCGCCAGGCCATTAATGAACACACTGGCCTGCTGATGAAAGTGCACACCAGCAATTACAGTATTGAGGGTTTTACGGCCTCGGTGGCGGAGCAACAATTGGCAGCTTTGGGGCATGAATTTGCGATTCCGACCGCAACAGATCTGGGCAGCGGTTCGCTGGTGGATATGATCCGCTACGGCTTACCGGCTGAGCCGATGCCACAGCAGTTGATTGCGGCGGGTGTCGATTTAGTGACTTTCTCGGGGGATAAACTGCTTGGCGGCCCACAGGCGGGGATCATTCTCGGTAAAAAACAGTGGATTGAACAATTACAGCAGCATCCGCTCAAGCGGGTATTACGAGCCGATAAAATGACATTAGCCGCGCTAGACGCCACTTTGCGCCTCTATCAGCAGCCCGACCGCTTGAGTGAGTTGTTACCGACCCTGCGGCGACTGACTCGTCCGGCGCAGGATATTGCCGAGAGCGCCCAGCGGGTGTTGGCGGCACTCAATGGCAGCTATGGTGTCGATTTTACATTGGCTGTTGAGCCATGCTGGTCGCAAATTGGCAGTGGTTCATTACCGGTAGGCCGGTTACCCAGTTGGGCGGTAACATTTACGCCTAAAAATGGCAGCGGCAGTGCGCTGGAGGCATTGACGGCACGCTGGCGTAGCTTGGCTAAACCCATTATTGGCCGCGTGGCTGATGGGCGTTTATGGTTGGATTTGCGCTGTCTGGAGGATGAAACGGCGTTGCTCAGGGAGTTGGCACCATGATTATTGCAACTGCGGGACATGTTGACCACGGTAAAACCACGCTTTTACAGGCGATTACCGGGGTCAATGCTGACCGCTTGCCGGAAGAAAAGCAGCGCGGAATGACCATTGACTTGGGCTATGCCTATTGGCCACAACCGGATGACAGCATCATTGGGTTTATTGATATCCCCGGACATGAGAAATTTCTTGCCAATATGTTGGCTGGCGTGGGCGGCATTGATCAAGCTTTGCTGGTGGTGGCGTGTGATGATGGCGTAATGGCGCAAACTCGCGAGCATCTGGCGATTTTACGGCTGACGGGCCACCCGACATTGACGGTCGCGCTGACTAAAGCTGACCGAGCATCTGGCGAGCGGATTGAGCAAGTCCGCCAGCAAGTGATGGCTGAACTGTCAGCTCAAGGCTGGCCAGCAGAGCAAGTCACTCTGTTTGTCACGGCAGCGACAGCCGATTGCGGTATCAGCGAATTGCGCGAGCATCTGGCGCAATGTCATCAGCAAGATGAAAATAATAGCCGGCTACAGCGGCGTTTTAGGCTGGCGATTGACCGCGCATTCAGTGTGAAAGGTGCCGGTTTAGTGGTCACGGGGACGGCGCTGGCGGGCAAAGTGGCGGTGGGCGATACTCTATGGCTCACTGGCAGCGATTGTCCGGTGCGGGTGCGGGGCATCCATGCTCAAAACCAAGATACGCAACAGGCGTACGCGGGGCAGCGCATTGCGCTGAATATCACCGGCGATATTAGCAAACAACAAATCAATCGCGGCGACTGGCTATTAGGGCAACAGCCACCAGAATCCGTTGATCGGGTTTTGGTTATTGTCGATGCCGATGAACCGATACAGCATTGGCAACCGCTGCATTTGCATCATGCTGCCAGCCATATTACAGGGCGCTTTTCACTGCTGAGCAGCTCTCAGCCGGAGGGCAATAAATCCCAATCGATACTGGCCGAGATATTGCTGGATACCCCCCTATGGCTGGCTGAGAATGACCGGCTAATCCTGCGGGATATTGCCGCGAAAAAGACCTTGGGTGCCGCGCGGGTTCTCCACCTGGCGGTGCCAAAACGAGGTAAGCGGCAACCGGCATTTTTGGCGTGGTTAACCGCGTTAGCGCAAGCGAAGTCAGACAGTGAAGTGCTGGAGCTGCATTTGGCGCAAGGGCCGCTCTCTGTGGGTAAGTTCAGTTGGGCGCGCCAGCTTAGCAGCCATGATATGGCCGCATTATTGGCAGATACTGACTGCGTTATTGCCGGTGATATTGCATTGTCTAGCCCTCATGCCCAGCAAGCGCAACAAACCTTATTGCATGTTTTATGTTTGTATCATCAACAGCATAGTGATCAGTTAGGGCTAGGCCGGGCGCGTTTGCGGCGCATGGCATTGCCGACACTGGATGAAAATTTAGTGTTTCGTTTGATTGATAATTTGCTAAAACAGGGCGCGCTAAAGAATACTCGCGGTTGGCTGCACCTGCCCGAACATGGATTAGGATTTACTGCGCAAGAACAAGCACGATGGCAGCAAGTTTCCCACTATTTTGTTGATTTACCATGGTGGGTACGTGATTTAGCCGCAGAGTTGGCAATGGATGAAGGCGAAATGCGCAACTTATTACGCAAGGCCGCGCAGCTGGGCTACATCACGGCAATTGTTCCCGACCGCTATTATCTGAGCCAGCGTATTGAGCAGTTTGCTGATTTAATTCGTGAGCTGGATGCCAGCCAAGGCAGTACCAGTGCAGCAGATTTTCGCGATAGACTGGGTATCGGTCGCAAATTGGCGATTCAAATTCTTGAATTCTTTGACCGCAGTGGCTTCACCCGCCGCCGGGGCAATGACCATTTCCTGCGCGACAGCGGGCTGTTTTCTTCTGGGAATTGACTCTCTCATTTATCTAACATCTCTTAACATGAGCTATGGTTAAAATACATCACAAAGAATGTAATTGAGCTGATATGAGAACATTGACAGAGATTGCAGAGGAAATAAAAGGTATCCGTCAGCAGCAGAAACTCAAACAATCTGATATGCGGCTGGTTAATGGCATGACGCAACAACAGGTTTCTAAGTTTGAAAAAGGCGGAGATATCAATCTTTCCACTCTGCTGCGTATTCTGGATGGTTTTAATTTGGAAATGGTCTTCGTGACGCGTGAACAAGCTCGGGAATTGCGCCAAGGGCTGAACTCGATAAGCATGGCAGAGATTGAAAAGAACGGCGAGCATAGCAACCCATGGCAGCAGAAATATAAACATCTGGAGGATTAATTGATGCGCCAACAGGTTGAGAGAGTTGAAGGGCTGGCACTGTTTCTGGGAGAGGTTCGCATCGGGGTGTCGGTTCACTATACCCGATATTAAATTGGTATCCAGAGAGCAGATTGATTATTTACCTGACATCCAATTACCGCCGGGTGAGCATATTTATCTGATCCGACGTTTTGATCGCACAGTGCAGGGGCGAGTACATACTGAAGACTTTGCACAAATATTTAATGTGTACCCCGACAAAAAATACCAAGGTAATAATTATGAACAAATTGCTGGTATTTTGCATGACAACGGCGGTGGATTAGCTGATATTCAACGAATGGCCCGCCGATTGTTGGCTAACATCATGTTGGCTAATGGTGATGCTCATCTTAAAAATTGGACCGTCATCTACCCTGATGGTCGCCACGCAACACTCTCTCCAGCCTATGATATTGTTTTTACTAAAGCCTATATTCCGCATGAGTCTGAGTTGGCGTTGAATATGGCGAGAGAAAAACGCTGGTATTCAATGAGTTTGGCGACGTTCAAAATATGGAGTGAACGCATCGGAGTATCCTATCCTGCGATAAAAAACCATCTGGAAGACGCGGTACAAACAGCCCGTCGCGACTGGCCTACATTACCGATGAATGAAGAACATAAGATTATGTTACGTGCACATTGGTCGCAGTTACACACTGATTTCGACTATAAACATGTTGGGGAGTTTATTCCCCAACACAAAATAGACTACTCCGCGACCACTGTATCCGGCTGACGGCGGATAAAAATCATCACCAAGCCCAGCCATAGCAGGCCACTGATGAGATTGAACAGATTAAATATTCCACTGTTGCCCCACAAATAGGCCACTTTGGCGAACTCAATTCCCAAGGTGAAGACCATCATACTGATCATCCCCATGGCAGCCGACACCGTGCCTTTACTGATATCGCTGGAGAATAGGGTTAGGCGCACCAAACCGGCGTTTGCCAGGCCGATACCAAAAGCATAAAGACTCAATCCCGCCGTCATCCACAAATAAGCATGGGATGAATAGAGGGTAGAGCCGGCGGCAATCATTAGGCCAATAATCATCGGGCCTGCGCCATAGCGGATAAGCTGTGGAATTGAGGTTTTGCCGCTCAGTCTCGCCAGTGCCAGGTTACCGATAATCAGTGCGCCGAAAATGGGCACCTGCAAAACGCCATATTCCACAGTAGATAATTTTTCACCACTGATCAGAATCACTGGCGATTGTGCAATCCATGCCAGCAGGGGCAAACTGGCAAAGCCCAATGCCAGGGATCCGCACAGAAAACGGCGGTTGGCGAGCACTTGCTTATAATCGTGCCACATCGCCCCTACTGACAGTTTCTCCCCTTTGCGCGAGGCGGTTTCTGGCATTGCGCGCCACAATCCGGCAAATGAAATGGCACCCAGCACTGCGAATATCACAAACATGGATTGCCACGGGGCGACATGTATCAAGGCGGCACCGGCCAAGGGGCCGAGCAGCGGAGCAATTAACGCCACATTTGCCATCAGCGCGGTGATTTTAATACAGACCGCTTCTTCAAATGACTCCTGAATAGTGGCGTAGCCGACAGCGCCGATAAAGCACAAGCCGATCCCTTGCAGGAAGCGCATGGCGATAAACTGTTCAATTGACGTGACCAATAATATGGCAAGGCACGTCACCACAAAGAATGCGACGCCAACCAGCATCACCGGGCGACGTCCACGGCGATCCGATAATGGCCCCAGCAACCATTGCAGAAACATCCCGCCAGCCAGATAAGCGGTCATGGAGGTCGGAACCCACTCAATGCTGGCATTAAAATCGGCAACCACCGCCAGCATACCGGGCTGAATCATATCGTTGGCGATATAGGTGGTAAATTCGAATAATACCAAACACAGGGGAAATAAAAGCGCCCGTCGACCTAAACGCGTCGCGGGTGAAAATGAAGTTTGCATAAGTTAAGCTATTAATAATAAACATAAAAAATGGAGGCGCTCAGATAAAGTATAGCATCTGAGTGTATTAGGGCGGTTATTTTGCCGTCAATATAACGTTTTAGCAACAATAACCCTTTGTAGATTTTGGGTAATGCCTTTGTCCTTGACGCAGTTTCATTTACTTTGGGTATAAGTTGAATTTACGTTATTGTTTGCAACCTGATTATTGATGCCCTAAATAACTAGGCGCTTCTAAGTATAAAAATAGGTGATTGAGAGTATGCATGACCAATAAGATAGGGTGGATTGATAACTTGCGGGCCGTCGCCTGCATTATGGTGGTCATGATCCATGCCACGACTTATTACGTCACCAGTGGTGCGCAGGTGGGAGAAATGAATTGGGACATTGCCAATCTGCTGAATTCGGCCTCCCGAGCTTGTGTGCCTTTGTTCTTTATGATCTCCGGTTATCTATTTTTTGGTGAAAAAAGCGCACAGAAAAAGCATTTTACCCGCATTGGGCTGTGTTTATTGTTCTACAGTTTGATTGCACTGATTTATATTTCGACGCTGACTCCCATCAATGGTTGGGCGGCGCTGAACAATATCCTGCAAAAACCGGTGTTTTATCATTTATGGTTTTTCTACGCCATTATCGTGGTTTACCTGGTTTCACCGCTGATTAATGTTAAACCGGTATCAGGCCGCTATCTGGCGGTGGTCATTCTGTTGCTAGCGGTGGTGGCTAACCCGCAGACCAGCCAATACACCTTTGACCACTTCCATTTATTGCCAATCAATCTCTATATCTACGGCGATACCTTCTATTACTTGTTGTATGCGTTGCTGGGGCGGGCCATTGGCATGCTTGATACGCGGGGACGGGCCATCAGTTGGGGCGCTGCATTGTTGTTTATTATGAGCGTGATATTTATTGCTGTCTCAACGGAGAAACAGACGCGAATCAATGGCAGCTTTGCGGATACATTCTATATGTACTGCGGCCCGTTAGTTTTTGTTGCGGCGGTATCACTGCTGGTATGGTTTAAAAATTGTCTGAATCAGCCCATTGCCTGGTTGAGTTGGCTTGCCGGGCATTCGCTAGCGATTTACGGTTTCCATGCGCTTATTATTCATTTTATCCGCACCCATCATTATGATTTTACTGGCTATCCGGTGTTGGATATTTTCTATGTCTTCGCGTTAGCGCTGGCGCTGAGTACCTTACTATCCATGGGATTACAGCGCATTGACCGGCGGCGATTAGTCAGTTAGCTGTGGCCTGCCCGCGCTGTTGTGCGCGTCGAAGCTGGCGAGTGGAGGAGAAACCCGCCGCCAGTGCCGCTTTCTCCAGATTAAACCCCTCTTGCAGGCGGACTTCAGCCACGGCGACCCGTAGTTGCTCGTGAAACTCTCGCACACTGATCCCGACATGTTCGCGGAATAACCGGGTTAAATGACGGCTGCTGACATGGGCTTTCTGCGCGACCTGAAGCAGCGACCACTCCGCTTGGGGGGCTGCGGACATCACATCCTGCGCTCGATGTACCGCCGGATGGAGATGGTTGCGGTAACGTAACCACGGCGACAGTTGGGGGTCATCACCGGAACGGCGGAAATAAACCACCATCTCACGGGCCACTTCCAGCGCGGTTTGCGGGCTGCAATAGCGGCTAATCAGATGCAACGAGAGATCAATGCCGGCGGTAATCCCTGCGCTGGTGTAGACCCCGCGATCTTCCACAAAAATACGATTTTCTTTGGTTTGGGCCGCCGGAGCCTGTTGGCGCAGCCGTTCAAGCACATGGTGATGAGTCGTGCACTGGTAGCCATCCAGTAGCCCGGCTTGGGCGGCTAACAACGCCCCAGAACAGACACAAACCAGCGTCGTCTTTTGCTGTGTAATGGCGGCTTTTTGCTGTTGTAGCCAGTGGCGAGCTATTGCTGCAGTTTCGGTCGCAAAATAGTGGTGCGAATCGCTCACACCCGGCACCACCAGTAAACTGCCTTCCGGTAAGCTGTCTGGCAGTGGCTGCAACTGGCCCAACATCATCTCCGTGGAGGACATCACTTCTGGTAACGGGCTGATATAAAACAACTTAAATGCCCCCGCCAGCCGTAGTGTTTCAGCGGGGCCGGTTAAATCCAGCGATAACACGCCGGGCAGCAAGAGAAAATAGACATTTCGTTGCATTATTAATCTACAGTTACCGATTGATTTATCCCCTTTTGGCGATAGGGGATATCAGGTGCTTTGGTTGAATATCATTTATTGCATGATTCATCCAGGGCATGCAATGTTTCTGCTACGGTACGAACCGCGGCAAACCGGTCGATGAGCACGGTTTCGGTGCGTAATTTTAATTCAGCACTACTCAAGACAATGCCATTAGGCTGAGTCATAGGGAATGTCAATGTGGCATCCGTGACAAAAGTGACTTGATAACCCAAATCTGACGCCACGCGCGCTGTGGTTTCACAACATTGTTCAGTGCGCATGCCAGCAATAATCAGGTGATTTATTTGCCGCTCTTTAAGCCATTGATCCAGCCCTGAGTCGGTCAGTGCATTATGCACCCGTTTATGCACGGTGACATCCGCTTGATGGGATACCAGCGACATGGGCTTCACATAGCCAGAAGCCAATGAAAACGGGCCATCAGGAGCAACATGGAAGACATCCACTAGTGCAATGTCCCGCTGTTTACAGCCCGCAATCAGTTGGTTCAGCGCTATAGAGAAAGCGGGTAAGTCTTCTTGCTGCCAAAAAGATTTATGTTCGAAAGATTGTTGAACATCAATGATCAGTAATGCGCTGTTAGTCATTTCCGGCCCTCCACCATATGGGTATGGCTCCATTATTAGTGGGTTTTAGGCTGAACGGAATGCCAAATCCGGCCATCATAGGGGATAAAAGGGACCAGATTTCACTTCCGCTCCAGTAGATTAAAAAGTTAATAAGAAAAATATTCATTAAAATAGTTTATTGGCCGAAAACACTGATTAAGGAAAAACGTTATTCACGGCAAGACGATATACATTGGAATGGAATAAACCATGAAAGACCTTAATAACGCGATGTTGATAAAGAAAAGCTATCAGTTAAATAACGTCCTGATGGGAATAGCGCTTTTGCTTGGCACGGGAGTGAGTCAGGCGGCAATCAATCTGGATAGAACGCGGATTATTTTCAATAGTGCGGACACATCAGCCAGCATTGTTTTGCAAAATAAAAGCGAGAAATCGCCTTATTTGGCGCAAGCTTGGTTAGAAAATACAGCCGGACAAAAAGTGGAAAGCCCATTATCTGTGTTGCCCCCGATACAGCGGATTGATGCGGGTCAAAAAACCTTAGTACGCATTATCTCGCTACCGGATGTGGAACAGTTAGCCACTGACCGTGAAACTTTGTTCTATTTTAATGTACGGGAAATACCGACGAAGAGTGAAGTAACTGATGCGGTACAAATAGCAATCCAAAGCAAAATAAAATTATTTTATCGGCCAGCGGCGATTAAAGCGGATAATAAGAATGTCTGGCAGGAGAAATTGCAGTTCAGCCAGCAAAGAGAAATTCTTAAAATTCATAATCCTACGCCGTATTACGTCACGCTAGGGCATTTAAATCAGGATAATCGCGGTAATTTCCCCGGTTTTGACAGTGTCATGATTGCGCCATTTAACACTGAGTCCATCAAGACTCCCGGATATAGTGGCGACCATTATAGCATCGGCTATATAGATGATTTTGGTCAGATGATCATTCGTCATGTTAACTGCTCGATAGGTCATTGCCAGATTCAGGCTGTGGAAAAGAAATAATTCTCTCCACAACCTGTGGTGCCTTATAGCCTGCACTTTAGCTTATTCACACAATTTAGCTTATTGACATAATGGCAGTAATTGCTGATAAAGCTTTTTAAAGATGACGCGACGAGCAGCATAATTCTGATGGCGCAGTGCATCTGGAAAATGTGTTTGCTCCAGTGGCAGTGCAGGCAATAAATCAGCTAATGGAATATCCGGATTGAGAGCAATTTGGGCTAATCGGGCGGCACCTAAAGCAGGGCCGACATCACCTCCAGTTCGATACTCCAACGTTTGGCCGCTAATATCTGCTAGCATTTGACGCCAATAAGGGCTTCGTGCTCCGCCACCAATTAATGTGACCGATTTGGGCTGTAATCCACTGGCATGCAGGGCATCCATTCCGTCGGCTAAAGCAAATCCTACTCCTTCCAATACCGCACGGGCTAAATCTGCCCGGCGATGTTCATGGGTAAAGCCCCAGAAAGCCCCTTTAGCATTTGGGTTGTTATGGGGAGTTCGTTCGCCGGAAAGATAGGGCAGGAACCACACTGGCGTGGCGGCTTGCGGCGTATTTTCCACTTCATCAATCAGCGCAGGGACACTCTCGGCCCCAGTGAGTTGGCAAGCCCAATCAAGACATGATGCAGCGCTCAACATTACTGACATCAAGTGCCAAGTGTTCGGCAAAGCATGGCAAAAGCTGTGCACGGCGCTGGCAGGGTTACTCAAAAAACCCTCACTGACCGCAAAATAGACGCCAGATGTGCCCAGCGACAACATCGCCTGCCCGGTTTGATACAAGCCCACCCCGATTGCTCCGGCAGCATTATCACCTCCGCCAGCAACCACCGGAACCGGGTTAATGCCCCAGCGGCGCGCAATATCGGCACTGACATGGCCGGTAATTTGGCTACCTTCGAAGAGGGCGGGCATGTGCCGGCGATTTAGGCCGCAGGCCGCCAGCATTTCATCGCTCCAGTCGCGTTTTGCTACATCGAGCCACATTGTTCCGGCGGCATCGGACATATCACTGGCAAAATCACCACTGATCAGAAAACGTAAATAATCTTTGGGTAAGAGCACCTTATCAATGCAATTAAAAATATCTGGCTCATATTCTGCCAGCCATTTTAGCTTCGGTGCGGTAAAGCCCGGCATCATCAGATTACCGGTAATCTGGCGGGATTCTGGTACTGATTTTTCCAGTGCTTGGCACTGGGCAAAACTGCGGCCATCATTCCATAAAATAGCCGGACGCAGCACCCGATGCTGTTTATCCAGCAAGGTTGCGCCGTGCATTTGGCCGGTCAGCCCGAGGGCTTTTACCTGTTTTAAATCATGGTCTGCGGCTAAGGATTGCATAGCTTGATCAGTGGCTTGCCACCAATCGGCGGGGTTTTGCTCAGACCATAAAGGATGTGGGCGGGAAACGGATAATGCAGCACCTTGGCTGGCAATAACTTGCCCGTTTTCGGCCAGGAGAATGGCTTTAACGCCGGAGGTGCCTAGATCGATGCCAAGGTACATATGTGTTCCTCATATTAATAGGCTATTTTACTTGCCATTTTGAACCTGAGCAGTGCTCGAAATCCTCACGTACTGCGTGTACGCTCCGGTTTCTGTGCGCTGGTCAGGTCCAAACTGCTGGCACCAATAACGCCTATCAGCTATTTTTCAACAAAATCTCATCTATTCGATGCAGACATCAGATAAATAAAACTATCAGCCGAAGATATAGCGGTTAACCAGATTTTCCAGTTGCTCTTGATGCCCACTGTGGTGCTGTGGGTTCAGATTATGTTGACCGGCATAGCGCGCCAAATCTTCCAGCGACAGTTTGCCTTTCAAAATTTGCTGGCCCAACTCTGTATTCCAACCGGCATAACGTTTCGCAACTTGCTGATCTAACTGACCATCTTCAATCATTTTCGCTGCAATTTTCAAGGCTAATGCCATGGTGTCCATCGCCCCGATATGACCATAGAACAGGTCGTATTTATCGGTGCTTTGGCGGCGTACTTTGGCATCAAAATTCAACCCGCCGGTAGTGAACCCTCCAGCTTTAAGGATTTCAAACATCACCAGTGCATTTTCTTCCACACTGTTTGGGAACTGGTCTGTATCCCAACCCAATTGCGGGTCGCCACGGTTGGCATCCACAGAGCCGAAAATACCTAATGCAATCGCGCTGGCAATCTCATGATGGAAAGAGTGCCCGGCCAAAGTGGCATGGTTGGCTTCAATATTAACTTTGATCTCTTTTTCCAGCCCAAACTGCTTAAGGAAACCATAAACAGTAGCAACATCATAATCATACTGATGCTTGGTCGGTTCTTGTGGCTTTGGCTCAATTAACAAGGTGCCCTGGAAGCCGGTTTTATGTTTATGTTCGACCACCATTTGCATAAAGCGGCCAATTTGCTCACGTTCTTGCCGTAAATCGGTATTTAACAGCGTTTCATAACCTTCACGGCCGCCCCACAATACATAGTTTTCACCGCCGAGCTTTTGGGTGGCATTCATGGCGGTAAAGACTTGGGTCGCAGCCCAGCTAAAAACTTCTGGATCTGGATTGGTCGCGGCCCCAGCACCGTAGCGCGGGTGAGTGAAGCAGTTAGCTGTGCCCCATAATAATTTTACGCCGCTACTCTCTTGTTTCTCGGCCAATACATCCGTCATGACGGCAAAATTATTCAGATATTCTTTTAATGATGCGCCTTCGGGTGAAACATCCACATCGTGGAAGCAGTAATAAGGCACATTCAGTTTATGGAAGAATTCAAAAGCCACATCGGCTTTGCGTTTGGCTAGTGTGAGTGCATCGCCGGCCTGCTGCCATGGGCGTTCAAACGCATTGCTGCCAAACATATCCGCCCCGCCCCAGCAGAAAGTATGCCAGTAGCAGGCGGCGAACCGCAGGTGATCGGCCATTCGCTTACCAAGGATAATTTCATCCGGATTGTAGTGATGAAATGCCAGTGGGTTAGTGCTCTGGCTGCCTTCGTAACGCACTTGTTCTAATTCATTAAAATAAGATTGCATGCAATACTCCTTGGAAGCTGACCCGCGTTATCGGGCTAATGAGCTTTTATCTTCGGAGTTGTTGGCGATTCTCACAATTACGTTATTTCACACTTAAATTCAGAGAATTATTAATTGTGGTGTAGATCTCATAAATACCCGATTAATTATAGAAACTTTCTGATATTCATTATATGGATAACATCTCTGACTGGAATTATGCATTTTGCAGGAAAGAAAACATGATCGTTATCATAAAATTAACATTAAACCAAAAAACATAATTGGCGGACGAAAATCTGTAATTGCCGATGTGCAAATAAGCGATAACAATCCCTATTGCAGTTGATGTTTACCGTTTCTCTTACCCTGCTTGCACAATAAGAAAGGTACTGAAAGATGAAATTTAAGAACATTTTACTCTCCGCATGCGCCGCTCTGGTAATGTTTAGCCAGCCCGGATTCAGTAAAGAAATTAAAATCGGGATGGCGATAGACGATCTTCGTCTTGAACGTTGGCAGAAAGACCGCGATATTTTTGTTAACAAAGCTGAGTCCCTCGGCGCTAAAGTATTTGTTCAATCGGCAAATGGCAATGAAGAAACCCAAATGTCACAGATTGAAAATATGATTAACCGTGGTGTCGATGTGCTGGTTATTATTCCTTATAACGGGCAAGTATTAAGTAATGTGATCGCCGAGGCAAAGCGAGAAGGTATAAAAGTATTAGCTTATGACCGTATGATAAATAATGCTGATATTGATTTTTATATCTCCTTCGATAATGAAAAAGTGGGTGAGTTACAAGCTAAAAGTTTGGTTGAGCGGGTACCTCAGGGTAATTATTTCCTGATGGGTGGCTCGCCGGTCGACAACAATGCCAAACTGTTCCGCCAGGGGCAGATGACAGTGCTTAATCCATTGATAAAAGAAGGGAAAATAAAAATTGTTGGTGATCAGTGGGTTGATGCCTGGTTACCGGAAAATGCCTTAAAAATCATGGAGAATGCTCTAACAGCTAACAATAACAAAATTGATGCTGTTGTGGCGTCTAATGATGCCACCGCCGGTGGGGCTATTCAGGCGTTAGCAGCACAAGGACTGGCGGGCAAAGTGGCTATTTCTGGGCAGGATGCTGATTTAGCAGCAATAAAACGTATTGTTGCGGGCACCCAAACCATGACCGTATATAAACCCATCAGTAAATTAGCCAATGATGCCGCAGAAATTGCTGTGTCTTTGGGTAAAGGCGAAGCGCCGAAAGCAAATAGTCAATTAAATAACGGAATAAAAGATGTCCCAGCTTATTTACTGACACCGATTCAAGTGGATAAAAACAATATCGACAGCACAATTATTGCTGATGGTTTCCACAAAAAAGCTGATGTTTATTAATTGCTTTTTCGATGTTTAATATATCCGAATTTCTTGAGGTTGTAGCTAATCATGCTGCAACTTCAAGAATAAAAGATATATGGAGGAAATTATGCCCAACCTGCTGGAAATGAAAAATATTACTAAGCAATTCGGTGTCGTTAAGGCGGTAGATAATATCAGCCTGACACTGGAAGCCGGGCAAGTATTATCGTTGTGTGGTGAGAATGGCTCTGGGAAATCCACACTAATGAAAGTGTTATGTGGTATTTACCCCACAGGTTCCTATCAGGGAGAAATCATTTTTTCAGGTGAAACGCTTCAAGCTAAAAATATTCGTGAAACGGAACAAAAAGGTATTGCGATAATTCATCAGGAATTAGCTTTGGTAAAGCAAATGTCGGTGCTGGAAAATATGTTCCTTGGTTCTGAGTGGGGGCGTTTTGGCATTATGGATTACGACGCCATGTACTTGCGTTGTCAACGGATGCTGGCACAAGTAAAACTGGTGGTAGACCCGAATACTCCAGTGGGGGAATTGGGGCTTGGGCAGCAACAATTAGTCGAAATTGCAAAAGCGCTGAATAAACAAGTCCGGTTGTTGGTATTGGATGAGCCGACAGCGTCTTTGACAGAAAGTGAAACCGCTATTTTGCTGGATATTATCCGTGATCTACGGAATCACGGCATTGCCTGTATTTACATCTCACACAAATTAAATGAAGTAAAAGCGATATCCGATCATATCTGTGTGATCCGCGATGGCCGCCATATTGGGACTCGCCCTGCGGCGACCATGAGCGAAGATGACATTATCGCCATGATGGTGGGCCGCGAACTTAAAGAGCTTTATCCACACGAAGCCCACCACATTGGTGAGGAAATTCTGCGGGTGGAAAATATCTGCGCCTGGCACCTGGTAAACCGCCATATTCGCCGAGTGGATAAGGTCTCTTTCTCTCTGAGACGCGGAGAGATATTGGGCATTGCCGGGCTGGTCGGCTCTGGTCGAACAGAAACCGTGCAATGCTTGTTTGGTGTTTACCCAGGCCGCTGGCAGGGAGAAATATTCATTGATGGTAAAGCGGTGACCATCAATCATTGCCAGCAAGCCATGAAACTCGGCATTGCCATGGTGCCGGAAGATCGCAAGAAAGACGGCATCATACCGGTTATGGGTGTGGGGGCTAATATCACACTGGCTGCGTTAGATGATTTCACTGGCTCTTTTAGCATGCTGGATGATGCCAAAGAACAGTCGACAATTGTGCAATCTCTGGCCCGGTTAAAGGTGAAAACCTCCTCTTCAGAGCTGGCGATTGCCCGACTCAGTGGGGGCAATCAACAAAAAGCTATTTTAGCCAAATGCTTGCTGCTGAACCCACGGATTTTGATCCTCGATGAACCGACGCGTGGTATAGACATCGGCGCAAAATATGAAATTTATAAACTTATCAACCAATTGGTCCAGCAGGGAATTGCGGTCATTGTGATTTCCTCTGAATTACCGGAGGTCTTGGGATTAAGCGATCGGGTGTTGGTCATGCATCAAGGGCGCATCAAAGCCGATCTTATTAACCATAATCTGACGCAAGAAAAGGTCATGGAAGCCGCACTCAGGAGTGAAACCCATGTCGCAAGCTAATCAAACTGAAGTAAATACACCCGAAAATGGCGATAAAAAGCCATTATTTCGACTAAAATCGGTCAATTTGCAAGTTTTTGTCATGTTGGCGGCTATCGCCATTATTATGCTGTTTTTCACTTTCACCACTGAAGGGGCCTATCTCAGCGCCAGGAATATCTCGAACTTACTTCGCCAAACGGCAATCACCGGCATTTTGGCGGTGGGAATGGTTTTTGTCATTATTTCGGCAGAAATTGACTTGTCGGTTGGCTCGATGATGGGGTTATTGGGTGGCGCGGCGGCCATTTTTGATGTGTGGCTCGGTTGGCCACTACCTCTGACTATTGTTGTCACCCTCGGATTGGGGCTAGTACTCGGCGCATGGAATGGTTGGTGGGTTGCTTATCGCAAAGTGCCGTCATTTATTGTTACTTTGGCGGGGATGCTGGCTTTTCGCGGCATTTTAATTGGAATCACCAACGGCACCACGGTGTCGCCGACCAGTAATGCTATGTCGCAGATTGGTCAAAGTTATCTGCCCAATGGCTTCGGATTTGGTATTGGTGCCATTGGGTTAATGTTGTTCGTGGTGTGGCAATGGCGTCGGCGCAGCCATCGTATCCGGCTGGGTTTGCCGGTTGCGGCTCCACAAGGGGATGTTACTCGTCAGACTATTACCGCAGTTATCGTTCTTGGCGCTATATATTTACTGAATGATTATCGGGGTGTCCCTACGCCGGTATTGATTCTCACAGCACTGATGCTGGCAGGTATTTTTATGGCCACTCGCACCGCTTTTGGTCGCCGGATCTATGCCATTGGGGGCAACATCGACGCCGCCCGTTTGTCGGGGATTAATGTAGAGCGCACCAAACTCGCGGTATTTGCTATCAATGGATTGATGGTGGCAATAGCGGGTTTGATTCTTAGTTCACGGCTGGGGGCCGGTTCGCCGTCTGCCGGTAATATTGCTGAACTGGATGCGATTGCCGCCTGTGTCATTGGTGGCACCAGTCTAGCCGGCGGGATTGGTAGTGTAGCAGGTGCGGTCATGGGCGCATTTATCATGGCTTCTCTCGATAATGGGATGAGCATGCTGGATGTACCGACTTTCTGGCAGTACATTGTTAAAGGCGCAATTTTGCTGCTGGCGGTGTGGATGGATTCCGCTACCAAACGCCGAGTCTGATCCCATCTTTGCAAAGAGATCAATGCCATACTGCATTGATCTCTTTGTCTGTTATATCCCTTTCCCATCTATTTCAGGAGCCATTTCCATGTTCGAGAAACGCTACCGGATAACTTTGCTATTTAACGCTAATAAAGTGTACGACCGGCAAGTGGTGGAAGGTGTTGGCGAATATTTGCAGGCATCCCAATGTGATTGGGATATTTTTATCGAAGAGGATTTTCGCTGCCGTATTGATAATATTCGGGACTGGTTGGGTGACGGTGTTATTGCTGATTTTGATGATCGGCAAATAGAGCAATTGCTGGAAAATGTCGATGTACCGATTATCGGCGTCGGAGGGTCATATCATCAACCAGAAGATTATCCACCGGTAGATTATATCGCGACCGATAATACCGCCTTGGTTGAAGCCGCTTTTATGCATTTGAAAGAAAAGGGTTTAAACCGTTTTGCATTTTACGGCCTACCCGCCAGTAGTGATAAGCGTTGGGCGCAGGAGCGGGAATATGCTTTCCGGCAATTAGTGGCGGCAGAGCAATATCAAGGGGTGGTTTATCAGGGAATGGCCACTGCTCCGGCTAATTGGCAATATACCCAAAACCGGTTGGCGGACTGGGTACAAACGCTGCCACATCAGACGGGGATCATTGCGGTAACAGATGCTCGGGCGCGGCATTTATTACAAGTATGTGAGCATTTGGATATTGCTGTACCGGAGAAATTGAGTGTGATTGGCATTGATAATGAAGAGTTAACTCGATATTTATCGCGGGTGGCACTTTCATCGGTCGTGCAAGGGACGCGGCAAATGGGCTATCGGGCGGCTAAGTTACTGCACCAGCGCCTCAATCAACGCCAGAAACAACAAGAAACCCCGCCATTACAGCGCATTTTGGTGCCGCCGGTGAAAGTAATGGCGCGGCGCTCGACGGATTTCCGCTCATTGCGCGATCCCGCCGTGATTCAGGCGATGCATTATATCCGCCATCATGCTTGTAAAGGGATTAAGGTTGAACAGGTGCTAGATGCCGTTGGGATGTCGCGATCGAATCTGGAAAAGCGCTTTAAAGATGATATTGGGCAGACTATTCATGGCGTTATCCATGAAGAAAAACTCGATCGGGCGCGCAATTTGTTGTCTGCAACTTCATTACCTATTAATGAAATCTCACAAATGTGTGGTTATCCCTCGCTGCAATATTTCTATTCGGTATTCAAAAAAGGTTATTCAATTACCCCGAAAGAGCATCGTGATAAATATGGCGAAGTCAGCTATTAACTGTTTTTGAGCCGCTAATGATGATTCTATCATCCAATTTTCGAAGGAGATTTATTCACTGCGCCTATCGAATGAATAGCGTCATATAATAAACACGCTATAATCACCGACTTACTACCCATCTTCCAGATGGAAGATCATCGTCCCCGGTGGGGCGGCTGGACTTCAAATCCAGATGGGGCCGCCAGCGGTCCCTGGCAGGTTCGACTCCTGTGATCTTCCGCCAAGGCCTATCTCCCGCTTTCTCTCTCTTGAAATAAATCCTTTATAATCCAATGGTTACAATGAAAACAGTCTGTCTGAATCTACCGTGGTCTACTGGTTTCTACCCTATGCTGGGGGCATAAAAATACTGTCCTTTTAGAGATGCCCCCAAATGAAGCTCAATGCTCGGCGCTCAAGAGTTGCCTTATCTCTGCGGAATTTAGTGGGGTATACCGGCTTCAAGTATTCACCATTCCAACAGCCTGACCATGAAGCATCAGATGGACACATTCTTGGCTGAACTGATGGAAAAACGCTTTTCTTCGCATTCTCAACTCGTTAGTGTTGTTTATTATCTCTCTAACAAAGTGTCCTGTTTGATTAGGTCATTGCACTATTGTGGCGAACTCACTATTTCTGTGTATGAGGCAATTAATTCTACTAATAATTGGTTTGTCACAGTCAATAACATTAGGTAATCGATGCCATGTATAATGACAGCATATTTATCCTGCGCGCGTAGTAGGGATTCGAATTTAATACAGCTTTCCACCAGTGTCAGGGCATCAATCAGCTGTACACCGCCTTTAATTCGATGAACCAAGCTCGCCATTTCTTTATAAATATCAGCAGAAATGATGTTGTCTTTATCGACAGTAAGGCGCGTATACAGTTGTGTCAGCACCGCAGTATCTTGCACATTACTCTCCAGCAATGATTGCAATAACTTCAACTCCACCTCGCTATTGCCCCTTGAGAGTGATTTTAGCTTTTTCTGCGCCGTTATAAGGGGGGATTGTTTTTTACTATCAGCCGCCATTATCACTTCTTGATATGGATTATCTTGTGCGGTGACATCAATGACGGTGTGATGATGAATAATATCCATATTATTGATAATAATTTCCTGGCGAAGTAGGGTGGTACGCAGTGTATCAATAGACACGGGTTTCACTATGTAATCGTTCATACCGGCCTCAATGCAACGAGTGGTACTTTCTTCCCGCGCATCGGCGGTGCAACCGATGATAACCATATCTTTCATGGCGGCTCTATTTCGGATATGGGTGGCCAGTTCATAGCCATTCATCAACGGCATATTGTAATCTGTGATGACGGCATCAAAACTATACTGCTGCAATATCTGCCAAGCTTCAGCACCATTTTTGGCACTCATAACTTGCTCAATACCGATAAAAACTAACTGCTGTTGAAGTAACTGACGGTTGGCGGGTAAATCATCTACCACGAGAATACGCAAGTTTTTCAATTGATTAAGTTGCATTTCATCTGCATGCACAAGGGTTGAGTCCTGTAGCACATCAATTGCAGTCGCCACCTCCAGTGGCAATGTGACAAACAGGCTGGTTCCTTTGCCAAGCTGACTTTCTAATGTTATTTCTCCACCCATTTTGTGAATCAATTGATGACAGATCCACAACCCTAAACCAGACCCCCCGAAACGCGGTGATTTACCCTCATTGGCTTGGCTGAATGGCTGGAATAATGTGGCCTGCGCCGCAGGGGAAATACCAATACCGGTATCCGTAATATCGATATTCATTACGCCATGTTTCTCGTCAATGGCCTCCCAGGTGATATCCACTGATACTCCACCCTGTTCGGTAAACTTCAGAGCATTGCCTAATAGATTTCCCATCACCTGGCGCATGCGCAGCATATCCACCATCACCAAATCAGGGATTTGGTGATCCAGCCAGCTTGAGAGCTTTAGATGGCGTTCATCGGCAATAGGTCGATAAATCAAGAAGATTTGCTCTATTTCTTGACTGAAATTAACGACAGCGGGGTGGACACTCAGTTGCCCGGCTTCGATTTTGGCGGAGTCGATAATGTCATCGAGCAACAGCATCAAAGATTGAGCAGAATTAGACACCGTTGCCAGCGTCTTTTTATCCACCGGCTTGTTGCTGCGTAGTTCCAGCTCTAGCAATCCCATAATGACGTACATTGGTGTGCGCAGTTCATGGCTAATCGTCGCCAGGAACGTACTCTTAGTGCGGTTAGCACCTTCAGCTTCGACACGGGCAGCTTCCAGTTCGCGCTCAACAGTTTTGCGTTGGCTGATATCCAGCCAGCCACCGAGTAGGCTGCGTTCTGCATTATCTAGCGGAATAATCCACAGGAAGATATCGCGTAACTCACCGTTTATCTCAATAGACAAATCCACCATTTGGGGCTGTCTATCTTGTAAGACATAACGACAATACTTATCTATCTCACGATTAAGTGGGCTGGTCATTGGCCAGTGGGCTTGCTCAGTTTTCTGATTGAGCATGCCGTTCAGTTTATCTTGATGGGCATTGGCAAAGTGGCTGTTATAAACGGCTAACTCATCATTTGTGGTGCGAATAAAAACGGCAAATGGCAGGGCATTAATAATGGTTTCTTGTTGCCGCAAACGAGCCTGTAACAACTTGGCCTGGCGGCGTTTATTGAACACCAGATAACAAAGATACAAGCCGAAAACCAGCAGTAGGCCGGAGCTTATTTTCAGCGCCGGTATTAGCCATTCATTTTCTAAATAATTATTATCAAAGGAGGTTGGTTTAGGTCTGAATGTACTCCATTCACTGATCAAATTGTCTAACTCTTCCGGTGGGATAGATTCAATGACTTTATCAATGATGGTTTTTAATTCAGGCAGTGCCGGATTGATGGCAAATGTCATCATCAATGGCTCTTCTCCGGTAACAGCGACTATTTTAATATTAGGAGTAAAGTTCTGTGCTGACAGGTAGTTAGCGGTCATCATTATCTTGATAATCGCATCGACTTTCCCTTGTTGTAACCAATTTACCAACGTTATGGTGTCGGGTGCTTCTACAAAGGTGATTTTTTGAGCTAAAAGAGGGTTGCTAATGGTTCCACTGGAGGTACTGCCCGCAGGTATACCGACCCGCTTTCCTGCCAAATCTGCTACGTTGTTGATATCTTTGCGATCTTCTCGCGTCAATATGCCCCACAAAGATTGAGCGACGGATGAGGAGTAAAGGTTACTGCCGTATTGGCCATTGCGTACCGCGACAATCGGCAGCATATCTATTTTTCCGTCAACAAAATTCCGCATACCTTCACCGGTATCTTGGGTGTAAATCGGCTCAAATTTAATCCCGGTTTGGCGCGCAATAATATCAATCAAATCGACAGAAAAACCGGCTATCTTGCCAGTTTGGCGATCACGAAAAACCAATGGAGCCAGATCCTGTGGTGCCACATAGGTCACCACAGGATGGCTTTGAATCCAGGTAACTTCCTGTTCCGTCAACAGTAATTTGGCATCAATATTGTAATGATGCTTACTGCCAAACCAGCGCTGTTGAATCTCGCCCGTGGCCCGGCTGGACAGTAACTCTTGAATCTGATTAATGTCATTAATCAGTTTTTGATTTTTTTCCAGTGCCAGGAAGGTGTAAGGGGCCGAATGATAAGGGGCAAAGTTACGAATTTGCAGTGTCAGCAGCTGTAATTGGTCAATTAAATAGTTGGCTGATGTGGCATTAGTGACAAACACATCGGCATTACCATAGGCAACCGCCAGCAACGCTTGTAATTGGTTAGGATATACGGCAGTTTTATCCGCATGATAGTTAAACAAAAACTCCGGTGAGAGAGGCTCGTTATTCACGATGGCCACGGTTTCCGGATGGGTGCGTTTAGTGGGGTCCCAATTATTACTGCGAACTTCCACATGTCGGTTAGTAAAGAAGGCATGGGAAGCAATCATCCCTGGTTGAATGGGCATCGGGGTGCCGGCCATTAAATCTACCTGACCATTTTCCAATGCATTCAATACTAAGCCGTAATCACAATAACCAATCATCTGGAAAGAGAGTTGGCTGGCATCACTGATGATTTTTAGATAATCAGCGACAATGCCTTCAATGGCATTATCATCACGATTAACAATAAAAGGGTTATTAGCATCAATAACCACGCCCACTTTTACTGTACGGGTGCTTGCTTGACGGGTGTCCGTGGGCGGAGGAAGTAATAAGTCTTCACTGTAACTGTTCGCAATGCTGTGTATTGTCAATGGTTGACCGGCATCACACCCCTGACGGCTCGCCATCTTGGTTTCAGCATGAAGTTGCCCGCTAAGTAACATTAAACAACACAGTAAAATGCGTAAAGAAAACCAACGATGTAGCGATAATATCCTGCGCGGTAAAGCAGAGATTGCTGAACTAGAGCAAATTATAGGTATGGGCACAGGCAGTCTAATGACAGAATTTAGCCTTAATTTAGTTAGGATATGCATCCTATTGGTACTGACAGTTCTGTTACTGATAAATATCTCATCATTAATCTGTTTATTTTCCAGACCATTGGTCAGATCAGCAAAACCATTAATTTCCCATTCTGACAACACGCGAGTCCCATTGATGAGCTTATAGCTTATAGCTTGAAGGCTGCCCGGCTAATTGACTCAAAGTTTCAGATGGGAATAAAGAATATCCACGTAATACATTCTGTGCGGAAAAAAGAATTTCACTGATATTTTTACTAATCAAACCGCTTGCACCAGCCTGTAGTGCTTGCACTGCAAAAAAATGCTCATTTTTAGCGGAAAATAATAATGATTTATCGGTAAAACCACATTGCTGCAGTTTTTTTAGCAATAAAAAACCATCAAAGTTTGGAAATTCAATATCGATAATAACCAGATCAATAGTATTGTCTTTTAATGTTTCGAGAGCTTTATTGCTATCGACTGACTCATAAGTAGTTGAAAAATCTTTGCTTTGTGACGATTTTTCATGAATGGCTGGGTGGTCATCAACTATCATTGCTGAATTTGTCATGCTATCTCCGTAAATCGTTATTTCTTGGGATTCGCAGAGTTAATTCACTGCCCCTCGCTCTCATCGAACAACTTCATATGATTACCCAAGACGAGATAAACAATAACTGTTATTGCCGATATCTAAAGCGCTAGTTATATTCAGTCCTCTTTCAAAGATTTTAATCTCTAATGATTGATTATCAAGAGAATATTGTTACTTATGCCTTGCTTCAAATCATCTTATAGTTCTTCTTATTAGATAATTGATTATAAATGAGTTGAGATTTTTATTATAATTATAGTTATGCCTACGATTAGTAAAACGTGCGTTGTTCAATGATGTGACCCGTTTACCATGATACGTGATGGAATTGGGGGCATAGACTAATTCAAATATGACAAGCACCTCAGTCAGCAGTGCAGTCGCGGATATCTGCCTGATGGCTTACAGTCACCATGCCTGTCGTACTGAAATGCACTTATGACCGAATACTTCTATCGACATGCTCCTTTGATCATAGGTAGTTTTATACCGGTCTAAATCAATAAATAGCCATAAAAATTCAATAATACTGATAATAAAGACATGTGCTTAAAAACAGTATTGACATCTGATATAGAACACGTAGATTGGAATTCAACACCGGTGCAATGAGTAGATAACTTTTTATTTAACCGGTGTCCATGTAGCGAATTTGAAATAATGCGATAAAGGTCACGAAATATTTTTTTATGTGAGATTCGTTATGAGTTTTCTTATAATTGACTCATGCGATGATGCTTTAAGGCCATGTAGTAAATCTGTTTAATCGCATTTTGTGGACGATACGCGATGATGTAAGGCTTTGTTGTTAATAGTAATGTTCGCGATTTGTGTGCATCAGTATGAGATCGAGGATATCGCGACGAAAGTAAAGCCACGTAACAAAGAGTATATATCGCGAGGGTGATGTACTGATTTAGCCAGTGTTATCAAAAGCATGGCTAAATGTAATAAACTGGGAATGTTACCATTCAGTTAATATATTGGAGGGAAGAGTTAGTTTTAAACGAAAACATTCCTGAAAAACATGTACATCTTTATAAAAAGTACCAAGATATGTATTACGTTATTAAGTTGATTAATGTTTAATTTTAAATGTGTAGTACCTTAAAAGCCCTGACTAACTCGTGTAGTCGGGGCTTTTATCATTTTGGGGCCACGGGTATACCAAATAAAAACAGGAGGGTGGATGGAGGTCAGGTTAGCATCACCGAGTGAAGCCGAGCAATTATGGTGGGTTAGGAATCAGGCTATCAGACATGGGTGTCGAAATGTGTACGATGAGAAAACACTAACCGCATGGACACCGGATCAGATGCCCGAGGGGTATCCCAAGGCTGTGGCGAGTAATCCATTTTTTGTTATTAATGATCCGATCAGCCAAGTAGCTATTGCTACAGGTTTTTTAGATCTTTCATCCGGTAGTGTCGAAGCAGTTTTCACCTTACCAGAATTTGAAGGCCGTGGTTTGGCATCTCGGATTTTGGATGCTATCAAGCAGGAAGCCAGAGATCGAGGATTCACAAAATTAACCCTTTCCTCGACACCGAATGCATCGGCATTTTATGAAAAAAATGGTTTTACTCTACTCGGCGAGAGTTTCTACCCATCACAGTTGGCACAAACCAACCTTAGATGCATGGATATGTTCTGCCATTTATAATCTGTAAATGAGCTTTATTCTGACAAAAAAATGGTGATATATCCGTGAAACCACCGGACAAGAATGAATCTTGTCGGTGGCATTAACATGCTAAAAATAATAACTTTTCTTTCTATTACAATGAACTTTTAGCCATTACTTTGGTTGATGCTTTGTGCATGTAGTTTTGTCCAAAATAACTCGTCCAACCCAATAATAACAAAACACCCTAATGGCATGATAAAGCCCTGAGCCATTGAATAGGCATCAGCAATGCCGTCCATGAGCAATGGCATCACGGCTCCACCCACAATTGACATTACAATATAGGGAGAGGCTTTTTTGGTTTGTTCGCCCAAGCCGAAAATACCCAGAGCAAAGATAGTTGAGAACATTATCGACATGAAATAGAAACTAAGCACCAGTGAGATAACCGCCAATATAGGCGATCCGTGTGTGTTCTAATTCCAGCAGATGGCGGGTATTGAGAATATCAGATACCACCAAATCAATAACTTGCGATTCCCCTTGGCGAAGATTACGCGCAAAAATATTAGCCTCATAACCCAGCTCGTCGATAGCTTTCATCACGCGCTCACCGGTTGCTGCGGCGACTTTCTCGGGCCGGGTCAGAGTGCGCGATACAGTTGAAGCAGAAAGAGCGAATTTCTTTGCAAGATCAATTGTATTGGCAATTCCTATCTCAATGACAACGTTTGCATTCAGTAATGCAGAAGTAGTCATTCAGGAGACCAAATAATAATCAGGAGTTGATCACATTTATCTGACGAATATGAATATTGGGTCGGGGAAGTGTGATGGAAATGTGATTAAGCGATGGCGACATATCGCGCATTTTGCATGTCACAATGTAAAATTAGTGTGAAATATATGTGACTCCGTGCGCAAAAACAGACCGATTTTATGCTGGTTTTATCGGCAAAACCACGTCGAAAATTCTCCCACCTTGTCTTAATGGCCAATAAGAAATCTTATAACTGATTAATTTTAAACATTATTAATGTCATCTTTTTTTAGGTTTGTGGTGGGTTATTACAGTTTTTTTGGCGCTTGATTGTACTTGTCTATACGAGTATATGTTAATAAATATTAAAACTAAGTAATGTCGTTGATACCTGAAAAACTGGTTGAAGGAAATTGCCGTGACTGCCCAAAATAGATTCCGTGATACTGAAATTCGAGCTTCGCGTGGTACAAAACTAACTGCTAAAAGTTGGATGACCGAAGCCCCGCTGCGTATGTTGATGAATAATCTCGATCCCGAAGTGGCCGAAAATCCAAAAGAATTAGTAGTTTACGGTGGTATTGGTCGTGCGGCCCGTAACTGGGAATGCTATGACAAAATTGTGGAAAGTCTCACTCAGTTGAATGATGACGAAACTCTACTGATTCAGTCTGGCAAGCCCGTGGGTGTCTTTAAGACTCACAGTAATGCACCTAGGGTATTGATTGCTAACTCTAATTTAGTTCCACACTGGGCGAATTGGGAACACTTTAATGAGCTGGATGCCAAAGGTTTGGCTATGTACGGCCAAATGACTGCGGGCAGTTGGATATATATTGGTAGCCAGGGCATTGTGCAGGGTACCTATGAAACTTTCGTCGAGGCGGGTCGGCAACACTTTGGCGGGAGCTTGAAAGGGCACTGGGTATTAACCGCGGGCTTGGGCGGTATGGGCGGCGCGCAACCGCTGGCGGCAACCTTAGCTGGTGCTTGTTCGCTGAATATTGAGTGCCAGCAAAGCCGTATCGATTTCCGTCTCAAAACCCGTTATGTCGATGAACAAGCAACTGATTTGGATGATGCGCTGGCACGGATTAAAAAATATACGTTTGCCGGCTCCGCTGTTTCTATCGCCTTATGCGGCAATGCCGCCGAAATTTTACCTGAGCTGGTACGCCGTGGGGTTCGCCCTGACATGGTGACCGACCAAACCAGTGCTCATGATCCACTGAATGGTTATTTGCCGACTGGCTGGAGTTGGGAAGAGTATCGTCGACGAGCCCAAAGCGAGCCAGCGTTAGTGGTGAATGCCGCCAAAACTTCAATGGCCGAACATGTCAAAGCGATGTTGGCTTTCCACAATATGGGCATCCCGACCTTTGATTATGGCAATAATATTCGCCAGATGGCTCAAGATATGGGTGTTACCCATGCGTTTGATTTCCCAGGTTTTGTTCCTGCCTATATTCGCCCCTTATTCTGCCGTGGGATTGGCCCATTCCGCTGGGCGGCGCTTTCTGGTGATGCCGACGATATTTATAAAACGGATGCGAAGGTCAAGGAACTTATCCCGGATGATGAACATTTACACCACTGGCTAGATATGGCCCGTGAGCGCATCAGCTTCCAAGGGCTACCCGCGCGTATTTGTTGGGTTGGCTTGGGCCAGCGCGCTAAATTAGGCTTGGCTTTTAATGAGATGGTCCGAAGTGGTGAATTGTCAGCGCCGATTGTCATTGGCCGCGACCATCTGGATTCCGGCTCAGTTGCCAGCCCTAACCGTGAAACCGAAGCTATGCAGGATGGTTCTGATGCTGTCTCGGATTGGCCGCTACTCAATGCATTGCTGAATACCGCCAGTGGCGCCACTTGGGTATCACTGCACCATGGTGGTGGTGTGGGAATGGGCTTCTCGCAACATTCAGGCATGGTGGTGGTATGTGATGGCAGCGACGATGCGGCCGAACGTATTGCACGAGTCTTACATAATGACCCGGCAACTGGTGTGATGCGTCATGCTGATGCGGGTTATGATATCGCGATTAATTGTGCGCAAGAACAAGGCCTTAATCTACCAATGATTGCCGCAACTCAAGGGAAGAAAGCATGAAAACAACAATGATACTGCGCCCTGGCCAGATGACTCTGGCTGATTTGCGACATATTTATCAGCATTCCGTACAGATAACTTTGGATGAAAGTGCTTACGCACCTATTCAGCAAAGTGTGGATTGCGTGCAAGCCATATTGGCAGAGAAGCGCACAGCTTATGGTATCAATACCGGATTTGGCCTGTTGGCATCGACACGTATTGCAACGGAGGATTTGGAAAACCTACAGCGCTCAATTGTGCTTTCCCATGCCGCAGGTGTTGGGGAGCCTAATGACGATGCCATTGTACGCCTGATTATGGTGTTGAAAATCAACAGCTTGGCTCGTGGTTTCTCCGGTATCAGACTTAAAGTGATTCAGGCATTGATAACATTAGTTAATGCGCAAGTTTATCCACATATTCCACTAAAAGGCTCAGTGGGTGCTTCTGGTGATTTGGCTCCGCTGGCACACATGAGTCTACTGTTGCTTGGTGAAGGTAAAGCTCGTTATCAAGGAGAATGGCTGGATGCACCTGCGGCATTGGCTAAAGCCGGTTTACAGCCGCTAACACTGGCGGCAAAAGAAGGTCTGGCGCTCCTCAACGGTACTCAGGTGTCCACCGCTTATGCTTTGCGCGGTTTATTTGAAGCTGAAGATCTTTATGCTGCGGCCTCTGTTTTTGGCAGCTTGACGGTGGAAGCTGCGTTAGGTTCTCGTAGCCCATTTGATTCCCGTATCCATGCCGTTAGAGGACAGCGCGGGCAAATAGATGCTGCCAGCACTTATCGTCATTTACTTGGTGAACGCAGCGAAGTCTCTGAATCTCATCGTAATTGTGACAAAGTTCAAGATCCATATTCTCTGCGTTGCCAGCCACAGGTCATGGGGGCTTGTCTGACCCAAATGCGGCAGGCAGCCGAAGTTCTGGCGATTGAGTCGAATGCGGTGTCAGATAACCCACTAGTGTTTGCTGATCAGGGCGATGTGTTGTCTGGCGGGAATTTCCATGCTGAACCGGTTGCTATGGCGGCAGATAATCTGGCGCTGGCGCTGGCAGAGATAGGTTCGTTAGCAGAACGCCGTATTTCGCTATTAATGGATAAACATATGTCGCAGCTACCGCCATTCTTGGTGGAAAATGGCGGCGTAAACTCTGGTTTTATGATTGCGCAGGTTACGGCGGCGGCACTCACCAGCGAAAATAAAGGGCTGGCTTTCCCCTCCAGTGTCGATAGCATCCCAACCTCGGCGAATCAGGAAGACCATGTTTCTATGGCTCCTCGAGCAGGCAAGCGTTTATGGGAAATGGCTGAAAACGTGCGCGGCATTCTGGCTGTTGAGTGGTTGGCAGCATGTCAGGGGCTGGATTTGCGCAAAGGCCTGAAAACATCAGAAACTTTAGAGCCCGCACGCATGTTATTGCGTAAACATGTGGCCTACTACGAGAAAGATCGATTTTTTGCCCCCGATATTGAAGCTGCAAGCCAGCTCATTGCTCAGCTTCATATGAATGAACTGATGCCTCCGCATCTACTACCTAGCCTTTAATAAATAATAATCAGCATTCAATGTATTGATCTATAGGTGATTCCGCTTACCGGAATCACCCTCTCTGAACCCCTGCCCGAAAGGGCACAAATCTTGCGAGAATGTACCATGAAGAATGATTCATCCACGCTCAAACGCGGGCTTAGCGCCCGGCATATCCGGTTCATGGCGTTAGGTTCCGCCATTGGCACTGGCTTATTTTATGGTTCCGCTGAGGCCATCCGTCTGGCTGGCCCCGCGGTATTACTCGCTTATCTGGTTGGTGGCGCTGCTGTATTTATGGTGATGCGCGCATTGGGTGAAATGGCGGTGCATGATCCGGTTGCCGGCTCCTTCGGCCACTACGCCAGCCGCTATCTTGGCCCATTGGCAGGTTTTCTGACCGGCTGGACATATACCTTTGAGATGATCATCGTGGCGCTGGCCGATGTCACGGCGTTCGGTATTTATATGGGGTTGTGGTTCCCAGATGCGCCACAGTGGGTTTGGGTACTGAGTATTATTTTCTTTATTGGTGCGCTAAATCTGTGTTCAGTCAAAGTTTTTGGTGAAATGGAGTTCTGGCTATCACTACTAAAAGTGACCGCGATTATTGTCATGATTGCGGCAGGGCTGGGCATTATGATGTTTGGCTTTGGTGTCGGTCATGAGAGCACTGGGGTCAGTAATTTATGGTCTCATCAAGGGTTTATGCCAAACGGTATTACGGGGGTGATTGCTTCATTTGCTGTAGTGATGTTTGCTTTTGGTGGTATCGAGATCATTGGGGTGACGGCCAGTGAGGCGAAAGACCCGGAAAAGGTATTACCGCGTGCTATCAATACTGTCCCAGTGCGTATTTTACTGTTCTATGTTTTGACCTTATTTGTTTTGATGGCGATTTATCCGTGGAACAGTATTGGACAAAACGGCAGTCCTTTTGTTGAGATCTTCAGTAGTTTAGGAATAAGTTCTGCCGCAAATATTCTGAATCTGGTGGTTATTACCGCGGCTATTTCAGCGATCAATAGTGATATTTATGGTGCTGGTCGCATGATGTATGGCCTGGCACAGGAAGGGTTGGCACCTAAGTGCTTTAGCCGTTTAACCCGCAATGGCGTACCATGGATGACTATTTTAGTGATGGCGATAGCGCTGTTATGCGGGGTGGTTTTGAATTATTTGATCCCGAAGAATGTGTTCTTGATTATTGCCTCGATTGCGACCTTTGCGACGGTCTGGGTATGGCTAATGATACTTATCTCACAAGTGGCTATGCGTCGCTCAATGAGCAAAGAAAATGTTGCCCGCCTGGCTTTCCCTGTGCCTTTCTGGCCAGTGGCACCGATTCTCACTATTATCTTTATGGCTTTCATTATCGCGGTTCTGGGGTATTTTCCTGATACTCGGATTGCCATGTATGTTGGTCTGGTTTGGGTAACATTAATGACACTTGCCTGGTGGGTTTGGTTGCGTAAAGCACCCGTTCATATTATTGCAGATCAAGTGGAAAACAGCGAAGCATAGCCGTGATTACCTCAAGTCAGGCTACTGATAACACTATTATTATCTTTAGCCTGAGTTATTTTTAGATATGGGATCGCGGTGGTGTATTGAGCACCAACTTTTGGTGCAGCTCCAACGCCATACTCTCAAGGCGAGTGGTTAATTGGTTAGTCAGAGTCGTTAATTCGGTATTTTGGCGTAGTAATTCCAGCATTATCTCGGAATTTTGGGCTGCTATCTTTTGTCGTTCCTCATTTGCGATAGCCAAGGCTTCACGGTGTTGTGCAACGGCATCGGAATGGGCTTTATCGCGCTCCGCTTGGCGAGTTTGAGCTAACAAAATAAGCGGTGCGGCATAGGCCGCCTGTAAACTGAAAGCCAAATTAAGCAGAATAAAGGGATATACATCAAACTTGACCACGCCCAGTACATTCAACCCAATCCATATCACGACAATGAGTGTTTGTGCTCCGAGGAAGACCGGCGTGCCAAAAAAACGTGCAAAGGCCTCTGCTTTCAGCGCAAACCAACCATTACCGAAAGGATTAGACAAATGCTCATGAGGGCGATGGAAACGAAGATAATCCACTTTTCGCTGATGCGCGGGTTGTTGTTTGACCATCGGTTCAGTCGTTTTCATAGAATCCCATCCTACAAATGGGCGGTTCTGGCACGAAAGAACCGCAATAAAGTTAAACGGAGTCATTTAATACTATAGTGAAATGAGATGGATAACGGGGAATTAAGCTGTTTAAGGCTATTTCTTTGACAGTAAGAACTGGATGTTAATTTTATTAATATCGCGCTATATACCAAGTTAATACTTTGCGTTTAAAGTAACAGCATGACAGGTGGTGATAAAGTGACCTTAATAATGAAAATTATATATCTACGGAGTAATTACCCATGACAGCTCTAGCCATTAAGCGGTGGATTAAACGGATTATACTGGTCTTGGTGGTCATGTCAGTGACCATACTGGCGATAAGAATTTATGATACACAACGTGGTCCGAAGCTTGAACTTTGGCATACGTTTGTCCCGCATGACATGCGCGCAGCTGAAATTGATAAAGCCAATTGGGCCGATTACATTACAGCTGAAAACAAGATTTTCGATGAAGTTCGGACCAATGTTACCGAGAAACTGGAGCCAAGCACTCAGGTTCCATTAAACCGCTATTATTCTGGTAGCTCGATTTATCCACCTCATTTTAAAAATGACTGGAACCGTTCTTATATTCTACAACCCGATGGTAAACCTAAAGGTGCGGTCGTATTGCTGCATGGCCTGACTGATACCCCTTACAGTTTGCGTCACATTGCTGAAAATTATCGTCAACGTGGGTATGTTGCTGTTGGTATTCGTTTACCTGCACATGGCACTGTTCCTGGCGCCTTGACCGATGTTGAATGGCAGGACTGGTTAGCAGCTACACGGCTGGCTGTTCGTGAGGCCAAAGCGCTGAGCGGCCCCGATTTGCCACTGCATGTTGTTGGTTTCTCTAACGGGGGAGCATTGGCAATGAAATATACGCTGGACTCCCTGGAGGACCCAAAACTGGCAAAACCTGAACGGGTTATCTTGATATCCCCAATGATTGGTGTAACAAGCTTTGCACGTTTTGCCGGTGTTGCGGGTTGGCCAGCTATCTTCCCAGCCTTTGCAAAAGCGGCTTGGTTGGGGATTGTGCCTGAGTTTAACCCATTCAAATATAACTCATTCCCGGTTAATGCTGCTCGTCAGTCTTATTTGCTAACGTCTGTGTTACAGCAGCAAATAGCACGTGATGCCAGAAACAATAAAATGGATGAACTACCGCCAATTTTGACCTTCCAGTCATTAATGGATTCAACGGTCAGTACCCGTGCTGTTGTCACAGCCCTCTACAACCACTTGCCGAAGAATGGCAGTGAGGTGGTGCTGTTTGACTTAAACCGTGCGGCTAGTTTCGGTCCACTACTGAGAACATCTTCTTATACGGCTTTGGCCCGTTTATTGCCGCCGCCACCGCGTAATTACAGCGTAACTGTTATTAGTAATGTTTCGCCGCAGAGTAATGAAACCGTGGCATTAACTACACTGGCGGGTCAAACCAATGAGACTTCAACGCCAACCGGGTTGATTTATCCACCGGATATCTTCTCGTTATCTCATGTGGCGTTACCATTCCCAATGAGTGACTCACTTTATGGACGTTATCCTGAGCCACGTGATCAATATGGTATCAGCCTGGGGACGTTCGCTGCACGCGGTGAGCGGGCCGTCTTGGTGGTTGGATTGGATTCACTGATGCGTATTTCATCGAACCCATTCTATTCATATATGTTGCAGCGGATAGATGACAAGATAGACGCTCCAGCTAAATGATTGTTTTTATAAATGACGGTTTTTCCAAAGAATAGTGTTTCTAAAGCCCCCAATTTGGGGGCTTTTTCATAATGAGTGCCATACTTTCAAATCATACATGCTCTTCATGTTTATTGACCCTGAAAGGAAAGCACTATGTCTATCGAAAAAGTGGTATATCGTGCCAAAGCCAAAGCGACGGGTGGCCGTGATGGTCGGGCAACATCCTCGGATGGCGTATTGGATGTAAAATTAGGTGTCCCTAAAGAGATGGGCGGAGCAGGAGGGGCCGTGACGAATCCTGAGCAGTTGTTTGCTGCGGGATATTCTGCTTGTTTCCTTGGAGCCTTGAAATTTGTGGCATCAAAAGAAAAGGTGAAAATACCCGATGACGCCAATATCGAAGGAACTGTTGGCATTGGTGCTATTCCGACGGGATTTGGCATCGAGGTTCAACTGGATATTAGCTTGCCGGGTGTTGAGCGTAGCGTAGCAGAAGATTTGGTGAAAAAGGCCCATGTTGTTTGCCCATACTCCAATGCAACCCGTGGCAATATTGATGTCACATTAAATATCAAATAAATCATCACCCTCACTCGCCAGCCCATGAGAGTTATCTTGTGGGCATATACTTTTTTCCCATATTAATCGATAAATCAGCAGATATCTCCTGCCTAGACTCTGTGTTAGCTCGAAGACTCAACCACTAAAAATGGTTAAGATAACTCTTGTAGCTGAGATCAATAGCGTGCTTATTAGTTTTGCACTGAACCTGAGGAGGGGTTCACTGTCTGATTGATTCACACCGCAAATAGTGTCTTTGGAGACCTTGCGTTATATGGACAGAGTTAAATTTTTATCCCAACAAAGTATTTCTTTGTTGTTGGCAGTTTATATTGGTGTTTTCCTGAATATCTCTGTCTTTTATCGTCGTTTTGACACCTTTAGCCAAGGTATTCAAGGCATAAAAGTCGTGTCTGCTATCATCGAAGTGATGGCGATTATTCTGTTTACTTTTTTTGTCATGCGCGTTATTTCCCTCGGTGGCCGGTGGTTTTATCGCGTAGCTGCAACCCTTTTGGTGCTGATTTCTGTTGCAGCTAGCTATTACATGACTTTTTTCAATGTCGTGATTGGCTATGGCATCGTCATTTCCGTCTTGACCACAGATACCGATCTTTCGAAAGAGGTCATCGGGTTACATTTTGTCATCTGGATGATTGTGGTCAGCGCACTACCTTTGTTGCTTATCTGGAAAAATACCTTGCGGTTTACCTTACTGGAGCAATTTCGCACTCCGGGCCAGCGCCTCAAACCCCTATTATTGATGGTGGCGGTTGTCGCATTGGTTTGGTTACCGATTCGCTATCTGGATAAAGTACAGCACGCAGATGAACAACTGAAAACTGTGGACTTACCGAGTTATGGCGGGGTGGTTGCTCACTCTTATCTGCCCTCTAACTGGTTGGCTGCATTGGGTTTATACGCTTATACACAATACGACGAAAAGTATGATGCAGCGACATTGTATGATCCCGCAAAACACCATACTTATGTTGCTCCCGCTGGTATTGATGACACTTATGTTGTCTTTATCATTGGTGAAACCACCCGTTGGGACCACATGGGGTTGCTGGGATATTCACGCGATACCACCCCGCGCCTAAGTAAAGAAAAGAATTTAGTCGCTTTTCGTGGCACATCTTGTGATACCTCTACCAAACTTTCATTGCGCTGTATGTTTGTGCGGGAAGGGGGAACAGAAGAAAATCCACAGCGCACACTGAAAGAGCAAAATGTGTTCGCAGTGCTGAAATCCTTGGGTTTCACGTCTGAATTGTTCGCGATGCAGAGCGAAATGTGGTTCTACAATAATGCGAACGTCGATAATTATTCGTTCCGGGAATTGATTGCCTCTGAGAAACGTAACGATGATAAGCCAGTAGATGACATGCTGCTGGTCGACGAACTGAAAGAGTCACTTGGGCGTTATCCCGTTGGTAAGCATTTAGTAATATTGCATACCAAAGGTTCACATTATCTCTATTCTCAGCGTTACCCCCGCAGCTATGCCCGCTATCAGCCTGAATGTATGGGAGTTGATGATTTTTGCAGCAAGCAGCAATTGGTGAATGCTTTTGATAACAGTGTGTTGTACACCGATTCCTTTATTGCGAATGTGATCGATGAAATGCGCGATAAGAAAGCGCTGGTGTTCTATGCCGCAGACCATGGGGAGTCTATCGACGATAACTCCCACTTCCACGGTACGCCACGGGAGATGGCGCCGCCGGAGCAATTCCGTGTGCCATTGATAGTTTGGGCCTCAGATAAGTATCTGGCACAACCGGTGAATCTCACGGCTTTTGAGCAACTGCAAGCCGAACAGCGTATCGGCAAAAGTCACCGTCAGGTTGAGTTGTTTGACTCCGTCCTCGGATGTTTAGGTTATACCTCACCCGATGGCGGAATTAATGCAGAAAATAACTGGTGTCAGGCTCCGGCACGGCATATTCAGCCTAATTAATAAAGGATCATCTGATATAGGGTGATTTTTGATACCAATCGCAGTGTTACCCTAATGTTACGGTATACTTCAGCCTAATTCCCCCGCCGGCTGGAGTCTTCCGTGACTTATCGTGTTGCCTTTATTGATGATCACGACATCGTGCGCTCAGGTTTTGCTCAATTACTTTCTCTGGAGGAAGATATCCAGGTTGTGGGTGAATTCAGCTCCGCGAAGCAGGCCAGAGCTGGATTACCGGGCTTACAGGCGAATATCTGTATTTGTGATATTTCCATGCCTGATGAGAGCGGGTTAGATTTACTGAAAGATCTCCCCTCAGGAATGGGGGTTATTATGCTTTCGATGCATGACAGCCCGGCGTTAGTTGAAATGGCGCTAGAGCGCGGCGCACGTGGGTTCTTGTCTAAACGTTGTAAGCCCGAAGATTTGGTTAATGCTGTTCGCACGGTGGGCAGTGGCGGGGTGTATCTGATGCCGGAAATTGCCCAAAAATTAGCACGCGTTGCGGTTGATCCCTTAACTCGTCGTGAGCGAGAAGTTGCTGTGCTGTTGGCGCAAGGTATGGATGTGCGTGATATTGCCGAGGCACTCGCTCTGTCACCGAAAACAGTTCATGTCCATCGCGCTAACTTATTTGCCAAACTCGGTGTCAATAATAATGTTGAGTTAGCCAAGCAGGTATTGAATCTATGATGCAGCGTGTGATTATGCTGCTGGCATTATTATTTATTTATACCACTGCCGCTTTCTGTTTATGGTCCGTTGGTACTCAACTGGTTGATAGGCCGCTACAGGCCATGCTGTTGTTCCCTTTTGGCCTGCGTATGGGCATTTTATTACAAAGCCCACGGCAATACTGGCCCGGGATTTTGTTGGGTGACGCACTACTCTGGTGGCTGCTAACCGATCAGTTTGGCTACCCCGAGTTATTGTGGTTCTCTATTCCTCTCCTGTTGGCGACCACCTTGTTGGCCGTTTTCACCTCCCCTTGGTTATTGCGTAATCAGAAAAGTGACAGCGAATGGAAATGGCCCTTGATGCAGGGCGCTGTTATTTTTAGTGCGGCGTTGATACAGGCCTTGGGGTGGCAAATTGCCAGTCAGCAGGGGGCGATGGCATTATTATTGGGGTTGGTTGGCGGTTTTACCATCGCACCTATTTGCTTGTTATTGTGGCATTATCTGGCGCGCCAGATCTGGGCTCCATTGGAGCCTGGGTTAATACATAAACCAATTAACCTGCGTTTGAATCATATTATGTGGTACTTGCTGTTGTTTGCCCTGAGTATTTGGCTGCAATATCATATTACTGAGTCGGATTTATATTTATTTGCGCCTTTCTGTCTGGCGATTCCCATTGTATTTATGTCCTACCGCTATGGCTGGCAAGGGGCGGTAGTGGCCACTCTGCTTAATGGCATGGTGTTATTGATTATTACTCCGGCAGAGTTAGATTCTCACCGTGATTTGTTGTTATCACTATTAGCACAAAGCTTAACGGGTTTATTACTCGGGGCTGGTATCCAGCGGCAGCGGGAATTGAATGAACAATTACAAATACGGCTGAATGAAAACCGTGAACTCGCCAAAGCGTTGGTCGTAGCTGAAGAGCATGCCCGGCGTGATGTCGCGCGCGAGTTACACGATGAGGTTGGGCAGACTGTGACGGTTATTCGTACCCAAGCCAGTATTATCAAGCGGTTAACCACACAACCCCAAGTTTCGACCAGTGCCGAAATGATAGAAACTCTGGCTTTGCGAGTTTACGACGGTGTTCATGATATTTTGGCGAAGTTATGGCCCGCAGCATTAAATAACCTTCCTTTATCCGCTGCTGTTGCGACATTGATACGAGAGCTTATTCCACAGGACCAGTCGGTAGTCGGAGTGCTTAATTGGCAGCTCGATGATTCTCCGATAGATGAAACCCTGAAAATTACGCTATACCGCATCTGTCAGGAGGGAGTCACTAATGCCTATCGCCATGGGGGCGCGAGTCGGATTGAGATTAATGCTAAGCAGGATAAGCAGAAGGTATATTTGACCATCCGCGATAACGGTAAAGGCATAGATTTGGCGACATTAACGCCAGGTTACGGCTTGCGCGGCATGCAATCGCGTGTAAGTGCATTAGGGGGAAGCTTTAGTCTCAGTGTGGATCATGGCACCTGCTTAAGTGTGATCCTGCCCACAAATTCTTTGCCAGCTAAGGAAAACTAGGAAATATTCTCGTTTTCTGCAGGTATTTTTCTCATTGGTTTTGTATGCACGAGGAACATGATGACTCTACTTGATAAATTTTCTGAGGTTCACATGTGGTCTTTCCTCAAAAGTCGCGATAACGTACCAGTGGTAACGGATCAAGCGCAAATTGACTCGTCTTATAAATACTGGCGTATTCAATTAATGTGGACGATGTATATCGGCTACGCTGCTTTTTATTTTACCCGTAAAAGCTTCAACTTTATTATGCCGGCCATGCTCAGCGATTTGGGTCTGACAATGTCAGATGTCGGGATTTTAGGTACGCTGTTTTATATCACCTATGGTTGTTCCAAGTTTATTTCCGGGATGATCAGCGACCGCTCAAATCCACGTTACTTTATGGGTATCGGGCTGGTCATGACTGGGATTATTAATATCCTGTTCGGGATGAGCTCTTCATTACTGGTATTTGGCACTTTGTGGATAGTTAATGCATTCTTCCAAGGGTGGGGCTGGCCGCCATGCTCTAAAATATTAACTAGTTGGTATTCCCGCTCAGAACGCGGTAGCTGGTGGGCAATGTGGAATACATCACATAACTTTGGTGGCGCATTAATTCCCTTGCTGGTTGGTTTTATTTCTCTGCACTTTAGCTGGCGCTACGGCATGATTATCCCCGGCATTATCGGGGTGGTCGTTGGTTTACTGATGTGTTGGCGACTGCGAGATAAACCCAGCACCATGGGGCTACCAAGTGTGGGTAAGTGGCGTAATGATGCCATGGAGCTGGTGCAAGAATCTGAAGGCCAGGGGCTTTCAAATAAAGAAATTGTAAAGCGCTACGTGTTAACCAATAAATATATCTGGTTGCTGGCGGTTTCCTATGTCCTGGTTTATATCGTCCGCACCGCGATCAATGACTGGGGAAACCTCTATTTGACGCAAGAGAAAGGCTATTCATTAATGACGGCCAACTCGGCAATTTCATTATTTGAAGTGGGCGGATTTATCGGTTCACTGGTCGCGGGTTGGGGGTCAGATAAGTGGTTCCGTGGGAACCGTGGGCCGATGAACTTAATATTCGCCATTGGTATTTTCCTTTCTGTCGCCTCATTGTGGATTATGCCTGGGGTCAGTTATGTCTTGCAGGCCGGATGTTTCTTTGCCATTGGTTTCTTTATTTTTGGCCCACAGATGCTTATTGGTATGGCTGCCGCTGAATGCTCACATAAAGATGCTGCAGGGGCTGCTACCGGTTTTGTTGGGTTATTTGCCTACTTAGGTGCAGCCTTATCAGGCTACCCTATTGCTCGCATTATGGAGATTTGGCACTGGAATGGTTTCTTTGTAGTTATCTCCATTGCTGCCTGTTTATCTGCTTTCTTCTTGTTGCCATTCTTGCGGGCGCAATCACCGCAGTTGAAACAAGCTGAAGCTTAAAGTATGACGGGTATAACCGTGGGTGATGCTTTTAACAACAGTCACCCGCGAGTTGTTAAAAAGTGATTGACGGCCCAGACGCGTAGCAGTAAGATGCGCCCCGATTCGGCGAGTAGCGCAGCTTGGTAGCGCAACTGGTTTGGGACCAGTGGGTCGGAGGTTCGAATCCTCTCTCGCCGACCAAATTTAAGAACTCTGATAGCAATGTCAGGGTTTTTTTTCGTCTCTATCTTTTGTCTCCCGGCGACATCTCATTTAATCTCATTGCATTCAATTTAAAATTATATTTATATTATCAATAATCTTATTTTATCTCATATGTATTACCAATTTCTGACGATACATGTTTTTTATTCTTCTAATATATTATATATATTTCATCGTGTTGACTTTGTTTTATTTAAAACCGCTAATTGATATCGGTTTCATCGGTGATGTGACCAATATGATAACCACGAGTAACTAATATAATAACCATATTAACTATTCTATAAGAGGAATAATATGATTTTCATCAATGAGAATAACAGAAGAAAATTATCCGCATTACCACTTTCTATCATGCTGTCGTTATGTGGAATGTCCGTATCTCATGCCGCTAATATTATTGCTGATGAGGCCGCACCTGCTGGACAGCAAGCGGATATAAAAATAGAGTCCAATATGTCTTTGTCAGTCCCCTGTCGCTCTATCATGGGTTGTGGTGAAACCACCACAATAAATATCCAGGCACCAGATACAAATGGATTATCGCATAATAAATATACTAAATTCGATGCGCCTCATTTTCAGGATGTTGTTATCCTGAATAATAACTTAATCAAAGAGATTAATGGCAACCCGAATCTGGAAAAGACAACGGCGAAGATTATTTTTAATGAAGTAAGATCCTCGCATGCAAGTCAATTAGCAGGAAATATAAGACTCTCAGGTCAAGATGCCCATGTTATTATTGCTAACCCTTCGGGTATTAATTGTAATGGGTGCTCATTTACCAGTATGCCTCATCTGACCCTAACAACAGGAAAAGCATATTTCAGTAATAATAAGCTACAAGGTTTTAATGTCATTGGTGGAGACATTACTATTAATAACGGAGTATTAAATAACCTCGGATTAAGTCATAAAGGGCAAGATAAAGATCCCGCCTATCTTGATTTGTTCGCTAACTCATTAAAAATAAGAGGTAAAATACAGGCGGATGATCTCTTTATTATTGCGGGGAAAAATAAAATAAGAGTGGCATCCCCGGGTGAGAAAATGGGGTTATCACCGCTAGTCGCTTATTTGAGCACCCCTGATTATTTTGATAGTGTTGATGTCCGTGAGATGGGAGGAATGTATGCTAACAGAATACGCATAATTGCTGAAGGTAATATAAACAATGGCAAACATATCGAATCAACTGGCGCACTCCAAATGGTCACTAGAGGGAATATCAACAATTCTCTGGGCGGGGCGATTACCGGCAGGACAGTACAGCTATACAGTGGTGGCATAGTCCATAATTTACATGGGAAGATAAAAGCTAATATCTCTAGTAATACGTCAGGTGTTTATATAAATGCCGCAGGTTTGAACAATGATGAAGGGAGGATACAGACGCATGGTGGAAGTATAAATATAGTTCTTGATAGCCCGATAGAAAATAATAATGGTGATATATCTATTGTCGGTAAAACAAAAACAAAACAGTTGAAAATTTAATGTTAATCGCCTTGTATTAAAGCCACCTTAAATAATTACGTGGATGTTTTTAAATTAGCCACTCCTCGTGGCTAATTTTCTGTTGGCATTATTCAGTCATGGTTTAATTTAAATGGAGTTTACTGCATGAGATTGATAACAATAAATGAGGTCATTTCAAAACACCATAATAATGCATGGATAATTACCGCCTTATTTATTCTTTTGGTTGTGATATCTAATTTCCCCCTCGCTGCTTATGCGAATATTAACCAAGCTCAAGCCGCTATATTAGAACAACAACACAGAGATTTAAAAAAGAGTCTTATACCACCACTGAAGCATGCACAGATGGATAACCGACCTGTTGCAGCAACAGAAGCAGGTTATTCAGATGACTCGTCATGCTTGGTTATTCAGCGCGTAAAACTGATTAATATTGATGCCTTCCCTAATGCAGGGCGTTTAATGCAATGGGCAAAACAGGTTCAGGGCAGTTGTTTGGATGAGAAAGGGTTATCGTCATTGCATAATACACTCCAGTGGCAACTGGTTGCTGATGGTTATATCACTTCACAAGTGACTTTCACTGAAGACAGCTATGTGGAGGGTACTCTATTCCTGACCTTAATTCCTGGCAGACTAAGCGATATTGGTCACCATGAAGATAGCGATAGCTATGCTCAGTTAAATACCGTATTCCCTGGTAGGCAAGGTGATATGGTTAATTTGCGTAACCTGGAGCAGGGATTAGAAAACTTGCAGCGCCTGCCTTCAGTGAATGCGACGATGGATGTGGTGTTAAATCGTGAGGATTTAACGAGCCGAATTGTGGTGAAACGCCAGCAATCGCGATTTTGGCGGATCAATACTTTTCTCGATAATGCAGGGCATTATGCCGTCGGGCGTTATCGTGCGGGAGCAACACTATTTCTAGATAACCCATTATCTTTAAGCGATTTAGCTTATTTTTCTGCGGGTCGTGATCTGGATAATCATCATGATAAAGGCAACAATAATTTTGCCCTACATTACTCTGTCCCTTTTGGTCATTGGCTATTGAGTATGACGGGCAGTCAAGGAGGCTATTATCAATCTTTGTTGATAGACAATAGTGCGTTTAAATATCACTCACGTTGGCGAACACTGGATATACAAACTCAACGGTTGCTAACGCGAGGCTACAATTATAAAACGGTGGGCCATACTGGGGTCTTAATACGAAAATCCAACCGCTTTTTTGCCAATTCAGAGGTGGAGATTCAGCGATCGGATACCGTTGATTGGCAACTCGGATTGCAACATCTCTATTATGCTCGCTGGGCGACCATGAGAGGCGGGGTTAATTATCAGCAAGGCACCCAATGGTTTGGTGCACGGCCATCACCGGGTAAAGAGTTATTTTCAGCAAGTAAGCTGATTAATTTCACCGCTTCACTGGATATTCCTTTTATATTGGGGGAGCAGCGTTTTCATTATCAACCGACATTTAGCCAGCAATATACTCGTTCAAATATCGCGATACAGGATAATTTTTCTATTGGTGGGAGAAGTTCAGTACGCGGATTTGCCACCGGTAGGGCACTTGTTGGGCCACAAGGATGGTTTTTAAAAAATGATATTGCCTGGATAAATCAGCAGTTCGCCAACCAACTGTATGTGGGGGTGGATTATGGCGAAGTGAGTAAAAAAGGGGGGCAATTTTTATTAGGTAACCGCTTAGTCGGGGGAGTGTTGGGCATTCGGGGCAGTTATCATCAATTTGGCTATGACTTTAATATCGGTTTACCACTTGATAAGCCGAGGGAATTGAGTACTGACCCTATGGTATTTGGTTTCGTGGTGAACTGGCAATATTAGCTTTTATATATAATGGTTCAACATAATTAATATATAGATGTTGTATTTTTAAGGTTGTAGTTATGTATTAATTGCTTGAGTATTAAAATCACTTTATTTTTTATAAAATAGGTGAATGAAATGATTAATGCATATATATACTCTGATCTTAATATTAAAAATGGCATGATAATACCATGTTGTTTTTTATATTTTACAATTCCATTATCATATGCTGAGATTGTTGTTGATAAAAATGCTCCTTTACATCAACAGCCTGGTGTGTCTTCAATATATATAAAATGGAGTGAAACACATTGCAAGGCATTAAATGCAAATTGTCGTGGTGCTAATTATACTGCGATAAATATCCAAACCCCCAATGAGCAAGGCGTATCTCACAATAAATATGTGAAATTTGATGTAATAAATGGGAGTGGATACGATAAAGTATCGCTTAATAATTTTCTCGCTTCGAGTGCGACAGGAAATCCAAATTTAACAACGGTGTCAGCAAAGGTTATTTTGAATGAAGTGACTTCAGGAAATAAAAGTCTATTGAATGGTGAGCTTATTGTTGCCGGTGAAAAAGCACATGTCATTATCGCGAACCCTGCGGGGATAAGTTGTGATGGTTGTTATTTTAGTAATATTGATTATGTGACTTTAACCACTGGGTTACCGGTGTTCAACGGGGAAGGACAGCTTGGTGGTTACCAAGTGAGTAGTGGTGTCATTGATATTGGCACTCGTGGCCTGAAACATAATGACAGTGATGATTCTTATTTAGACCTTTTTGCTCACTCATTAAGAGTAGGAGGAGAAGTAAGGTCAAGTGATATTCTCGCTATTATAGGTAAAAATAGAATAAGTTATGCATCAATAAATGGAACGGTAAATATAAAATCATTAGCGGGTGCTTCCTCAGGTAATAAAGATAATCTGGGCGTCGATGTTTCTCATTTGGGGGGGATGTATGCCAACAAGATTTTTGTCTTTTCTAGAAATAGTGGTATAAAAAACTCTGGAGTTATTTATGCAGAGAATAAAGTAGTCATATCTTCAAACCGGTTTATTAAAAACAATCATGGAAAGATATCTTCTGGAAACGTAACGTTACGGAGTTTAGCCTTAATTGATAATCAACAAGGAACGATAAGAAATATAAAGCCGTATCCAGTTGCTAATACCGAAGAAAAATTAGGCATTAAGATTAAGGGGGGAATTCTTAATAATAAAGAAGGATATATTCACTCAAATATTGGTGATGTGCTTATGACGGCTGATAACAACTTCTATAACAGTGGTGGATTGATAAAAACGGTGGGTTCATATGGTCATGCTGATATTAAAATTAAAGCGAAATTAGTTAATAATTTTAATGGGGTGGTCATCACTTCAAATAATATATTAATCAATACCGATAGCTTAAAAAACAATCAAGGGCGGGTTGTCAGTGCTTTTGGTACTGTGACTCTGCGCTATAAAACGCTAGAGGATACAACGGGGGTATTACACGGGGGAATGGGGGTTAAAAAGACGATAAAATAACAGATAAAATCTGTACTTTTATCTTTCTCAGCATGAGTGCACTGTCTTAGGGCCTCACTATAGTGCGTCATGGCTATGAGCTATGCTCTCTCTGGCTTAGCCGAATGATTAAGCGAGTTTTTCGCTTTTTTAACAGCACGCAAAATGTTTGAGATTCCGGTTGTGTGTGACAAGTTTCACGTCACTTATCGGCTGTCACAGCCGCATTTCTCTCTATTTTCTATCGTTATTACAAAAAAATCTGAATAGATTATCCTCATTTAGCAACAAAGTTTTTTCGTTTGTCATTAGTTGTTACAACTGCTTTATTTTATTTAGCCAGTTTATACCGCTGGATTATTCCTAATAGCATAAATTTTAATGCTGATAATGTTAATGGAAAGTTTTTTTTATGTTTGCATGCTGTTTCTCATTGTCTTAATAAATCCATTCAGACCGTATTGACGTTGTCACCAACTGTTGCCAAATTGGTACTCTCAGGGGTAGTAATCGAGAGCAATTTGGGGTTATTCCATACATTCTACATTGCCGTCGCGATAGCATTTATCCGACATCTCAATCCCGCATCCCTGCGGTAAATAGGCCAAAACGGTACAGTCCACTGACTAAAAAATTATAGGGCCTGGCCGTACACACAACACACATCACCATAATGGAGCACAAGCGATGACGATTTCCTTGGGAAAAACAGGGATACTGAAATTCGGTATTGGGCTGATTGCACTGACCGTAGCGGCCAGTGTACAAGCGAAGACATTAGTATATTGTTCTGAGGGCTCTCCGGAAGGTTTCAACCCACAGCTTTTCACCTCTGGCACAACTTATGATGCAAGTTCGGTTCCTATCTACAACCGTCTGGTTGAATTCAAACTCGGCACCACCGAAATTGAACCCGGTCTGGCTGAAAAGTGGGAAATTAGCGAAGATGGTAAAACTTACACTTTCCACCTGCGTAAAGGTGTGAAGTGGCAAGATAATAAAGACTTCAAACCGACCCGCGATTTTAATGCTGACGATGTAATTTATTCATTCATGCGTCAGAAAGATGATAAACATCCGTACCATAAAGTGTCTGGCGGCAGCTATGAATACTTCCAGGGTATGGGTATGGGTGATTTGATCACCAATATCGTTAAAGTTGACGACAACACAGTGCGCTTCGAGCTGGCGCGTCCAGAGTCTCCATTCCTGGCTGACCTGGCCATGGACTTTGCGTCAATCCTGTCTGCTGAATATGCTGACAATATGCTGAAAGCGGGCACGCCGGAAAAAGTCGATTTGAACCCAATCGGTACCGGCCCATTCCAGTTGCAACAGTACCAAAAAGACTCCCGCATCCTGTACAAAGCCTTTGATGGTTACTGGGGCACCAAACCGAAAATTGATCGTCTGGTCTTCTCTATTACCCCAGATGCGTCAGTCCGTTATGCGAAATTGCAGAAAAATGAATGTCAGGTTATGCCATACCCTAACCCGGCCGACATTGCTCGCATGAAAGAAGACAAAACCATCAACTTGATGGAACAACCTGGCCTGAACGTCGGTTACCTCTCTTTCAACGTTGAGAAAAAACCACTGGATAACCTCAAGGTTCGCCAGGCGCTGACCATGGCTGTTAATAAAGAAGCGATTATCGAAGCGGTTTATCAAGGTGCTGGCCAGGCGGCCAAAAACCTGATCCCACCAACCATGTGGGGCTACAACGATGATGTGAAAGATTATGCTTATGACCCAGCTAAAGCGAAAGAGTTGCTAAAAGAAGCCGGTCTGCCAGAGGGTTTCGCCATCGACCTGTGGGCAATGCCAGTTCAGCGCCCGTATAACCCAAATGCGCGCCGTATGGCTGAAATGATCCAGTCTGACTGGGCGAAAGTGGGCGTGAAAGCCAAAATTGTGACTTACGAGTGGGGCGAATACCTCAAGCGTGCCAAAGACGGCGAGCATGAAACTGTGATGATGGGCTGGACTGGGGACAATGGGGACCCGGACAACTTCTTCGCGACCCTGTTCAGCTGTGATGCGGCCAAACAAGGTTCTAACTACTCCAAGTGGTGTTATAAGCCGTTTGAAGACGTGATCCAGCCAGCGCGTGCTGAGTCTGATCATGACAAACGTATCGCACTTTACAAACAAGCTCAGGTTGTTATGCATGATCAAGCGCCAGCGCTGATTGTTGCTCACTCAACCGTGTATGAGCCAGTGCGTAAAGAAGTGAAAGGCTATGTTGTTGATCCGTTGGGTAAACACCATTTCGAAAACGTGTCCCTGGATTAATTTTAACCTGTTAGTCGACCGGTGAATGTGTGTAAAAGCATATTCACCGGTTTCGCATTTAGGTTAAGACAGATACAGATGTGAGCCATATAAGCCTGGTTGCCCACGAGCAGCCCGGCATTCTACACAGAGAGTTCGGGATATGTTGCAGTTCATACTCCGACGTTTGGGGTTAGTTATCCCAACGTTTATCGGCATTACTTTGCTGACCTTCGCTTTTGTCCATATGATCCCCGGTGACCCGGTGACCATCATGGCTGGGGAACGCGGTATCTCCACCGAGCGCCATGCTCAAATCATGGCGGAAATGGGGCTGGACAAGCCTCTTTATCAACAATACTTCCATTATGTGAATGGCGTATTACATGGCGACCTCGGTATTTCGCTGAAAAGCCGTATTGCTGTCTGGGAAGAATTTGTTCCCCGCTTTAAAGCGACACTGGAACTTGGGATCTGCGCGATGCTGTTTGCAATCGCCGTAGGTATCCCGGTCGGGGTGTTGGCGGCAGTCAAACGCGGTTCAATATTCGATCACACCGCCGTGGGGATCTCCCTGACCGGCTACTCAATGCCCATTTTCTGGTGGGGCATCATGCTGATTATGCTGGTTTCGGTGCAATGGAACCTGACCCCAGTCTCGGGGCGAGTCAGCGACACGGTATTCCTCGATGATAGCTTGCCATTGACCGGCTTTATGCTGATTGACACTCTCATTTGGGGTGAGCCAGGCGATTTCAAAGACGCCGTGATGCATATGATTTTGCCCGCTATTGTCTTGGGCACCATTCCCCTCGCGGTGATTGTGCGAATGACCCGTTCCTCAATGCTGGAAGTCTTGGGCGAAGATTATATCCGCACCGCGCGTGCTAAAGGCCTGAGCCGGATGCGCGTGATAGTGGTTCATGCCCTGCGCAATGCCTTATTGCCGGTGGTCACCGTGATTGGCTTACAGGTCGGCACTATGCTGGCGGGCGCGATTTTGACGGAAACCATCTTCTCCTGGCCGGGATTAGGACGCTGGTTGATGGATGCTTTGCAACGCCGCGATTACCCGGTAGTACAGGGTGGGGTATTGCTGGTCGCGATCATGATTATTTTAGTTAACTTGCTGGTAGATGTGCTCTATGGCGTAGTTAACCCGCGTATTCGTCACAAGAAATAAGGGGCGCAGAATGTCTCAACTTACTGAGTCGACAGTAAAAAGTGCGCCGAAGCCGATGACTCCCTTGCAGGAGTTTTGGCACTATTTCAAGCGCAATAAAGGGGCTGTTATCGGCCTGTTTTACATCATTATTATGCTGGTAATTGCTGCGGGTGCCACCTGGCTAGCCCCACATGGGCCAGCAGAGCAATTTCGCGATGCATTGCTGAAACCACCAGTTTGGGAAGAGGGCGGTAGCTGGAAATTCATTCTCGGCACAGATGATGTGGGGCGCGATGTCTTGTCCCGCCTGATGTACGGTGCCCGACTTTCGCTGTTAGTGGGCTGCCTGGTGGTGGTGTTGTCACTGGTGATGGGCGTCGTTTTCGGCTTACTGGCCGGTTATTTTGGCGGCATAGTGGATGCCATCATCATGCGCGTTGTTGATATCATGCTGGCACTGCCAAGTTTGTTACTGGCATTGGTCTTGGTGGCGGTGTTTGGGCCTTCGATAGTGAACGCCTCATTGGCGCTCACCTTTGTGGCCTTGCCGCACTATGTGCGTTTGACGCGAGCCGCCGTGCTGGTTGAGGTCAATCGCGACTATGTCACGGCTTCTCGAGTGGCCGGTGCCGGTGCGATGCGCCAGATGTTTATCAATATTTTGCCAAACTGCCTTGCGCCGTTGATCGTGCAGGCTTCTCTCGGCTTCTCTAACGCCATTCTGGATATGGCGGCTCTCGGCTTCCTCGGCATGGGTGCGCAACCGCCAACACCAGAGTGGGGCACCATGCTCTCTGATGTGTTGCAGTTTGCTCAAAGCGCCTGGTGGGTCGTGACCTTCCCCGGTGTGGCGATTCTGCTGACGGTTCTGGCGTTTAACCTGATGGGGGACGGCCTGCGTGATGCTCTCGACCCCAAACTCAAGCAGTAACAGAGGTAGAGAGAGATGGCACTTTTAAATGTAGACAAATTGTCGGTGCACTTTGGTGATCAAGGCGCGCCGTTCAAAGCAGTAGACCGCATCAGTTACAGTATTGAGCAAGGTCAGGTGATCGGGATTGTGGGTGAATCCGGCTCCGGTAAATCAGTCAGCTCATTAGCAATCATGGGGCTGATTGATTATCCCGGCAAAGTGATGGCCGATAAGCTGGAATTTAATGGCCGTGACCTGACCAAGATTTCTGAAAAAGAGCGGCGTCAATTAGTGGGCGCGGAAGTCGCGATGATCTTCCAAGACCCGATGACCAGCCTTAACCCGTGCTATACCGTCGGTTTTCAGATAATGGAAGCACTGAAGGTACATCAGGGAGGCAATCGTAAAACGCGTCACCAGCGGGCGGTGGATTTACTGACATTGGTCGGTATTCCCGATCCGGCTTCACGTTTGGATGTCTATCCGCACCAACTTTCGGGTGGGATGAGCCAGCGGGTGATGATTGCGATGGCCATTGCCTGTAAGCCAAAATTGCTGATTGCTGATGAACCGACTACCGCGCTGGATGTGACTATTCAGGCGCAAATTATTGAATTGCTGCTGGAATTACAGCAGCGCGAAAATATGGCCCTGTTGCTGATTACCCATGATCTGGCATTGGTTGCTGAGGCGGCTCATCATATTATTGTGATGTATGCCGGTCAGGTAGTGGAAACCGGTAAATCGGCGGAAATCTTCCGTGCTCCTCGCCATCCTTATACCCAAGCACTGTTGCGGGCATTACCGGAGTTTGCGCAGGATAAAGCGCGGTTGGCATCCTTGCCGGGTGTGGTTCCGGGGAAATATGACCGCCCGGAAGGCTGCTTGCTTAACCCGCGTTGCCCGTATGCGAATGATCGCTGCCGCCGTGAAGAACCTGAACTGCTGGGGCCAGCGGGGCGTCAGGTTAAATGCCATACACCGCTCGATGATGCGGGGAGGCCGACCCTATGAGTCAACCTATTGAAATGAAAAATGAATCACCGGCAACCAAACCACTGTTGCAAGCCATTGATTTAAAAAAATACTATCCGGTCAAAAAAGGGTTATTTGCCCCGGAGCGGTTGGTTAAAGCGCTGGACGGTGTTTCGTTCACTTTGGAGCGCGGCAAAACGCTGGCGGTGGTGGGGGAGTCCGGTTGTGGTAAATCCACCTTGGGCCGCTTACTGACGATGATAGAAATCCCCACGGGTGGTGAGCTTTACTACCAAGGTCAGGATTTGCTTAAGCCCGATGAAAGTGCGGAAAAACTGCGCCGCCAGAAAATCCAGATTGTGTTCCAGAACCCTTATGGTTCACTGAACCCGCGTAAGAAAGTGGGGCAGATTCTGGAAGAACCGCTGCAAATCAATACTAAGCTCAATAGCAAAGAGCGCCGCGAAAAAACGTTGGCGATGATGGCCAAAGTCGGGCTAAAAACTGAACATTATGACCGCTATCCACATATGTTCTCCGGCGGTCAGCGCCAGCGTATCGCCATTGCGCGTGGGTTAATGTTGAACCCTGATGTGGTGATTGCCGATGAGCCAGTATCTGCGCTGGATGTGTCAGTGCGGGCACAGGTATTGAACCTGATGATGGATTTACAGCAGGAACTGGGGCTGTCGTATGTCTTTATCTCTCACGATTTGTCAGTGGTTGAACATATTGCCGATGAAGTGATGGTGATGTACTTGGGGCGTTGTGTTGAAAAGGGCAGTAAAGCGGCTATTTTCAATAACCCGCGCCATCCTTATACGCAGGCATTGTTATCCGCCACACCACGGCTGAATCCGGATATGCGCCGTGAGCGTATTAAGTTGACTGGCGAATTGCCTAGCCCAATGAGTCCACCGCCAGGTTGCGCGTTCAATGCGCGTTGCCGCCGGGCGTTTGGCCCATGTACACAGTTGCAACCACAACTGAAGCAGTACGGCGACCAAATGATAGCCTGCTTTGCCGTTGATCAGGATGAAGCGGAAAAAGTGAGTTAAAGCAGGCATAGCGTCATATAGCATCACTAAAAACGTCGGTTATCCGGCGTTTTTTATTGATTATCAGTATCTGGTCGGCTGGAAATTAATAAAATAATTAGCCTGTAAATAATAACATGTTAATTATTTGCAGGTGAATGATATGGTAATGAAATAACGTAATAGATGGTGGCTATAATGAGTGTGAGAAAATTAAATTAATAGGTCACATATCATTAACAATGAATGCGAAATATGATTTTAATCATTCTATCAAAAAAATTATCTCTATTCGTTTCTGAATAATATTGTCGATATGGTTTATTTGAAACTAATAAAAAAGAGTGCATTAACTGCACTCTTTTTTGCTCAGAAGTGAAACGGGATTATTGGGGATAAGGTACCCAATCACCGCCATTGAGCCGAATATAGGGTTTGCCCTGATATTGCATCACAATAGCATTATCATTTTCTGAAATGACGGCAGTTTCCGGTAAACCTTGTGTCAATGTCTGCCAATCAACACTTGGTGCGGTAAATGCTTTGCCATCAACCATTCGTGACACTAATTCAGAAATAGCCAGATAGCTGCTGGGCGCGCTGACAATCACCGGGCTGGCGGGTTGTGGCGCTTTCATGCCAATCAATTTAATCCCCACCGGGATATGCGTGATGCTAGGGCTTGGGATATCGCGTAGACCAGACATCTGCATTTTATCGCCAACCAAAGCGGCACCGTGCTCTGGCACCACAACCACCATGACTTTCCGACCTGACTTTTCCAACTCTTCAAGGAAGGTGTTCAACTGGTCAAACAGAGTTTGGGCGCGCGCCTGATAATCCGCGGTTTTGTTAGTACCAACGAAGCGGTTGCCATCATGTAAGGGTATGATATTCATGAAAGTTGCGCTGCGGGTATCGCCACCACTCTTCTGCTGCTCCAGCCAGCGGTTAAGCAGTTCCAGATCGTTATAAATCGGCTCGCCATCAAAGGAAGCTAATTGATTACTAATGCCTTTTTGCGACATCATTGGCGCGCGCATATTGCCGTCTTCTTGGATATTTTGCAGATAATTACCAAAGACACCGGAGTGGTCCATCATCAACTGGGAAGTAAATCCAAGTTTGGCTAAGTTATCAAATAGATAGCACTGCTGGTCTTGTGGCTGATACAAGTCTTTATGTGATGACTGGCCGCAACTAGCGCGTAACAGGCGGATAGACGCTGGGCCACTGTAGGCGGTGGCTGAGTTGAAGTTTTTGAACAGAATATCAAACTTACTCCACAGCGGGTGCTTATCCAGTTGAATCGCTTCGATGTCTGACCATGACAATGAACAGATATTAATCACTAATAAATCAAATGGTTGCGCGTCACCAGGCAGTGATGCCGGGAATGTGGTGCGGCGAGTTTTTTCTTGCTCATAAAAAACATTCAAATGGGCGTTCAGGTTAGCATCAGTGGGCGGGCCACCCGCTTCGACAGGGCTGCCCCCGGCTGCGGGTTGCTCTGTACTGGCTGGCGCGGCTGTTGCTGCCGCAGTCTCCACTGTTGGGGCCAGAGAAAATGCCGGCCCGGCAATACCGGCGATATTCAGCCAAATCATGGCTGCGACGACAAAAACAGTGACGCGAATCCATTGCGAAATAAACAGGTAGCCCACCAGAATGGTGAAGGCGGTTCCTATCATGGCCCAGTTAATGAAACGTCCAAATAATTCAATTAGATAGCTAAAGCTAAACCCTGTTACTTGGGAGCCTTGGCTCATGATGCTGTTGATACCCGGCAGCCAGGTATCGTGATAGAGCAAGCCAATACCGATGGGAATGGCTATCCAGTGACGCCAGCGGTGGACGCGGTACGCCGGGATTGGGAACAGCAGAAAGGCCAAAAATACTAAGTTTGCTAAGGGATGGAAATTCAGGTAACCAAACCACAGCAGGGCAAACTTGAACAGGAAATAGATGTTCCATGCGCCCAGACCACGCCAATAGCGCCACGGACTCTGCGATTCTTGCTGTTTATTTTTTGCATTCATGGTGATTTCTTAGTCTGTGAAGAGGAGCCATCACGCAACCAAATCCCTTCTGATTTTAAATAGCGCGCGGATAAGAACAAATGTTGTTTTTTCTCCCACCACCGCGGAAACCAGCGGCGAGCGCTATAGCCCAGCGGGAAAAAGATAATCGCGCCCAGCAACAGAATTTGCCAAATATCATTGAGATTCATGGGTATTCTCCTGACGGTGGCGGGTGGTCAGTGTCAATGGCACGGGTGTGCGCCGGGTGGCTTCCACCTGGTCTGGTGCATCAACTTCTTGTTTATAAGTCTTTTTATCACCAGCAGCTTGCCATGCTTCGGGAGTATTAATCATTCTGTTAACCTCCGAAATAATTTCCTGATCCTGATACCACACCAGCCTATTACTGAATGCTTCGGCCACGGGTAGGCGGAAAATATGACTGAGAGCAGTGTCTAAGTCATTGATGCGGCAAGTGGAAAGGAACAATATCAACCGATTATCAGACACCGTCACCACGTCGCCATAGCGGCGTAAATGGCACAGTGTCAGCGCTTGACGCGCCTGTAACCCCGGCACGGCCCGCAGCGCAACCAATACGCCTTTACCATTTTCCGGTAGCAAGGTGTTGTTCATCAACTGCAACACCGAGTGGCAAAACTCCACCGGTGGTAGATAGCCTTTGAGCTGAAGTGGGCGCAATGCTTCCAGTAACGCATTGATATCTTCGGGAACATGGCGAGAGAATTGCTGCTCTTGAATCCCTTCTAGCATTGTCAGAAAACGCGATAATGGCGCAACCTGTGGGACGATCAGGTTGGCACCGCAGGCCAGTAACAAGCGCTCATCGCTGTAGCGCAGGCTGGCGTGCATTTCGCGTACCACGATTTTCACGCTATTGCCGCGTTGACGGCGAATGTTATGGATTTGATGCGCCATTTCATCAATTTGCTCGCTTTGATTCAGCGCAAAAATCAGTGTTGCGGCATGCGCCGTCATTGCCCGCTGAGCTAAAGCCGCATTGGACTCCAGCAATTGCCAGTGACTAGAAAGCGGGGGGGCGCCTTCCAGAATGTGGGTATGGGCTAAATAGAGATGCTCATCATTGCGCGATTGTGGCAGAGCTTGCTGGACTTCATCCGCCATACTCCAGCCTTGTTCATCGGCTTCGAGCAAGACTAATTGATTGGCGGTCACCCCTTTTGTTGTGCTCCACCAGGCAACCATATATTGCGCATTATCCTGCTGCCATTGCAGATTAGCCAGGCCTTGTAAATAACGGTGCTGACTGACTAACTGATTTTTAACTTTATTAATGCCGGAGCTGTGACAAATCACCAATAATGTGCAGTTCTGGGCCTCCAGCCATTGCTGAATCTGCTGTAGCCACTGCTGCATCTCTTCACTGGTAAAGGTTTGCCACAGGCTAGCGGGAGCAAACAGAATGAAAAGCCGCTGTTGTGGGCGCAATGAACGCATTAAGTCATGGGTTAAAAATTTTAAGGCATTTTTTTGAGCAGGTAATGTAAATAGCGGCAATTTCTTGGGGCCAGAATGGCCGATATTAGTCAGGAGGTTTTCAGGTTTTTGCCCTGAGCAAATCAATGCCGCCCGGGTATCTTCGGGTTGGTTACGAATAACTTGCTGGCAGAATAAGTTGGCATCTATTTGACGTTCAATATTGATCCAATAGAATCCGGGAGCCTGTAATACGGCCAATTCATCCCAGATTTCGCGAACACCTAATGAGAAACATCGTGACATAGATTCATTATCTGCTTTCGTTAAAGTGCTATTGGGCCAATAACTAGATAAAGTTAAAAAACAATTGTAACATTGCAATAAGTATTAACCAATGTCCTTGCCTGAATATTAATCTAAGATTCTTCTTATCAAGTAAAGTATAAAACGATCATTATTATACTTAATTAACATAGTCTATTTTCTCAAGGCGGATAAATGAAGACTATAATAAATCGATTTCATGAAAAAACTTCACTTGAGGCTCAGGATGATCTGCTTGCATTAAGTCAGGCTTTCTCGTTACCCACGTTAAGTTATATCGATATTGTCCGTCAGGAACGATTAATCCAAATGATGGCTCGCTGGCCATTGTTGGCAGAATTAGCGCAATCCACAGGGAGCGAATAGTTTATGCCGGTATTGGCGTTACAAGGCGTAAGGGGGGGCGTTGGTACCACCTCGGTCACTGCGGCTCTGGCATGGGCGTTACAGCAATTGGATGAATCGGTGTTGGTGATTGATTTTTCACCGGATAACTTACTGCGATTGCATTTCAATATGAGTTTTGAGCAATCCCGTGGTTGGGCTAAAGCTGAAATTGATGGTGAAGGCTGGCAGCAAGGGGCCATGCGCTACACCGAGAAGCTGGATTTCGTGCCATTTGGCCAATTAACTCAAGCTGAAAATGAGCAACTCAGCACATTTTTGCAGCAAAATCCGCGTCAGTGGCAGGAGAATCTGTCCACATTGCAAGACCGCGCAGCTTATCGTTGGATTTTACTGGATATCCCCGTTGGCGACAGTGTATTCACCCGTCAGGCATTGGCGTTGGCGGATCAAACCCTGATTCTGATTCATGCGGATGCCAGTTGCCATATTCGCCTGCATCAGCAAAATTTACCGGCTGGCTGTCATTTTTTGCTGAATCAGTTTGCTGCCAGTAGCCGCTTACAACAAGATTTGCATCAGCTCTGGCTGCAAAGTCTGGATAGCTTATTACCGACCTTTATTCACCGCGATGAAGCATTGGCCGAAGCATTGGCGGCCAAGCAGCCATTGGGCGAGTACAGCGCGCAAAGTCTGGCAGCGGAAGAGGTGATGACATTGGCGAATTGGTGCTTGATTAATGTGACGGAAAGTAGCCTATGAATCGCCTGATACGGATGTTATTTCAGACACCGATTTATCAGGCGATGCGGCGGCGCTATCATCTTTATATGCAGCAAGGCTGCACGGTGCTCACGGCCCTTCTCACCACGATGGCGCTGCCACTGTGCTGGGTATTCCTGCGCCTGGAGTCCCCAATCTGGCAGTATGTGATACAGCACCGGACTTACTGGTTCCCGCAGATTTCACCTAATCGCCCGCGCCTGGGGGATGGTTTGCGCTATCTGCTGCAAGGGCTGTGGCTGTTATTCATCCGTCCACAATCAGACCATAATAAAAAACGCCGGCCAGCGGCGGTCGGTAAGGGCTGGGTAAAAAACAAAAGACAGAGCTATATCAGTTGGTTGGGGGAAATTCCCCAGCGTTTTGAACTCCAGCGAATAGAGAAATCAGTTGCCAACCGATTAAGCCAACTACCAAGACGAGCTCGCCGTATCTTGTTTATTATTCTGGGTATTTTCACCAGTATTTTGGCCTTGCTGTGTATTTCGCAACCTTTCGGCATGATGGCGCAATTCGTGTTTGTCTTACTGTTATGGGCCATTGCCATGGTGGTGCGGCGGGTGCCGGGGCGCTTACCTACCCTGATGCTGATTGTGTTGTCGTTAACCGTTTCCTGCCGCTACCTGTGGTGGCGTTATACCGAAACGCTTAACTGGGATGACCCGGTGAGCTTGGTGTGCGGCTTATTATTACTGTTAGCCGAAACCTATGCTTGGGTAGTGCTGGTGTTGGGCTACTTCCAGACGATTTGGCCGCTAAACCGCCAGCCGGTGCCTATGCCGGAAGATATCAATAGCTGGCCAACCATTGATTTGATGGTGCCGACTTATAATGAAGACCTCGGTGTGGTCAAACCGACCATTTATGCGGCATTGGGTATTGATTGGCCGAAAGACAAAATTAACATCTATATTTTGGATGATGGTAACCGGCCCGCTTTTCGCGATTTTGCCGCCGAAGTCGGGGTGCACTACATTGCCCGTCCCACTCATGAACACGCCAAAGCCGGTAATATCAATAATGCGCTGAAACAGGCCACTGGTGAGTTTGTCGCTATCTTTGACTGCGACCATGTGCCGACCCGCTCTTTCCTGCAATTGACCGTCGGCTGGTTCTTTAAAGATAAAAAGCTCGGCATGATTCAAACGCCGCATCACTTTTTCTCTCCCGACCCCTTCGAGCGAAATCTGGGGCGTTTTCGTCAAACACCGAATGAAGGCACCTTATTCTACGGCCTGGTTCAAGACGGTAATGATATGTGGGATGCGACTTTCTTCTGTGGCTCCTGTGCCGTTTTACGCCGTAGCGCCTTAGATGAAGTGGGCGGGATCGCGGTGGAAACTGTCACCGAAGATGCCCACACTTCATTGCGCCTGCACCGCAAAGGCTACACTTCCGCTTATATCCGCATTCCGCAAGCCGCCGGGTTGGCAACGGAAAGTTTGTCAGCACACATCGGGCAGCGTATCCGCTGGGCGCGGGGCATGGTGCAAATCTTCCGGCTGGATAATCCGCTGCTGGGCAAAGGGCTAAAACTTGTCCAGCGCTTGTGCTACGCCAACGCCATGTTGCACTTTTTATCGGGCATTCCGCGGTTGATCTTCCTGACAGCTCCGCTGGCATTCCTGCTGCTGCATGCTTACATCATTTTCGCGCCAGCACTGGCGATTGCACTTTATGTGCTGCCGCATATGATTCACGCCAGTCTGACTAACTCCCGTCTACAAGGTAAATATCGCCACTCATTCTGGAGTGAAATCTATGAAACCGTGCTGGCCTGGTATATTGCCCGCCCGACCACGGTGGCACTGCTCAATCCTCACAAAGGGACATTTAATGTCACGGCAAAAGGCGGTTTGGTTGAAGAGCAACATGTGGACTGGGTGATTACCCGCCCTTATATGGCGCTGGTTCTGCTCAATCTGGCGGGGTTGATTGCGGGCTTGTGGCGCTTGGGCTATGGCCCGGCCACTGAAATCATGACCGTGGTCATTAGCTTGGTGTGGGTCATTTATAATATGACAATTTTAGGTGGAGCGGTGGCGGTGGCAGTTGAAGCTAAACAAGTGCGCCAGTCCCACCGGGTCGAAATTGCCATGCCCGCTGGGGTCGCACGGGCTGATGGTCACTTATTCTCCTGTACTCTGCGCGACTATTCCGATGGTGGGGTGGGGATTGAGATGCGCGAAGCCGGGTTACTGAAAGATGGCGAAGCCGTGCATTTGCTGCTTAAACGCGGCGCACAGGAATATACCTTCCCGTGTGAAGTCACCCGCGCTTTTGGCACTAAAGTCGGCATGCGGATGCATCAGCTGACTGTAGCCCAACATATTGATTTTATACAGTGTACCTTTGCTCGCGCTGACACATGGGCGCTGTGGCAGGATAGCTTCCCAGAAGATAAACCGATTGAAAGCCTACGCGATGTCTTGGCGCTGGGCTTTAGAGGCTATGTTCGGATGGCCAGCTATGCTCCGCCGGTGATTCGAAATGTATTGATAGGATTTACCTCCCTGATTGCCTGGATTGCCTCATTTGTACCCCATGGCGTGGATAAAAATCAGGCTCCGAGTAGCCAGGGCCAGACAATGGCTCAACATTGATGATGATATGATGACGAGAAAAATAACCTGGTTTACCGCACTGGCTTTGGGGTTAGCACCATTTACCCAAGCCGAAACATTGGCTGTTCCGGCAATTCAATCGGCGGACTCGACACCTGCCGCTGAAGCAACCGTGGAGCTGGCCCCTGCCGCCCCGACGGTACAGCCGAATGTGCCGGTTCGCGATGTGAGTTACACCTTTGCGAAAATTGCCCCGCCACCGGGGACATTCGCCTTGCGTGGCACTAATCCTGAAGGGGTGATTGAATTTGGCGTGCGCAGTGATGAAGTGGTCACTCATGCCATGTTAAATCTCGAATTTACTCCGTCGCCGTCACTGATTCCGGTGGAGTCGCAGGTCAAAGTCTTCCTGAATGACGAGCTGATGGGCGTCACGGCGATCACTAAAGATCAACTGGGTAAACCCACGCGGATCCAGTTGCCGATTGATCCGCTTTATATCAGTGATTTCAACCGATTGCGGTTAGTGTTTGTCGGCCATTATCAGAGTATTTGTGAGAACCCGGCCAGTAATACGCTGTGGCTGGATATCAGTAAATCCAGCTCGTTGGATTTGCGCTATCAATCATTGTCAGTCAAAAATGATTTATCCCATTTCCCTGAGCCTTTCTTTGATGCGCGGGATAACCGCCCGCTGACTTTGCCGGTGGTGTTTGCTGCGGTGCCTGATGTGGCCCAACAGCGTGCGGCCTCTATTCTGGCATCCTGGTTTGGTGACAAAGCGCAATGGCGTGGGCAGAGTTTCCCTGTTTTATATAATCAACTGCCCACTCAACATGCGGTGGTGTTTGCGACAAACACCCAACGCCCTGATTTCCTGAAAGATTACCCGCCGGTCAAAGCACCGACGGTGGAAATCATCAGCCATCCGGATGATCCGTATGTGAAGCTGTTGCTGATTTTGGGGCGCGATGACAATGACTTAATCACGGCGGCGAAAGGGATTGCGCAAGGTAATATTCTATTCCGCGGTCAGAATGTGACGGTGGATAACGTCGAGCAACTGGCACCAAGACAGCCCTATGATGCGCCAAACTGGGTGCGTACCGACCGGCCAATGACCTTTGCTGAGTTACAGCAATATCCGGATCAGTTGCAAACCACCGGTTTGTTGCCGCCGCCTATTTCCTTATCACTGAACCTGCCGCCGGATTTATTCCTGATCCGCAGTGCGGGCATTGATATGCGCTTGAAATACCGCTACACCTCAACGCACCTGATGGATGGTTCTCGCTTAAGTATCAGCTTGAATAATCAATTTGTGCAGGACTACCCGCTGTCGCCGAATATGCCGCAAGACAATAAAATCCTGCGGCTGCCGCTACTGCAAGGTTTACAAGATTCAACCAAGCAGTTAACCATTCCGGCATTGAGACTGGGGGCCACCAACCAACTGCGCTTTGATTTTGATTACAGCACCTTGCTGGCGAGTGGCGCGGAAGGGCGCTGTGAAACTTACTCTACCGCTCCGAACCACGCGGTGATTGACAGTAACTCCACTATCGACTTCTCCGGCTATCGCCACTTTATGGAAATGCCGGATTTACGGGCATTTGCCAATGCTGGCTTCCCCTTCAGCCGGATGGCGGATCTCTCCGAAACCCTGGTCTTAGTGCCGCCAAAACCTGCGCCGTCACAGCTGACGACGCTGTTGAATGCGGTGGGAAATATCGGGGCGCAAGTGGGTTACCCGGCGGTGGGTATCAACATTACCGATGACTGGTCACAGGCGAAAGACAAAGACGCCGATGTGCTGATTATCGGCCCGATCCCGCCAGAACTCCGTGATGATCGGCAGATTAACCTGCTGGTGGATCAAACCCAAAGTTGGGTAAAAATGCCAAACCGCCAAACGGGCTTGCCCGGCATGATGGCACCGGATTCGGACTGGGTTGCGGATAGCAAAGCGACCATCAGCTCTGAAGGGGCGATGTCGGCGATTATCGGAGTGCAGTCACCGAACTTCCCACAGCGCAGTATTGTGGCATTATTGGCGGATAGCCCACGGGGCTATAACTTGCTGAATAATGCTTTGCTCGACAGTGGCAAACGCGAGGCAGTATTTGGCTCGGTGGCGGTTATTCGTGAGTCGGGTGTCAATAGCTTGCGGGTCGGCGAAACTTATTATGTCGGCCACTTACCTTGGTGGGAGCGCATCTGGCATACCTTATCCACCCATCCGGTAGTGCTGGCCGGTGTCGCCGTGTTGGTGGTTGTTATCGCCGCAATGATGGCTTGGCGCTTGCTCCGTCTGATTAGCCGTCGTCGGTTATCACCTGATGAGAGAGATTAATTTTGATGGTCGTCATGTTTAAACGGCTGGTATGCATCCTGCTGCTGGCCAGCTTTGGTTCGACAGCCGCGTGTGATTGGCCTGCATGGCAGCGGTTCAAACAAGACTATATCAGTGAAGGGGGGCGAGTTATCGACCCCAGTAACCCGAGGCAAATAACCACGTCGGAGGGGCAGAGTTACGGCTTGTTTTTTGCTCTGGTGGCCGATGACCGGGAGACATTTGACCGGCTATTAAGTTGGACAGAAAACAACTTATCGGCGGGGGATTTAACCGCCCGCCTACCCGCCTGGTTATGGGGACAACGCAATGGAAATAGCTGGGATATTTTGGACCCCAATTCGGCTTCGGATGCTGATTTATGGATTGCTTACAGTTTGTTAGAGGCCGGCCGGTTGTGGGATATCCGTCGTTATAAGACCATGGGCACCTTGTTGCTGCAACGCATTGCTAAAGAAGAAGTGGTGAATATTCCGGGCCTCGGTGAAATGTTATTGCCTGGCAAAATTGGTTTTAGTAATGAAGACCGCTGGCGGCTCAATCCAAGCTATTTGCCACCGCAATTGCTGGCGCGTTTTGCTTCTCTGGCGGGGCCGTGGAAAGAGATGGTTGATGCCAATCAGCGGTTATGGTTGGAAACGGCACCTCATGGTTTCAGCCCTGATTGGGTTGTGTGGCAAAAGGATAAAGGCTGGCAGCCGGATGAAACCCAGCCGAACATCGGCAGCTATGACGCGATTCGCAGTTATCTGTGGGCCGGAATGTTGCCCAATGATAGCCCGCAAAAGACCGCACTCATCCAGCGTTTCCAGCCAATGGCGGAGATTACCCAGCAACAGGGCATACCACCGGAGAAAACGGATGCCCTCACCGGCAAAACCAGTGGTGATGGGCCGGTCGGATTTTCGGCAGCATTATTACCGTTTTTAGCCAGCAACCCCGCGCCATTTAATCAGCAGGTGCTTAGCGAGCAACAAAAACGTGTGCAAGATTCACCTCCGGGCGCTGATGCCTACTACAGCGCGGTGCTGACATTGTTTGGTCAGGGATGGACAGAGCATCGCTATAGCTTTAATCGTCAGGGGGAACTTCAGCCTTCATGGAACAGTCAATGCGCAACATTAAAATAAACTGGCTATTAAGTTTGGTGTTATTGCCTCAAGCCTTTGTCGGTATGGCGCAGGGGGCTGAAGCTGTGTCGCCGACTCAATTTTTACTCGAGCAGGTGCGATTGGGGGAGGCGACCAATAAAGATGAGTTGGTGAAGCAATCCCTGTATCGCCTAAACATGATGGACCCGAATAATCCGGATGTTATCGCGGCAGGAATTCGCCAGGCGCTACGGCAAGGGAATCTGGCCGAAGCACAAAAACAACTGGATAAGTTGCAACAATTGGCACCCGACACTGAAGTATATCGCCGCGCTAAGTTGATGTTAGCCATGACAAAACCTGAAGTTCGTCAGCAATTGCAGGAGGCCCGTCTACTGGCAACGGCGGGGCGGGTTGCTGAAGCTAAAGTTAAATATGATCAATTGCTGCAAGGCAATCCACCGACTCTGGATCTGGCGGTTGAGTATTGGCGGCTGGTGGCGCGACTACCCGGTCAGGAAGCCCTTGCGACCCAGAAACTCGCCTCTCTGGACCAACAATATCCCGGCAATGTTGCCCTGCGCATGGCGCTGGCGCGTATGTATTTCAGCCAACAAAAGGCCGTACTTGGCTACGCCATGTTGGAAAAAGTGGCCGCAGACCCTACCGGGGCTTCAGATGCTGCTGATTTGTGGATGGACACCACCAAAGCGATGACCGTCAGCCCGCAAAGTGTTGCCGCATTGACCCATTTTCTTGACGTTTTTTCCACCGGCCCTCAAGCGGATGCTGCTCGTAAAGAGTTGGCTAATCAGCAGGTTACATTGGTTGATCCGGCCTATCAGGCGCGGTTGAGCGGGCTGGAAAAAGTCGACAGTGGCGAAGGGACGGGTGCCATCCCTGCATTGAAACAAGCATTGGCCGCCTCACCCAATGACCCGGAAATTCTGGGCGCGCTGGGTCTGGCGTATGCTCGCGGTGGCGATCGCGCGCAAGCATTACAGTTATTTGAACAGGCGCAAAAATCGGATAAAGACGGCCTGAAAAGTGATAAATGGGCCAGTTTGATCAAAACCAACCGTTACTGGCTGCTGAATGATGCCGGTGATAAGGCGCTGAAAGCCGGTAACACTGCGTTGGCACAGCAAAAATATCAACAAGCGCGGCAAATCGACGGCAGCGACAGTTATGCATTAATTGGTTTGGGTGATGTGGCAGTGGCCCGTCATGATGATAAAAGTGCCGAGCAGCATTATCAGCAAGCATTGCGTCTCGATCCCAGCAACAGCAGCGCGGTGCGCGGGCTTGCCAATATTTATCAGCGGGAATCACCACAAAAAGCACTGGATTACCTGAATAACTTGCCCCGCAGCCAACAAGCCAAAATGCGCGACACATTAGATAACTTGCAATTAGAGAGTCTGAAACAGCAAGCCGAAACCTTGGCGGCACAGCAGCAGTGGCAGCAGGCAGCAGAGAAATATCGGCAGGCGCAACAGAGAGCGCCGGACGATGTCTGGATAACTTATCGGCTGGCACAAGCATTGGCGCAAGAGGGCCAGACGGCGCAAGCGGATGCACAATTCCACCAACTGGCCAGCCGTAAACCGGGCGATCCTGAACAGGTCTATGCCTATGCGCTTTACCTTTCCAGCACCGAGCGGGATAGTCAGGCATTGGCGCATTTAACCACACTGCCCACGGCGCAATGGAATGATAATATTCGTGAATTAGACCAGCGCTTGAAATTGGGTCAAGTGCTGACTTTGGCCCGCCAATTGCGGGCAAGTGGTGATGAAGCGGGGGCCATCACCGCCTTGCGCCAGCAACCCGCTAACACACAAATTGACCTGACACTGGCAGATTGGGCGCTGGAGCGCGGCGACTACAGCGCAGCGCTGGCGGGTTATCAGCATGTCCGGGCGCGTGAACCGCAAAATCCTGATGCGCGTTTGGGCGAGATTGAAGCCTATATCGCCGAGGGCCGCCTCAGCGAGGCGCGTCAGCATTTGCAAACTGAGCCACTGACGGGCGACGGGGCGAGCTTAAATACTCAGCGGCGGGTCGCCAATGCCTGGAGTGGTGTGGGTGAACCACACAAAGCGGCAGATATTTTCCAGCGGTTAAAACCAGCCGCCGCCAAAGGCACCCCATCACAGGATAATGCTTTAATATTCCGTGATTCGGCTCGGCTGGCGCAATTACAGGGCCAACCCGCTGCCGCTCAGGATGACTTCAAGCAGGCGATGGTGGCCAGCGGCATAGCGGCTAAGCTTCCAGCAGATAATGACAGTTATACTTTACTGACTCGTAATCAAGCCACGGATGATTGGCTCAAACGCGGGATTCGTGCTGATGCTGCGGATCTGTATCGTCAGCAGGATACCCGCGTCACATTGGATCAAGACTATCTGCATTCAAGTGGCACTGAAGGGATTTCAGATCTCAGCGCCTACAACACCATGCTGCAAGTGGATACTTCGCTAGCTGATGGTCGGGTGTTCTTCCGCACTGACACCGTGCATATGGATGCTGGCACCTTTGACAAAAATACCCGTTATAAAGCAGGCACTTGCTACAAAACTGAGATTCCTTGTCAAACGAATTTACATCAACGGGCCACTGGCACCAGTGTCGCGGTGGGGTGGCAAAATGACAGTTGGGCCACAGATATTGGCACCACGCCGATGGGCTTTGAGGTGGTCGATGTGGTGGGGGGGCTGGCGTACAGCAACAGTTGGGACCATATTGGTTGGACGGCAACGGCTTCGCGGCGGCCGATATCCAACTCATTATTAGCTTTTGCCGGTAGCAAAGACCCCAATACCAATATCACTTGGGGGGGCGTGCGCGCCAGTGGTGTCAGCTTGGGAGCCAGTTATGACCGCGGGGAAGCTAACGGGGTCTGGAGTGATTTGAGCTATTATTATCTCACCGGGAAAAATGTGGCCGATAACCAGCGGCTGCGCTTTATGACTGGCTACTACTACAAGCTAATCAATGAGGATAACCGCCGTTTTACCGTCGGTTTGAATGGCATGTGGTGGCATTACCAAAAAGATCTCAGCGGCTACACGTTGGGCCAGGGCGGGTATTACAGCCCACAAAAGTATCTGTCACTGGCTATCCCGGTAAATTATCGGGAGCGGACAGATAACTGGTCGTGGGAATTGGGTGGGTCGGTGTCTGTTTCACACTCTGCGACCAATGATCGGGCGCGTTATCCACTGCAAAATCTGCTCAATAATAGCTTGCAGCCTATTCCAGATCGCGGTGATCCCGATTATGGTGACAGCAGCAATGGCGTGGGTTACACCTTGCGAGCTTTGATTGAGCGCCGCCTGAGTTCGCACTGGACACTGGGGGCCGGAGTTGATATCCAGCAAGCTAAAGATTATACCCCAAGTCATGCGCTGATTTACCTGCGCTACTCTATGGCGGGGTGGCAAGGTGACTTGGATATGCCGCCTCAGCCATTGGTGCCTTACTCCGACTTTAAGTAACAGCCAGTGGCGCTTTTTTAGATAAAAAAGCAACTTTACAGTGATAAATAGCACTTTGAAGTTGCTTCCCTGATAGGAAAAGACTGAAACCCACGGTATTCTTCCCAACCGGTTTGGTTTCATAAGATAAAATCTCAGGGCGATCGAGTATACTCGGACAGCATCGATGAGTCGCCGCATCACTGTGGCAACCATTTTATTTTATTCAGTCGGAATGGGTGGGAGTGAGTTTGCGGGTAAGGCGTTCATTAACGATTAAGCAAATGGCGGCGGTGGCAGTGGTTGCCCTGGTCACCATCTGTATTTTTATCGTCATTCAGTTATTCCACTTTGTGCAGCAGCGCAAGGACGATTACGCCAAGCAGTTGGAGAGTATCGCCTATTCAGTTCGCCAACCGCTGTCTGCGGCAATCTTGAGTGTCGATATCCCCCAAGCCAAAAATATCCTCAATAATTTACTCCCCATTGGCATCCTTAGCCGTGCCGATGTGATTTTACCTAATCAAATTCAGGTATTACACGCAAACTTCCCCACGGAAAGGCCCGTACCCCGCTGGGCTAAACGTATTTTTTCCCTGCCGGTGCAGATAACGGTGCCGTTATATTCTCTGGAGCGGGTATCCGCCAATCCGCAGCCACTGGCACATTTGGTGTTACGGGCCGACTCATTTCGCATGTATCAGTTTATCCTCAGCACCTTGTCGGCGATGCTCTCGACTTATTTGCTGCTGGCATTGGTACTCTCTGTATCACTCGCCTGGTGTATTAATCGCCTCATTATTCACCCACTGCGTGCGGTGGCCAAAGAGCTGGAAAAGATAGGTCAGCAAGGGGTACTGAATCACCAACTGACTTTACCTGCTCATCATCAGGATGATGAACTGGGTATGTTGGTTCACAATTACAATCGCAATCAACAATTGTTAGCTGAGGCTTATGCGGGCATGAGCTGTCCGCTGGGGACTGAATTACCTTTACTACATAAAACCCCGCAACAGTTGGCGCAGGAAAAAGACATTTTGCGGGCGATTGCAAATCGTGATTTCGTCCTGTTTTTACAGCCGCAATGGGATATGGAAGAGCCGCGGATTATTGGTGCTGAAGCATTGCTACGCTGGCGGCAGACGGATGGTAGCTATCGTCAACCTTCAGAGTTTATCACTGACGCAGAAGAAAGTGGCGCGATGATGCCGCTGGGTCATTGGGTGCTCGAGGAAGCTTGCCGCATTCTGGCTGACTGGAAAGCACAAGGAATTACCTTGTCACTGGCGGTCAATATTTCCGGCTTACAAATTCAATGTGAGAGTATTCTAACGCACCTGCAAACCATTATTAGCCGCAATAACATTGACCCACACCAATTGGTGTTGGAGATTACTGAGACTGCGCGTATTCAGAATCTCGATAAAGCGTTCATGTTATTGCGCCAGTTACAGGGGCTTGGCTTGTCTATCGCCCTGGATGATTTCGGTACCGGGTATTCAGGCCTGCAATATCTCAATCACCTAAAAAGCTTGCCGATCAATATCATTAAACTGGATAAAAGTTTTGTGAAGCATTTGCCCGAAGATGATGCGATGGCGCGAATCATTAGCACCATCTCCGACGTGCTGAAACTCCGAGTCATGGCTGAAGGTGTCGAGACGGATGAGCAGCGGCAATGGTTGTTAAAACAGGGTATTCAATGTGGGCAGGGCTTTTTATTTTCGGAGCCGTTACCCCGTGAGGAGTTTGAAGCCCGTTTTACCCTGCGCCCTTGACGCCACCGCGGTGTTAGCTTCCCTCACTGACCCGAATCACTGACTGCCCGTTGACCTTAAAATAAATAGACTCATCGGGATTCATTCATTTGCTGCCTTACTGTAACGCCAATAGCTTGGGTAATATTTTTCGCCCTTGATGCTAGAGCGGTGTTAGCGGCATTTATTAATAATACCCATAAGTAAATATTCTGTTGGCATCTATTTTCTTATTTAAGTCGCGCCTACAATATTAACACCTATCTCGTCAAGATTATTTAATTCGAAATAAAACCCCTCCGAAATAGCCTTAATCCCTTACTACACCTGCGATAGAACAAAAAAAACCACAGTGTCAGTGCATTAGTTAAAACTATTTACTTTGAACTAAATCACATAAATGGATATTGGTTTTATTAATTTCGAACTATCAGTCATAGATCTCGGAACTTAATATCAAAATAAATAGAATGATGTTTCATAAATGGAGTCTGTATTTATCATAATAATTAATTTTATTTATTAAAATAAGGTATCTGTAATGAAATTTAAATTATTATCTCTGGCAGTGGCATCACTTATCAGCACCAGCGCAATGGCCGTTACTATTGACTATCGTCATGAAACACAAGATCAAAGTGGTAATAATCACAAAGACCGCTTATTAATGTCCCACCGCTTTGCTAATGGCTTCGGATTATCTCTGGAAGGCAAGTGGAAAAGTGCCAGTGACAAGGATAAACCATTCCATGAAGGTGTGAGTAATGGTACTGAAGTGGTTGCCAGCTATGTGTATAAAATTGATAAAACATTCTCTATCGAACCGGGTTTCTCATTAGATTCAAGCTCGAGTGCTAACAGTTATCGCCCTTATTTACGTGGTAAGGCAAATATCGTTGATGATCTCTCTATCTCATTACGTTATCGCCCTTATTACAAGCGTACTAGCGCCAATATTAATACAAAAAAAGACACGTCTGAAAATGGTTATAATCTGACGAGTGTTCTCAGTTATAAAATCAACAAAGAATTCCAATTAGACTACGAGCTGGATTACAAACAAGCTAATAAAGCCGGGGTCACTCTAGCGGATAACGAAAATTACGATTGGACCCATGATTTTAAATTGACGTATAAGTGGGATAAGAACTGGTCCCCTTATATGGCTGTCGGTAATGTCTCTGGCAGTAAAAATACCGATGAACGCCAAACTCGTTATCGCGTAGGCGTCAAATACAGTTTCTGATCCATTACTGAAGTCATTACATTCTGACCTTTGGGGTCACACCTCGCTATAACGATTTTTGACAGGTAACGAAGTCATGAAAAAAAGAGCGTTATTTTTGAGTATGGCAGCACTAGCCACGCTATATATTCCCGCCGGACAGGCCGCGGATACCGACCGCCTGACAGTGGTAAAACAGTATGTCGATAATGTATTAAATAAGGCATCCGATACCTATCACGGTGATAAACCTAGCCCGCTATTGGCGGATGGTGTTGACCCCCGCACTGGGCAGCAACTGGAATGGATATTCCCTGATGGCCGCCGGGCAGTATTATCAAATTTCTCAGCACAACAAAATCTCATGCGCGTTATGAGTGGGTTGAGCGAGCTGAGTGGCGATCCCCGCTATCAGAAGCGCGCTGAAGATATTGTTCGCTATCACTTCCAGAATTATCAAGACCCAAGTGGTTTACTGTATTGGGGCGGCCACCGGTTTGTTGATCTAAAAACGCTTCAACCAGAAGGGCCAAGCGAAAAAGAGATGGTGCACGAGCTGAAAAATGCTTATCCCTATTATGATCTGATGTTTAGCGTCGACAGTGATGCAACAGCGCGGTTTATTCGCGGCTTTTGGAATGCCCATGTTTATGATTGGCGCATTCTTGAAACCAGTCGCCACGGTGAATATGGCAAACCGATGAGCGCACTGTGGGAAAGCAAATTTGAGCAGCAGCCACCTTTCTTTGCTACCAAAGGACTGAGTTTCCTCAATGCGGGCAATGACCTGATTTATTCTGCGTCCTTGCTCTACAAACACCAGCAAGAACCCGGCGCATTAGTCTGGGCTAAGCGCTTGGCTGATCAGTATGTTTTGCCGCGTGACGCCAAAACGGGCCTTGGCGTTTATCAGTTTACTCAAGCTCTGAAACGCGAAGAGCCAACGGATGATGCCGATACCCATTCCAAATTTGGCGATCGCGCTCAGCGCCAGTTTGGGCCGGAGTTCGGCCCGGCAGCATTGGAAGGCAACATGATGCTCAAAGGGCGTACCAGCACCCTTTATTCTGAAAATGCCTTGATGCAGTTGCAGTTGGGCAAAGATTTGGGGCCTCAGGGCCAGGATTTATTGAAGTGGACAGTGGATGGTCTGAAAGCATTTGCTCAATATGCCTATAACGATCAAGACAATACCTTCCGCCCGATGATGGCCAACGGGCAAGATTTATCAAATTATACCCTCCCACGTGATGGTTATTACGGTAAAAAAGGCACGGTGATCAAACCATACAAAGCAGGTAATGAATTCCTGATTTCTTATGCGCGTGCTTATGCTATCGACAATGATCCGTTGCTGTGGAAAGTTGCCCGCGGTATTGCTAATGACCAAGGGTTGGGCGATATCGGTACTGCGCCGGGCAAAGATGTCAAAGTGAAAATGGATACCACCAACAGTGATCCTTACGCTTTGTTTGCTTTGTTGGATCTTTACCAGGCCAGCCAGGTAGCAGATTATCGGCTATTGGCAGAGAAAATCGGCGATAACATCATTAAAACGCGTTATATAGACGGCTTCTTCATGGCTTCTCCTGACCGCCAATATGCTGATGTTGATGCCATAGAACCTTACGCTCTGCTGGCTCTGGAAGCATCATTGCGCAATAAACCCCAGGCAGTGGCACCTTTCCTGAATGGTGCGGGCTTCACTGAGGGGGCTTATAGAATGGACGATGGTTCGGCGCGAATTTCAACTCGTGATAATGAACTGTTCTTGCTCAATGTGGGCGAGAAGCTACAACCGAACGGCCGTAAATAGTCCCGACAGCGGCCCGTGCTGGGGCCGCTGTTGGTAAAAAGTGCCGAGCAGCGGCTTCCCAGGGCCTGTTTGCTCGGTGCTTTTACCCACGGGTTTTCATCGTCGTATTAAACCGCCCCCTTGATTTCACCCTCAAAAAGGGGGCTACCGCCCACTCAATGTTCCGCTCAAAAATCATTCACTCCTTGCATACTTCACAACCGTAAATTGCTTCTTTTTTATCCTTTCTTATTGCTAATCATTTTGGGTTAATTGTCTGGTTGATTTGACCGTATTCCGATTGTTGCTGCCGCTTGAAGCGTTTCAGTTCTTAATTTCGCATTTAGGGTGCAATCCAGTGCAACTAATAATTTCCATATTGTTATGAGGGTGTTATTTTCCGCGCAAGCACGGATAAAAAAGAAGTGTCACTCAATTATCACAGAGAGCAAAGCGACAGGCTGCCGTGTATTACTCCAAAAGGACATAGTTATGAAAGCTTCAGTGTTTAAAAGTCTTTATTTTCAGGTGTTAACGGCGATTACTTTGGGTGTGTTACTGGGGCATTTCTACCCGGAACTCGGTGCTCAGATGAAACCTCTGGGTGATGGGTTTGTTAAACTAATTAAAATGATTATCGCACCCGTGATTTTTTGTACTGTTGTGACCGGTATCGCGGGGATGGAAAGTATGAAAGCCGTGGGCCGCACTGGTGCCATTGCGCTACTCTATTTTGAGATTGTCAGTACCATTGCGCTACTGATTGGCTTGGTGATTGTTAATGTGGTGCAACCCGGTGCAGGTATGAATATCGACCCTGCGACACTGGATGCAAAGGCGGTTGCACTTTATGCTGAACAAGCTTCGCAGCAAGGGATTGTGCCATTCTTGCTAGATATCATTCCCAGCAGCGTAGTCGGCGCTTTTGCCAGCGGCAATATTCTGCAAGTCCTGTTGTTTGCTGTGCTGTTCGGTTTTGCCCTGCACCGCCTGGGTGAAAAAGGTCAGATTATCTTTAATGTTATTGAGAGTTTTGCCCGCGTTATCTTCGGCATTATCAATATGATCATGCGCTTGGCACCTCTCGGGGCTTTCGGGGCCATGGCCTTTACCATCGGTAAATATGGTGTGGGTAGCTTGGTGCAACTGGGCCAGCTCATTATCTGCTTCTATATTACCTGCGTGTTGTTTGTGGTGGTCGTGCTGGGGTCCATTGCGAAATTTAATGGTTTTAACATCTTCAAATTCATCCGCTACATAAAAGAAGAATTGCTGATCGTGCTCGGGACATCCTCCTCGGAGTCTGTGCTACCGCGTATGCTGGATAAGATGGAGAAAGCCGGGTGTAAGAAGTCCGTGGTGGGCTTGGTTATTCCGACCGGTTATTCGTTTAACCTGGACGGCACCTCTATTTATCTGACCATGGCGGCGGTATTTATTGCTCAGGCAACCAATACCCAAATGGATGTTATTCATCAGGTTACCTTACTGGTGGTGTTGTTGCTCTCCTCAAAAGGTGCGGCAGGGGTCACGGGCAGTGGCTTTATTGTCTTGGCCGCCACCATTTCTGCGGTTGGGCATTTACCATTAGCAGGTTTGGCGCTGATTCTGGGTATCGACCGCTTTATGTCTGAAGCTCGTGCGCTGACCAATCTGGTGGGTAATGGGGTTGCAACTATCGTGGTAGCGAAATGGTGCAACCAATTGGATAACGACCAACTGCAAGCGGTATTATCAAATAAAACCTTACCGAATAATGAGATAAAGAATAGCGTTTCTCCGTCTTAATACCCCGCTAACTCTCTACATTCTAAAAACTACCGGTGGCGAATTGTCACCGGTAGCATCTCTTCATTATGCCCCTTGATAGCCTTTATTGTGTTAATTACCATTTAGATACTATTTTTTACTCTGATGAGTGACATCGGCAAAAGCATGCGGTCTAACAGAATGGTACACTCCCAGCTTCAGTTTTTACGCGAGTGATAACCGTTGATTTTTCGCCCAATAATGACGGCATAACGATGCGTGTTTGAAAGCTGGACTTATTTATTTATGTTTTCATGATTACCCTATTGCATGACGCCGCTATGTTACTCATTGGCGGTTGGTGTGAAAGTACAGATGGCTTACATGAATGACATGACGTTGCATCGTTTTAACATTGGATAGTTTATTAAGTAGGGGTTCACATGCAGGGCACCAGAATTCGTCTTATAGTTGGTGGGTTATTGCTGGCCGCCGCCAGTAGTAATGTGCAGGCTGAAGCACTACAACCCGATCCTGCCTGGCAGCAGGGGAAATTAGAAAACGGGTTTTCATGGCAGTTGTTGGCAACGCCACAGCGCCCTAGCGACCGGATCGAGTTACGTCTGGTGGTTAATACAGGCTCATTAGTTGAGAGTGCGCCGCAAATTGGCTTTGCCCATTTGTTACCGCAACTGGCATTAATGAGTAGCGCGAGTTTTACTCCTGCCCAACTTCAGTCGCTATGGCAACAAGGGGTCGATAAAGATCGTCCGTTGCCACCGGCTATTACATCTTATGATTTCACTTTATATAGCTTGAGCTTGCCCAATAACCGCCCTGACTTGCTGAAAGAAGCTTTGGCATGGTTGTCCGATACCAGTGGCAAGCTGGCCATCAGTGAACAGACCGTTAATGCGGCGCTGAATAGTGCTACCGATCCTATTGCTACGTTCCCACAAAATATTCAGGAACCTTGGTGGCGTTATCGGCTAAAAGGCTCTTCTCTGATGGGGCATGATCCCGGCCAGCCAGTGGCAAAACCGGTAGATATTGAGAAGCTAAAACAGTTTTATCAGCAATGGTATACCCCGGATGCCATGACATTGTATGTCGTGGGGAATGTCGACAGCCGCAGTATTGCCGCCCAAATCGGCAAAACATTCTCTGAGTTGAAAGGGAAGCGGGCGACACCAGCACCTGTCGCGATGTTAGCGCCATTGCCGCCAGAGCCGGTGAGCTTGATGAATGAGCAGGCGACGCAAGACACGTTATCACTGATGTGGGATACCCCTTGGCATCCGATTCAGGATTCTATTGCGTTAAGCCGTTACTGGCGCAGTGATTTAGCCCGTGAGGCATTGTTCTGGCATGTTCAGCAAGTGCTGGAAAAAAGTGATCAGAAAAACCTGAAATTGGGCTTTGATTGCCGGGTGCAATATCAGCGCGCTCAATGTGCCATTCATTTGAATACACCGGCAGAAAATCTGACATCGGGTATGAATTTCATTGCTCGTGAACTGGCGAGCTTGCGCGCCAATGGCCTGAGTCAGGCAGAGTTTGATGCTTTGATGGCGCAGAAAAACGATCAGCTCAGTAAGTTGTTTGCCACCTATGCCCGCACAGATACTGATATTTTGATGAGCCAACGTCTGCGTTCACAACAAAGTGGTGTGGTGGATATCGCCCCGGAGCAGTACCAGAAGCTACGACAGGCTTTCTTGTCAGGTCTGACTTTGACGGTACTGAATCAGGAATTGAAGCAGCAATTATCACAAGATACCACGCTGATTCTGACGCAGCCAAAAGGCGAGCCAGAAGTGAATGTAAAAGTATTGCAGGATGCATATAACGCAATTATGACACCACACACAGTGGTGCCAGAAGATGCTGCGCCTACAGTGGCTGCTGCGGAGACGGCACCGCCGACACCCACAACAGCTCAATAAGTAAAATATTGAGTCGTCATGAATAAGCCCGGACACTATGTACCGGGCTTATTGGTGTTGTCCTGAAAGAAGGGGAAGCGCCCCTAGGTGCGATAAATCCGTCGGACTGAATGCTGAATCACACCGCTGGCATTGCCGCCAGTGGGATGATTGCCCCACGATATTGAATCACGGTGCTGGCGGTTAAATGTCCGCGCACAGCGGCGTCATGCGCACTGCCACCGGTCAGGCGAACTGCCAGATAACCGGCACTGAACGAATCCCCAGCCGCCGTGGTATCCACCACTTTCTCTTTCGGCAGTTTAACCGCCGGAACATCATACTGGTGGGCTTCAAAGCCCTCTTTCACCCAGACGATGCAGGAATCTGCGCCGCGCTTGATAACAATTTCGCTTACGCCTAAATCCTGAGTGCGTTCAATCACTTGCTCTATTGGCGTCTCGCCCCACAGCATATCTTCATCGTCCAATGTCAGGAAAGCGATATCCGTGCAGGCCAACATGTCGCGATAGGCTTCTTGTGTCTCTTCTTTGCTCTGCCACAGGCGAGGGCGGTAATTGTTATCAAAGATAACTTTGCCCCCGTTAGCCCGACAGGCGCGCAGCAATGTCAGCAAACGCTGGCGAGAAGCACTGTCGAGGATCGCCAGGCTGATGCCGCTGAGATACAGATAATTAAATTTTTCAAGGCGTTGGCAGATTTCATCCGCCTGTGGGCTGGTCAACCAAAAACGTGCGGCGGCATCATTACGCCAATAATAGAAAGTGCGCTCACCGGTGCTATCAGTTTCAATGACATACAGCCCCGGCAATTTATTATCCAGACGCTGAATGAGAGAGGTGTCGATGTTCTCTTGCTGCCAGGCGGCCAGCATCTCGTTACTGAAATTGTCAGTCCCCAGCGCCGTGACGTAATGTACATTCAAGTCCTGCTTGGATACCTGACGGGCAACATACACCGCAGTATTCAGCGTATCGCCGCCAAAGCCCCGGCTAAGGTCGGTACCTTTTTGTGACAGTTCAATCATGCATTCGCCGATAACGGCAATATTTTTGCTGGTCATGGAAAGCTGGCCTGTGAGTCAATAATGAAGATAAGGTTAGTCTCACTGCTGGCTTAGTCTGAGTCAATAGTATTAAAACGATGTTTTAAATTTTTTATGATGTAAGTCGGGAAACTGACAAGTTTCCCGTTATTCTGAACACATTTATGGCCCTGAAAACCTTCACTCTAAAAACAATGATGCTGAAAATAAGTATTCTAAAAACAATTAGGATGACTTTCTCAGGTCGGTCACACTATGGCCGCCAATCCCCCAGTTATCGGTATCGACTTCATCAATCACCACCACGGTAGTGGCCGGGTTTTTACCCAGAGTGTCGACTAATAGCTGGGTGACACCGGCGATCAGCTGTTTTTTCTGCTCCGCCGTCGCCCCTTCGCGCGTAATTTTAATATTGACGTAAGGCATGTTCATCTCCATTAAGTTATTGGGTATGGCATTGATTAACAACTATAGATGGCTTAAATGTGCCGCACCAGCTCGCTTAGGAGGAATAATCTATCATGCCGCTATATAAAGTTCTGGTCGCCTGAGTCGATAACATCTACAGAAGAAAAACCGTTTATCACCGGGTGCCCCCAGTTGTTGGCAATCCCTATTGCCGTAGCTGTTTGATGCCCTAAAATATGGCGACTAAACTGATGATGACCAATAAAATATCAGGTTTGCTTGCGCCATCCTTTGCCGCTATTGATCGAAATAAAGGACAGAGCTTCTGGCGGCAATGTCAGCGTCGGTATACTTTTCAACCTATCTATCGTACCTCTGGTGCGCTGCTGGCTATCGAGTTGCTTACGGCGGTTTTTCATCCCTCATCACCGGATACCCGTTTGAATCCGGAGGATTATTTTAGTGCCATTAGTATCCGTGCCCGTTTGGATGTGGTGCTCGAGCAGTTGAGTATGGTTAAGCAGTGGCATGAGATATTTGTACATCACTCGGTGTTGGTCTCAATCAACATTGATGGTCAGGCGCTAATGGCAATGCAGGATGATCAGCAGGCTAAGGCGTTAATTGATGCTATGCCTTACATTCGTTTTGAATTGCTGGAGCATGTCGACACCTCTCTTGATACCCCTTTTGCACGTATTGCCGAGGCAGACCGGTTATGGCTGGATGATTTTGGCAGCGGGCTAGCGAATTTCACATCATTCATTAGTTGGCGCTATGAGTACATCAAAGTTGCCCGAGACTTATTTATCGTGCTGCAAGAAAGTGATGTCGGGAATCAGCTATTTTTCAAACTGGTGACCTTAATGGGCAGCTATAGCAAAGGGGTGATTGTTGAAGGGGTGGAAACCTCACAAGAATGGGCGATGGTGCAGCAGTCTGACGCCGTTGCCGCGCAAGGTTATTATCTCTCCCGACCGACGTCATTTGACCGTTTACAGTCCCTCCCAATGCTGTTCTGTGGCTAATCTTTAGGGTTAATAAATGCCCATCCCCCTCCTCTAACCCGCCTTCCTTCGCTATTCTCGACTATGGTTAAAGTGGTTTTTTAATTTAAGATCATGAGTATTGGCATGGAGCTGTTATGACCAAAACCGGAAAAGTGCTGACGGGCATTGGCGGGGGTATTGTGCTGCTGCTGGTCGCCGCCATCGTGTTTATTATGACTTTCGACTGGAATCGCCTAAAGCCAACTATTAATGAAAAAGTCTCGACTGAGTTGCAACGGCCTTTCGCCATCCGAGGCAATCTCGGGGTGGACTGGTCACGCAAAAGTGATGAACCGGGTTGGCGGGGCTGGGTGCCGTGGCCGAATATCCACGCTGAAGACTTGGTGCTGGGTAACCCGTCAAATTTAGTCAGTGAGAAAACCGCGGATAAAGCTAATGCCACTGCGGGCACCGCGGAATCTACCGCATTCCCTGCCGGGGAAATGATCACTTTAAAACGGGTCGATGCCAGCATTGCGCCGTTGGCATTACTGGCGAAAGAAGTTTGGATACCGCGTATCTGGCTGACCCAACCGGATGCCCACCTGCTGCGGCTGGCGAATGGCGAGAATAACTGGACATTTAATCTGGCGAATAGCTCTGCGGATGATAAGAGCGCCGCTTCTGATTGGTCGGTTAATATTGATGATATTGTCTTTGATCGCGGCCAGATAAACCTGAAAGATGCGGTGCTGAAAGCAGACTTGGAGGCGGTGATTGACCCGCTGGGCAAGCCGTTGCCGTTTGCTGAAGTGACGGGCGCACGTAATGAGAAAAAAGATAAGCAACCGGCTGAAAAGGCAAAGAATAATGCGCCTGATTTTATCTTTGGTTGGAAAGTTGACGGTAAGTATCAGGGCCAGCCTTTAACCGGCAGTGGCAAAATTGGCGGCATGTTGTCGATGAATGATGCCAGCACCCCTTTCCCCTTGCAGGCGGATATCCGTTCTGGTACTACCCGAGTGGCGGTGGCGGGCACATTAACGGACCCCGGCAATCTGGCGGGGTTGGATCTGCAATTGAAATTATCCGGTGCCAGTTTGGGTAATCTCTATCCACTGCTGGGCGTGTTATTGCCGGCCACCCCCCCTTACAACACTGATGGCCGTTTAATCGCGAGTCTCAAGCAGGTCGGTGGGGCGGTTTATCGCTACGAAAACTTTAACGGCAAAATCGGCGACAGTGATATTCATGGCAACTTGGCCTATACCGCCAGCCAACCACGGCCAAAATTAACCGGCAACATGTCATCGGAAAAATTACGTTTTGCTGACTTAGCGCCGTTGATCGGGGCGGATTCCAATCAGGAAAAAGCCAATCGCGGTGAGCGCAGCCGACAACCCAGTAATAAGGTGTTGCCGACTGAAAAATTTGATACTAAAAGCTGGGGCGTGATGGATGCCGATGTCACCTATGCAGCTAAACGTATCGATCGGGATAAATCATTGCCATTAACCGACCTGTCGACTCACGTAGTGCTCAATAATGGTGAGTTGCTGCTCGACCCGCTGCGATTTGGCATGGCAGGGGGGAATCTCAATGCCATTCTGCGGCTGAATGGCAATAAAAACCCCATGCAAGGTAAGGTTGATTTACATGCCCGCCGCTTGCAACTAAAAGAGCTATTGCCGCAGGTGCAGGCGATGCGCAACAGCTTGGGGCAATTGAATGGCGATGCATCATTTACCGCCAGCGGCAACTCGGTTGCAGCTCTGTTGGCAACCAGTAATGGTCATCTGCGTTTGTTACTCAATCAGGGGCTAATCAGCCGCAGCTTGATGGAGTTACTCGGCCTGAATGTCGGTAACTACTTGGTGGCGAAGCTGTTTGGTGACGATGAGGTCAAAATTAACTGCGCGGTGGCTGATGTTCAGTTACGCAATGGTTTGGCGACGCCACGGCTGTTTGTGATTGATACTGAGAATGCCATTATCAATATTAGCGGAAATATCAATTTTGCTACCGAGCGGCTGGATTTATCTATTGATCCGGAAAGCAAAGGGCTGCGAATTTTAACCCTGCGCTCACCGCTGTATGTGAAAGGCACATTTAAACGCCCAGATGCGGGAGTCAAAGCCGGGCCTTTGTTGGCCCGTGGCGCGATTGCTGCGGTGTTAGGTGTGGCCTTCACTCCTGCCGCCGCATTACTGGCACTGATTTCCCCCAGTGAAGCTGAAAAAAATCAGTGCACGCCATTGCTGCAAAAAATGAAGCAAAAGAAATAGCGCGTTAATGTATCGGTGGTTGGGGCAGCCGTTGGCAACGGTGATCTTGCAGCTCCTCCACCGATGCCCGATGTAGCGTTATCAGCCGGGCTTTACTGGCGAGCAATAAAAATTGCCCATCGGGCAATGCCGTCATGGCGAGACCATAGCGGCCCATGTCATCTTTCGCGCCCGGCACTTCATCCGCTAACAAGCGAAATGCCCCTGATTGCTGTAATTCTGCCGCCGTCGTCCGCCGCACCAGATAATCATGCCCCAATAAACCGCCGGGTAGGGGCTGCCATTGTTGGTGAAAATCGGCTTCCTGTGCCGCCAAAGCGGTTTTGACTGCTGGTTTTAGGCAAGAAATATGAATATGTAAATGGTCCTGACTGCGGCCATATTTTGAATTGATGGTTAGCGAAATATCCGCATCATCAATGGGTGCGCCGTATTTATCCGCCATAAAGTGGCGGGCTTGCCAGGCATCAAGGAAGTAGTTGGGGCTGCTGGTAGCTAATAACTGCGGGCTTTCTATGCCGCTGATTTTTGCCGTCGGCATCAACAAATACTGTAATGGCCCGTGAATATCTTTGTACACCACGAACCCGGCGAGGGTATCAACCTCTGCACAAGGTTGCGGATTATGTGCCGTTTCCATATGGGGAACACATTGCTGACTCACAATCTTCCACAGCGCATCCGCATTGCTGAAGCGCAATTTATAGCCAATGCCCAGCAGGATAATGACCAGCAATATCAGTAAAAACCACGGCTTTTTTAGATAACGAAACATTGGCTTCCTTTCACTTTCCATGATGAGCCACTAGTGTAGTGAGATATCCGTGGGGCGGGCAAACCCCATAATGCTTATTTATCATTATGGGGTGTTGACCTTAAACCGGAATGTAGGGCTATTGTGGGTTTTTATTGCCCGGTTCTGAGGGCAGAGTGCCGTCTTCGGCATAGCGGGCGGTCGCTATCCAGGCGGCGCAAAATAAGGTCAGACGGGCGAAAAAGTAGAAAAAGGCCATTAAACCAATCACTGAACCAAAGGCCGCCCCTGAGGGGGAGCTGGCAAGGCGCGGCAGCATCATGGTCATGATAAATTTTATGATTTCAAAGCCAATTGCCGCAATCAGGGTGCCCCGCAATAGCGCTTTTTTCTTCGGTTTATGTCGCGGAAGAATCCAAAATATCCATAAAAATAATAGATAGTTGGCAGCTATAGAGATAGACAGAGCAATCAGTGTCATCACGGGCCGCAACCACTCGATCCCCCCTAATCCTAATGCATTAACAATCGCGGATTGCGCCGCTCCGGCGATAGATGTCAGCGAAAGAGTAATAATGAGCGCGATAACTAAGCCAGTGAGTGACATAAAATCACGGGCATAGCGGTAATAGAATTTTTCCTGATCCTGTGGATTGCGCTCCCAGACATCGCGCGACTGGGCACGAATGGCTTCGCGCAGATTTCCCATCCAACTAATACCGGAATAAAGCGCAATCGCCAAACCGGTTAACCCGACGGTAGTGCGTTGCTGAATAGCGGTATTCACCGTGTTTTTAAGGGTGGCCGCCAGACTTGGGTCACTGATGGTATTAACAATTTTGTTAATTAATTCAGCCAATAAGTCGGGGTTAGAGGCCAGCACAAAACCCACTGTGGCAAAAGAGACCATCAAAATAGGGATCAGTGATAAAAATGAAAAATAAGTAATAGCAGCGCCAAACTGGCTGCCCAGCCGGTCATTGAAGCGGTCTGTGGCGCGGATAATATGGGCAACAGGGGGGTAAGCTTTCACACGGTCAATTATTTTCATCATAGGTCAACTTCCCGTGCCATAAAGGAAATTGCTTTTTTACCCGTTTCAATTCCAGCAGTCAGCGGTGCTGGGTTGTCTCGCGGTGCGTTCGGCATAATTCTCCTTGAGTATGTTAATCCATGCTTTATGCAGATGATTATGCTAAAGAATATGACATAAAATAGCCGCTAATCTGTTGATGATAGCAGAGTCGAGGTCTATCACAACCTCACGAGCCAATGGCGGACGCCTGCGCGAAAGTAAAAAATATTCTTGAGGATAATATTCAAGACAATAAAAAAGGCTACAAACCCTGCGGTTTATAGCCTTTTAAGGTTTTTTAATAAACCTTAGCGCATAGTAACAAACTCTTCGGCGGCCGTCGGGTGGATAGCGACCGTGTTGTCGAAATCTTTCTTGGTTGCGCCCATCTTCACGGCGACCGCGAACCCTTGCAGGATTTCATCCATACCAAAGCCGATACCATGAATACCGACAATCTTCTCTTCCGGCCCTGCGCACACCAGTTTCATCCGGCATGGCTGGCGGTGCTGAGTGACGGCGCTGTACATTGCGGTGAAGGACGATTTGTACACTTTCACTTGGTCGTCGCCAAACTTCTCACGCGCTTGCGGCTCAGTCAGGCCAATAGTCCCGATTGGCGGGTGGCTGAACACCACGGTCGGAATATTGCTGTAATCCAGATGCTCGTCCGGCTTGTTATTGAACAGGCGCTCGGACAAACGGCGACCCGCAGCAACCGCCACCGGGGTTAGCTCAACGGCACCGGTATTATCGCCGACGGCGTAGATGCCTTTAACGTTAGTATTCTGGAACTTATCAACCTCGATATAGCCTTTTTCATTGGTTTTAACACCGCTGGCGGCCAGATTCAGGTTATCTGTTGCTGGTTCACGGCCAATGGCCCAAATCAGATGGTCGACAGTCACTTCAGTGCCGTTTTCCAGTTGCAGTGTCAGGCTGCCATCTGCATTTTTAATTACAGCTTTCGGTACTGCTTCAGTATGCAGCTTCGGCCCTTCGGTGTTCATCACTTCCAGCAGGGTTTCAACAATCAACGGATCAAAAGTACGCAGTGGCGCGTGCTTGCGCACAAATAAATGCGTTTCTGTGCCTAAGCCATTGAGAACGCCCGCGATTTCGACCGCGATATAACCGGCACCCACCACAGCAACCCGTTTTGGCATCTCGTCTAATTCGAAGAAACCATCGGAATCGATACCATACTCAGCCCCTGGAATATCCGGGTGACTTGGGCGGCCGCCGGTGGCGATCAGAATGTGATCGGCAGTAATCTTCTCACCGTTAACTTCCACGGTATGCGCATCAAGAAAACGCGCAAAACCATGAATAACATCAACTTTATTATTACTTAAACCACGGTCATAAGACTGATGGATACGATCGATGTAAGCAGTACGATTGGCAATCAGCGTTTTCCAATCGAAATGATTCACGGTGGTGTCGAATCCGTAATCCGGGCCATACAATTTAATTGCTTCTGCAATTTGGGCTGCATGCCACATCACTTTCTTCGGTACACAACCGACGTTTACACAGGTGCCACCGAGCTGTTTAGCTTCAATTAGCGCGCATTTTTTGCCATACATGGCTGCCCGGTTGATAGACGCGATCCCGCCACTGCCACCGCCAATTGCCAGATAGTCGTAATGTTTGGTCATCAGGATTTCCCATGAGAGTCGTTTAAAAAATTGCCTTACAGTTTAGCGTTTGAAAGTGTTTTGTGCATCAATGGCTCTGATAGGCTATTCGTTCAGAAAAAAATTATTCCAGTGATATCTATACCCAAAATAATTCGAGTTGCAGGAAGGCGGCAACTGAGTAAATCCCCAAGAGCTTACACAAGTAAGTGACTGGGGTGAGCGAAAGCAGCCAACGCACGTGCAGCTTGAAGTATTATTCCGGCACGACCCATTTCACCAGCGTATGGCCATGGCCAGACGGCACCAATATTTTGTGCAGCCACGGCAGTAGCGTATTCATTTGCTGTTCCAGCTTCCATGGCGGGTTAATCACAATCATGCCAGAGGCGGTCATGCCGTGTTGATCACTGTCTGGGCGGACGGCCAATTCAATTTGCAGAATACGGCGGATGCCCGTGGCTTCCAGATCCCGCAATAACCGTTTGACTTGCTGGCGTAAAACCACTGGATACCATAACGCATAGGTGCCCGTTGCGAAGCGTTTATAACCCTCCTGAATACCTTTCACCACATCCTGATAATCAGTTTTCATTTCATACGGTGGATCGATAAGAATCAAACCACGGCGTGATTGCGGCGGCAACTGTGATTTAAGTTGCTGATAACCATCAGCTCGCTGGACTTTAGCGCGCTCATCTTTGGCAAATTCATTGCGCAACAGCGGGTAATCACTCGGGTGCAGCTCAGTCAGATGGATTTTGTCATATTCACGCAGTAAATGGCGGGCAATCAACGGTGAGCCGGGGTAATAACGCAATTTCTCACCACGGTTAAAGTAATTGATTGCACTCATATAAGGTGCTAAATCAGCGGGTAAGTCATCGCGTTGCCACAGTTGGCCGATACCCTCCAGGTATTCACCGGTGCGTTCAGCATGCTCGCCGCTTAATTGATAGCGGCCAGCACCGGCGTGGGTATCCAGGTAAAGGAACGGTTTTTCTTTTTCTTTCAAAGACTCAATAATCAGACTTTGAACAGTATGTTTAAGAACGTCGGCATGGTTGCCAGCGTGAAAACTATGGCGGTAACTGAGCATTTTATTTTAACCAATTGATATTTAGCACATTGCGGCAGTGTTTCTTGCGGCCTTTCTCGGTGGATGCGACAAAGCATCGCCGTCAGAAACCGCAGCCAACACATTATGGCAACTAGTATAAACTGTCTGGTGGATAAAAAGTGAAAAGCATTAATTTGTGGTGACGACCGCCCTCGACACAATGGATATAATCATGGCAGTTAAGCCGCCAGCCATTGATTTTCATGCTGGCAGACCTCATGTTATTTGTTCATCCATAGATTCATACATAATCTATTATTCGTCGCTGGACTGCTTCTGGCGCTGATATTCAAAAAAATAATCAGGACAACCCTATGACAAATCCGCTGTTGACCCCGTTCTCCCTGCCGCCATTTTCTGCTATTCGCCCTGAAGATATCGTGCCGGCGGTGAAATCCGCTCTGGATGAATGCCGTCAAGCGGTGGAGCAGGTCGTCGCCCAGCCAGGCCCTTTTACCTGGGAAAATCTGTGCCAGCCATTGGCGGAGTCCGATGACCGCTTATCGCGCATTTGGTCGCCCGTTGGGCATTTAAATTCAGTTAAAAACAGCCCGGAATTGCGCGCGGCTTATGAACAAAGCTTGCCGCTACTGTCGGAATACGGCACTTGGGTCGGGCAGCACAAAGGTTTGTATCAGGCCTATGTCAGCTTGAAAGAAGGGCCGGGGTTTGCTGCTTTAAGTGCGCCACAGCGCAAAGCGGTAGAAAACGCGCTGCGTGATTTCCAGTTATCTGGCATTGGTCTGGAACCAGAACAACAAAAACGTTATGGCGAAATCGTGGCCCGCTTGTCTGAGTTGGGCTCGACTTACAGCAATAACGTGCTCGATGCCACCATGGGCTGGAGCAAATTGATTACTGATGTCGAACAACTGAAAGGCTTGCCGGAAAGTGCATTGGCCGCCGCTAAAGCCATGGCCGAAGCCAAAGAGCAGGATGGCTGGTTACTGACGCTAGATATGCCGAGCTACTTGCCGGTGCTGACTTACGCCGACAATGCTGAACTGCGCGAAGAAATGTACCGCGCCTTTGCCACCCGTGCTTCTGATCAGGGGCCGAATGCGGGCAAATGGGATAACAGCGAAATCATGGCCGAAATTCTGACCTTGCGCCATGAATTAGCCCAATTGTTGGGCTTTAGCAGCTATGCGGATAAATCGCTGGCAACCAAAATGGCCGAAAATCCACAGCAAGTGCTGGGTTTCTTAAATGATTTGGCAAAACGCGCGCGCCCACAAGCAGAAGAAGAACTGGCGCAGTTACGTGCTTTTGCTGAAAAACATTACGGTGTCAGTGAGTTAGCCGCCTGGGATATCACTTATTATTCCGAAAAACAAAAACAGCATTTGTTCTCCATCAGTGACGAGCAATTGCGGCCTTACTTCCCAGAACAGCGCGTGGTTGAAGGGCTATTTGAGGTGGTGAAACGTATTTACGGCATTACCGCCAAAGAGCGTCATGATGTCGACACTTGGCATCCAGATGTGCGTTTCTTCGAACTTTATGATGCCAGCGGTGAACTGCGCGGTAGCTTCTATCTGGACTTATATGCCCGTGAACACAAGCGCGGCGGGGCCTGGATGGATGATTGTGTCGGCAGCCTGCGGTTGGCAAATGGCCAATTACAAAAGCCGGTCGCTTATCTGACCTGTAACTTTAATGGGCCAGTCGGCGGCAAACCGGCGCTGTTTACTCATAATGAAGTGACCACCTTGTTCCATGAGTTCGGCCATGGTTTACATCATATGCTGACCAAGATTGATACAGCGGGTGTTTCCGGCATCAATGGTGTGCCGTGGGATGCGGTCGAACTGCCAAGCCAGTTTATGGAAAACTGGTGCTGGGAGCCGGAGGCGCTGGCGTTTATTTCCGGCCATTACGAAACCCATGAGCCATTGCCACAAGAGATGCTGGATAAACTGCTGGCGGCGAAAAATTATCAGGCGGCGCTGTTTATCCTACGCCAACTGGAGTTCGGCTTGTTTGATTTCCGCATGCATTATGAGTTTGATCCGCTGACCGGCGCGCAGATTTTGCCTGTTCTGTATGAAGTGAAAAAACAGGTGGCGGTGGTGCCATCGCCAACTTGGGGCCGCTTCCCACATGCCTTTAGCCATATCTTTGCCGGTGGCTATGCTGCGGGTTATTACAGCTACTTGTGGGCGGAAGTGCTCTCGGCAGATGCTTTCTCGCGCTTTGAAGAAGAAGGGATTTTCAATGCGGCAACTGGGCAGTCATTCCTCGACAATATTCTGTCCCGTGGCGGTTCCGAAGAGCCAATGACCCTGTTCAAGCGCTTCCGTGGCCGTGAGCCGCAGTTGGATGCTATGCTGCGCCATTACGGTATTAAGGGCTAGAATGTGTCACAGGTAAGTATTTGTTTATTGTCTGAAACAGGTGCCGAACCCGGCGCTTTGTCTATTCTGGCGGAACGCTGGGGTTTGGTGTCTGACGAAGAGTCCATTATGGCGCTGGTGCTAACCCCTGAGCGCCTTGAGCTGCGCAAGCGCGATGAGCCGAAACTCGGCGGAATTTATGTTGATTTCGTTGACGGCACACTCGCCCATCGCCGTAAATTTGGTGGCGGGCGCGGTGAGGCGGTTGCTAAAGCGGTTGGTATCAAAAAAGGGTATCTTCCGCGCGTGGTGGATGCCACCGCCGGCCTTGGGCGGGATGCTTTTGTATTGGCGGCACTGGGCTGCCATGTGCAAATGTTGGAACGCAATCCGGTGGTCGCCGCCTTGCTGGATGATGGTTTGCGCCGTGGTTATCAGGATGCCGAGATTGGCCCGTGGTTACGCGAGCGGCTAACATTGTTGCATGCGTCCAGTTTAACCGCGTTGGCGGATATTGAACCTCGGCCCGAAGTGGTTTATCTCGATCCAATGTATCCGCACCGGCAAAAAAGTGCGTTGGTTAAGAAGGAAATGCGGGTGTTCCAATCGCTAGTGGGCGCTGACGAAGATGCCGATGGGCTATTGGCACCGGCGCGGGCATTGGCGACCAAACGCGTGGTGGTTAAGCGCCCAGATTATGCAGAACCTCTGGCGGGGATTGCTGCGCAGGGCGCAGTGACCACTAAAAGCCACCGTTTCGATTTATATACCCATCTTCCTTGACGCCGCAGTGGTGTTAGCGGCACTCACTTACCCGAATCACTGACTTGTGTCAGCTCATCGGGATGCGTTTGTTTGCTGCCTTACTGCAACGCCAATGACTTTGGGTAATACCCATCTTCCTTGACGCGGAGTTGGTCAGTGTTAAAAAAGCGGCGGCAAACTATTGCCGGCGCTTTTGATTTTAAACATTCATTATTAGGCAGTGAGCAGCGGGCTGATGATAAAGTTATTTAATGTAAGTTGATGCTTGCCGGTGAGCTTGATCATCATGTCGGCTTCATGCACCTTATTATCAAAATCAACCATTAAATAAGTTATGTCCCTGACTTCATCATATTTCTGCATTATTTCTGTCTGACCACTAAAACTGAATTTGTCGACTAGAGCAATATCTTCATTACCATATATAAGTGGAGATAAATCTATTTTATCGTCACCTGCGTTAAAATCATGAATAGTGTCAGCGGAGGTTGTTAAAGAATCTTTAACATGGTGGTAGATAAAAGTATTATTTCCCTTACCTCCCCAAAGATGATCGGCCCCGTTGCCACCTGATAAACTATCATCGCCATCCCCACCCGCCAGGACATTAATTTCCTTATTACCCCATAATTGATCATTACCACTACCGCCAATAGCATTTTCTATCACCACGCCATAGGCAATGGAGATGTTGCCTTTTAGTCCCCCGATATGAGAGAAGCTGCCTGCGGCAAGGTTAATGACCTGATCTTGGGTTTGATGAGAAAAATCAAGAGTATCAATACCGTCGGCATCCCATATACAAAGTATGGGGGCATGGCTGGAATAGGTATAAATATTATTCCCGGTTCGGGTGCTCATATTCGGGCCATAAAGATATTGGAGTGCGGCGATATCGTACATTTGTGGTGTGGATGCGTTATATCCAGCATAGTTTCCACCTGAGTTCCACTCAGAGGCATAGCTCATGACGCTTTCTTGTTGTGTCAACCCAACAGTGTCATGAGTGTGTTTCAGGCCAACAGTATGCAAGATTTCATGGACAATAACGTGACCACCATAGTTTGACTGGGTGGGGGTAAGATTCTCCGGGAAATCAGCATTAATACACACCGGGCTGAGATTTCTTTGATTAGGACTATAGGCATAACCTGCGGCACTGATAGGTTGCTCGGGGTGGACATTGACAATGGGAATATTAGCGTTAACACTTTCATTAACTTCAATGAATCTGATGTTTGCCACATCGGATATGCTCTGCATCGCGATTCTTGTCTGCGATATTTGCCACTGATTAAGCGCAGAAATCGGGCCGTCATTCTTGAGTCGATAATAATGATACTCTTGAGAAATACTCTGCTTAAATGAATAAGTCACAGCGGTCATGTTGTGATTATCTTTATTTTCCCATTTGTATTCATAGACTATTGCTGAGAGTTCCATATTGTTTGGTATATTATTAATACTTGTTTTTTCATTGCTATTTATAACGTCAGTGTGAGTTTTTAAATATTCCTTTAACATTCCCATTCCTTAATCATTAAAAATGAATTATTTTAATATCTATTAATCCGAGAAGGGAATGTCACTGATTAGGTTCTTATTTTAAATAAGCGAAATCTTAAAGAGAAATTTTAATATAAATACGTTGGATTATATAAATACGATGGTTGAATGCCATTGGGTAAAAACATCCCATATTCTTATCAATGCTTATCTCAAAGAATATGGGTGTTTTATTATTTACAGCACGCCTTGGGCCAGCATGGCATCTGCCACTTTGACAAAGGCCGCAATATTAGCACCATGAACATAGTGGGTTTGCTTACCGTCACCGCCATACTCGACACAGGATTGGTGAATATCCAGCATGATGTGGTGCAAACGAACGTCAACTTTCTCTGACTTCCAGCTCAGGCGGGCCGCATTCTGGGCCATTTCCAGACCTGAGGTCGCAACGCCACCGGCATTGGCCGCTTTACCCGGTGCAAACAGAACGCCGGCATCCAAGAAAGCATCAGTGGCCTGAATGGTGGTCGGCATATTAGCGCCTTCAGCGACGGCTTTAACCCCATTGGCAATCAACTGACGGGCGGCAGGTAAATCCAGCTCGTTCTGTGTTGCACAAGGTAAGGCGATATCAACCGGGACACTCCACGGCTGTTGGCCCGCTAAATAGACCAGATTACGTTCACGGGCATAATCTTCGATGCTGCCGTAACGCTTGTTTTTAATCTCAGCCAAATGGGCCAATTTCTCCGGCGTAAAGCCTTCTTCATCAACCACAGTGCCACAGGAGTCAGAGGCGGTAATGACTCGAGCGCCCAGTTCCATAGCTTTTTCAATAGTGTATTGAGCCACGTTACCTGCGCCAGAAACAGAGACTCTTCTACCTTCAAAACCTAAACCGTGGCGCTTGAGCATGGCGTCGGTGAAATAAACTAAGCCGTAACCCGTGGCTTCCGGGCGAATAAGGCTGCCGCCGAAAGAAAGCCCTTTGCCGGTGAAAACACAGGCGGTGTTATTGGACAGTTTCTTCATCATGCCGGACATAAAGGCAACTTCGCGGCCGCCAACACCAATGTCACCCGCAGGAACATCAGTATCCGGGCCGAGATGACGATAAAGCTCGGTCATCAATGCCTGACAAAAACGCATAACTTCCGCCTGACTTTTCCCTTTCGGATTAAAATCAGAACCGCCTTTACCGCCACCCATTGGCAGTGTTGTTAGGGCATTTTTAAAGGTCTGTTCAAAACCCAGAAACTTAAGAATGGATAAGTTTACTGACGGGTGGAAGCGCATCCCGCCCTTATAAGGGCCAATCGCTGAGCTAAACTGAACACGCCATGCGCGGTTAACCTGAACTTTACCTTGGTCGTCAGTCCAGGCAACACGGAACTGAATGACTCGCTCTGGCTCGACTAAACGTTCCAATAAGCCTTGTTCACGGTAGTGAGGGTTTTGCTCCAGAAAGGGCCAAAGTGAGGTGAAAACTTCACGTACAGCTTGGAGATATTCTGGTTGGTTGGCATCACGTTGTTGTAAAGATTCTAAAAATGACTCCAGAGAGTTTAAACAATTCATCACTAATAATTCCTTGTACCCATTGAGACTCTCCTAACAGATTTTTTGCGGTCTATTATTATTATCCAAAATAGTGAGGAGACGATGTTGTGCATCTTCGACTATATCACTGGTTTATATTCATGCCGCAAGGGATTTTGACAAAAACTTAGTAGGGTTATTAATGTGTGGAGATATAGGGTGGGTGTGGGATTCAGCATAAAAAACGCCCGCTAAAGGCGGGCGTCAAAGGTGATTGATGCTAAGCTAATGAGACTCAGCAGCTTAATCGTCTTCACCATTCTCATCATCGCGCAGTGGTACGATGAGCATATCGACATGAACGGTATTGATCAACTGGCGTGCTGAAGACATCAACTTGCTCCAGAAATCCTGATGATGGCCGCATAATACCAAGTCCATATCGTATTTCTTAATGGCATCAACCAAGACCTGACCCAAATCACCACTGCCACTCAGTGTTTGTTCAATGGGATAACCGGCATTTTGAGAAAGTTCGGTCAATGCATTGTGCGTTTCTTCAGAAATGCGTTTCTGCATATCGCCAAGATTAACGTCGATCAGGCCGGTATAAAGGTCTGAATAGTTAACATCAACATGGATCAGGGAAACTTTGGCATTGTACGGCTTGGCCATAGAGACCGCTTTTTCCACCAACACCTTACTTTCCGGAGATAGGTCAACCGCAATCAGAATGTGTTTGTAAGCCATAAGTAAACTCCTTCCATAATGTTAATTAATGGGTAAGCAAACATTCAACCGTTGAACGGGTGCTAACGCGATATCGACATAGTACCATTATGACCCCTAACTGAAGTGTTTCACGGATCACAACACACTGTTTTGATGATGATCACTAAAATTAGCGTATGTCTTTTTACACCAATGTCCCATCAATCTCTACCGCGCATTGCCCTAATATAAGGTCATATTGATTGAATTTAAAGCAGTTCATTACCCTAAGTATAGCGCGGATTAGACATTGTGATTGACGTAATTCCATATTTTCTGCGCAAACATAACCTATAAGAAATGGCGATTGAATTAATGTAATTTAGTTAAGAAAGTTTAATATTTAGCCAGCTTTAGGAGGGGATAACAGCATTTTCGTACCAGAAAAGTTTGTTATAAGTTAATACTAATCGATACTTAATAAACGCCAAAATAGGCTTAATTTAGAGATTATCAGGCTATTTTTCATTTCATTTCCTACACTCATAAAGGGAGTCCAACACGTTCGGATAGTGTGTCGAGGGAATAATGCATCGAGCCACAATCAGAAAGCGAACGATAGGGGGTGGCTTTTGAAGCCCTGGGGGTGTTTGTATCAGCTAGAGTGAGCGATGGCGCACAGGCTCAGGGGAACTGACCTAATGCGGGTAATATCGCTGGGAGGATGATTATGATCAGTACCGTCGCGCTTTTTTGGGCTTTGTGTGTGGTATGTGTGATTAATATGGCGCGTTATTATTCATCATTGCGTGCTTTATTAGTGGTATTACGGGGTTGCGACCCGTTGTTGTATCAGTATGTTGATGGTGGTGGATTTTTTACCTCCCACGGTCAGCCGAGTAAGCAGATTAGATTAGTCGGCTATATCTTCGCTCAACGTTATCTGGACCATCACGATCCGGAGTTTATTCGTCGTTGTGATAGGTTGCGTGGGCAATTTATCCTGACCAGCGCATTATGTGGTTTGGTCGTGGTCAGTCTGGTGGGCTTAATGTTGTGGTATTAGTATGAAATTTTGGCATAAAAATAAGTAAAAAGGCGACCTGAAAAGGCCGCCTTTACTTTACCCAAATTCGAGTATAACTGTTTCGCTGGATTTAGATAAACTTCAACGCTATCCAGTACAAGCCACCGGAAAGAAGAATAGAGATTGGCAAGGTTAATACCCACGCCAACATAATGTTCTTCACCGTCTTACTCTGCACACCACCACCATCCACTAACATGGTGCCGGCAACAGCTGAAGAGAGCACTTGAGTTGTCGATACTGGCATACCGGTATAACTTGCAATACCGATGGAGACCGCTGCAGTCATCTGGGCAGAAACCCCTTGTGCGTAGGTCATGCCTTTCTTACCGATTTTTTCACCGATAGTCACTGCCACACGTCTCCAGCCAACCATGGTACCCAAAGACAGGGCCAGAGCGACGGCAACGATAATCCAGGTGGGTGCATATTCCACAGTTTCTAACAAATCTGTACGCAGATTATTGAGGAAACGGCGGTCTTCAGCACTGGTTTCTGGCAGTTTGGCAACAGTTCCTGCGGTTTCTGCAACACACATCAACAAGCGACGCATTTGGCCACGTTGGTCGACCGTTAGGTCGCTATAGCTTTGCAAATTGGCCAGCAGTGTTTGTGCGCGGTCAATCGCTATCATGGCGCGTGAGTTGTCACAATGGAACTGCGCTGGTGTACCCGGCAATGTATCTGGCTCAGGCACCAAGGGTTTCAGTGCGACGGCATGCGGCAATACCTCAACATGTTGCTGATAATATTGTTGCAGGTTAGTCACTGCATCGCGGGTGCGGGCAATGTCATAACCGGTTGCATTCATATTCACAATAAAGCCTGCCGGAGCCACGCCAATTAATACCAGCATGATCAAGCCGATCCCTTTCTGACCATCGTTAGCGCCGTGAGAGAAACTCACGCCAATAGCCGATATGATCAGTGCTGTACGGGTCCAGAATGGCGGTTTACGTTTACCGTCTTTCTTTTCACGTTCCGCAGGTGTCAGGTGAATACGTTGCTGCTTTTTGGTTCCGTTCCAGTAACGACGTAACAGGAACACCATCAAACCGGCAATAACCAAACCCACAATCGGGGATAAGATTAATGACAGGAAGATTTGAATCATCTTAGGAACGTTCAGCGCATCAACAACAGATGTGCTGGTCATTAATGCATTGGTTAAACCAATACCGATGATTGCACCAATCAGCGTATGCGAACTGGAGGCGGGGATACCGAAATACCACGTGCCCAAATTCCAGATGATCGCCGCCAGCAGCATAGAGAAGACCATCGCCAACCCATGTGCTGAACTGACATTTAACAGCAGATCAGTAGGCAATAAGTGAACAATGGCATAAGCCACGCTCAAACCGCCCAGCATCACGCCGAGGAAGTTAAACACCCCTGCCATCACGACAGCCACCTGTGAACGCATGGCGCGGGTATAAATTACGGTTGCAACCGCATTGGCTGTGTCATGAAAACCATTGATGGCTTCGTAAAACAGCACAAACAACAAAGCAAGAACTAACATTAGGCCGGTATGGAAATCCAGGCCAGCGAAAAGATGCAGCATAAGCGTTACGCCAGTTTGTGGACATGAACGCGGCGCATTATCAGTGACAATGGGGGTGGGGAAAAGGAAAATATGACCTTTTTTTGACATGACCGCATATGAATTCGTCTTTTTGAGCAACATATGCATGTTATATCAGCAGGTTACTTAGTTTTACCGTATGAGACATTTTCTTACTATAGCTTCCTGTCAGCGGGCGACTTACAATCTCCCGCCGCTAATTTATCAGTTGAATGAATAAACAGTATGCGTATTGGCGATAAAGCGAACAATTTTGCAGTGATGATGATTTTACTCAGTGAGGCCCAGTGTGGAACAGTTTGATGTGGTAGTGATAGGCGCAGGTGCTGCGGGCTTATTTTGTGCGGCTCAGGCCGGGCAAGCTGGGTGCCGGGTATTGTTGGTTGATAATGGTAAAAAAGCAGGGCGCAAGATACTGATGTCCGGCGGTGGCCGTTGTAATTTTACCAATATGTTTGTCGAACCCGCAGCCTATCTCTCACAAAACCCTCATTTTTGTAAATCTGCTTTGGCGCGCTACACCCAATGGGATTTCATTGATTTGATGAATCGCTACAATATTGCTTGGCATGAGAAAACACTGGGGCAACTGTTTTGTGATGATTCTGCTCAACAAGTGGTCGAGCTTTTGCTGAAAGAGTGCGAATTGGGGCAAGTTACGATTCGACTACGCAGTGATATTCTGTCAGTTGAAAAAAACGATGCCGGTTTCTTATTGCAGATTAATGATGTGAAAGTGAGCGCTCACTCACTGGTGGTGGCTTCAGGTGGGCTGTCTATGCCGGGATTAGGAGCCTCTCCATTTGGCTATAAACTGGCAGAACAGTTTGGCTTGAAAGTTTTGCCGATGCGCGCGGCTTTGGTCCCATTCACTTTGCATAAGCCTTTGTTGGAGCACTTGCAAACACTTTCCGGTGTTTCAGTACCGGCGGTAGTGACGGCAGAGAATGGTGTCAGTTTCCGTGAGAGCATTTTATTTACCCATCGTGGCCTTTCTGGCCCGGCCATTTTACAACTTTCAAGCTATTGGCAAGCTGGCGAGTATGTGAGCATTAACTTACTTCCTGACACTGACTTAGATACTTTCCTCAATAATGAGCGGCAAGCACACCCCAATCAGACCTTAAAAAATACATTGGCTCAGTTGCTCCCTAAGCGGTTAGTAGAATGTCTCCAGACCTTGGATCAGCTGCCGGATGTCACCTTGAAACAATTAAATGCGCCGCAGCAGGCCGCGTTAGTGGCCAATTTGCAACAATGGCGCGTGCAGCCTAATGGAACGGAAGGTTATCGTACTGCTGAAGTTACAATTGGCGGTGTAGATACTCAAGAACTCTCCTCTAAGACGATGGAGGCCCATAAAGTACCGGGGCTATACTTTATTGGCGAGGTTGTTGATGTCACCGGCTGGTTAGGGGGCTATAACTTCCAATGGGCCTGGAGCTCAGCTTGGGCCTGTGCGCAGGCATTGGCGGCTGTGAAACAGTAAAACATCAATGCTGTGCTCAGCAGCTAATGCTGCTAGAGCAAAAAGGTAGCCAGAAAGCGGGCTGATTTTCAGTTAGCTGATAGAAATCACCATGAGTTATCAACAGTATTCGTGTTATAGAATGATGATGTTCCATTATATTTTAGTGCAGATAAATACAGGGATATTGAAAGTAGTAAAGACATATCCATCACCTTGCTGATAAATTCGGATCCGTAATCCTCTATCTTTAAAAAGATAAAAATCAGGAACTAACGAAACCAACATTCTAGCCTGGTTATCGCTCAACGCTGAATTTTTCGATAACATGATAATCTCATTACCATTACGAGTATAATTAAATAATAACTGTTGCGATATTCTCTGGGTTCTTTCTCCTAATTTACTGAGTTCTCCCACTACGGCGACTTCACCATGATCGCCGTCAAAAGAGTATTTAGCCTGTGCATTGAAGTTTGTTTCGCTAGATATGATGTTGATTCGCCCCAAACAAGAAAAATGGTCTGAATTATAGCGATGAACTACTTTTGCAATAAGGGGAGAAAAGGCGAGCATGGTTAAAAAGACGAACAGGATAAGCGTTTTTTTACCGTTCATTTTTACGCTCTACAATATACAATTTCGTTAAACATGATGAAGTATTGTTCACATTTTTATCACAAATATGGATGAGTGAGCGTGTTCGGAATATATTCATTGCGATGTAGATTACCTGTCCGGGTTGACAATGAATGTCTCTTTTTTGGATAAAATTTAGATACTCGTCACGTGGCCACAAAATAGATGAACTGCTGGCATATACTTTACAATGATTCGTTTCCCCAATTTGCTGATAGTTTGAAAAGAAATCTACATTTTGACTGGTATCTTCATGGAAGTTTAACCAAAGAAAAATAAACAAACTTAATAGGCAGAATATAAGAAAAATCTTGATATATAAAGTAATCCGATTGGAAAAAAAAGGTTCGGGTGGTGGCTGTATTTCTCCATTAATCTTTTCGGGGGTAAGTGTATCAGTCAATGCTTCGTTGGTGATGTGACTTGTTGCATCCTGAGTTGCCTCCGCACTAGATTCAGCGTTTTCTTCACAGGGGTATGTCACTGTACCTGTAAATCGAACCCCTTCCTTCGGAATGGTTTTAATAATGTTGTCTTTAATACCTGAAGTTGCCAACGCCTTACGCAATAGATGTATATTTTGAAAATAAGTGTTGGCATTAGCAAACTGCCCTTTGTTTTCCCACACTTCATAAACAAAATCACTCTGACTGATAACGTTTCCCTTACGTTGCAGTAGCAATAATAAACATCGACTAACAGGCACATTCAAGGAAACGCCAGACCCTTGCTGTCCCATTGGTTCCAATCGATGCTCTTCAGAAAAGAAGCAAACCTGTCCATTAATAATAAATTTAGTGTGCATTTTTAATACCCTGATTAAAAATAGATCATTCTTTTGTGTGTCAATGCTACTTTATTCGTTTAAGTGTAATTCAATATTTTATGACAATAAATATTTTTTCTTAATAATGTAAATTAATACAATAAAAACAATGGCTTAAGTGGGTTTGCCTGACTGGCTTACACTATTGTTTTAACAATCTTTTCAATACGTTGTCGGTAGGGCACTTCTTAAGTAAATAAACATAAATAAAATTAAATAAACAAAGTTAATTATGATAATTCGAGATTGTTCAATAGTATTTATCTCACCCAACAGAACAAGTACGAACATTGTTTATGACAGAAGGATATAGGATAGGTAACACAGTCGAATAAAATATATTGTATCAAAGGTACTGTTTGCTATATCGGCTAATTCTAGGGTTCGCAGAATAGTATTTACATTATAATGACAATAAATTCACTGGAATTTAAATCTGTAAATATGCATTAAAATAACTTTTAATGCTAGCAAAAAAAATAGTGAGTTTTTAAGATGAAAAAACTAATAAAGCATACATAGATGAACATATTAACTGCCATATGAATGTGGGATGTAAAAAAATACTAAAATTTACAATCTGGTAATAAAATACTTTGCTATGTGTAGATGATTGCTTTGAGATTAGGATAACCTATATGATCAACAATCAATCGGCAGTAAAAATAAAATATATGCATTTGAATAAGGCTTTATGATTTATGGAAAACGGACTTTTTGGCTTCATCATTGATAATGATATTCAATTTGATATTGCTAATAAAAGATTAACGAGAATCTCAGCAGTTTATCCTGAGCGCTCAATGATTATGGGTGCCGTTGCTCTCAATGATGTGATGGTTAGATTTTTGAAGTGCTTGTTCACTCGAGTCGCTAAAGGGGAACAGACGGTTTCGAAAGAAATTTTCCTCAAGGAAGTCTGGGAAGACCACAACCTCGTTGCATCTAGCCAACAATTATGGAAAACGATAAGAGAATTAAGATTTAAATTAATCTCAATTGGATTGAACCAGGATTTTATTTTTAATGTTGGAAAGGTGGGTTATGCATTAAAATCCCATGCTATTACACCATTATTTTACCGCCTAATTTTGTAGAAGTTATGAAATTTCCAGTTGGCTGAGATACTTTCCTTACAAGATTCTCGTTTTATCAAAAAATTATACATAATAGTGTTTTTCATCATGCTATTTAGTTGTAACTTTAAGCCAGATAACAATGATGTTATAAAATTGAGAGTTAATTATCATAGCTGGTTAAGTATATATCTATTAGCGCGATGATAACTTTTGAAGTTTACACACATCTATACGCGAGAGTTGTGTGCATGATTTTTAACCCAGTGTATTTTAAATACATACCAATGATATAAATAGATCAAAAAGCAAAACAGGTCTCTGTATTGTTTAAGACTAACTTTATCTTATTTTCACAACGTCAATATATAGAAGGCATTAACATGAAAGTACATAATAAATTTTCAACACTGAAGATGTTACCGTTCAGTTTGTTAGCACTGATTCCGCTGGCGACTTCATCATATGCTGCGGAAGTTGCAGGTGGCACCATTAATTTCAATGGTTCTGTTGTAACCGCAGCCTGCGCTGTGAGCAGCAATAGCGCTAACATCAACGTGGAAATGGGGCAGGTAAGAACTGCTGCATTGAGTGCAGCAGCCAGTGAAGCATCAACGATGAAGAAATTCTCTATTATTTTGGAAGATTGTGACTCCACAGTATCTAAAGATGTTGCAGTGACCTTTAGTGGTACACCAAACAATGATGATCCTACTAGCTTGGCGGTAGGTTCAAATGGTGGAACGGGTACTGCGCAGAATGTAGCTGTTCGTCTTTATAGCGAACTGGGCACGGTCATTAAATTGGGTGAGGCATCCAGCGCTGTGGCCTTACGCGATGGTTTAAATACGCTAATCTTTGGTGCGAAATACTATTCACCTAAAGGTGGAGCTACTGCAGGTGATGCAAGCACTGTTGCTACTTACACCCTGACTTACTCTTAATTGATAGGTCTGGTAAGGATCGCCGGACCTTAAACTTTATTTCAACATTCAGGTATTTATCATGCGTATTCTGACGATATTTATTTTATTGGTCACTTCGTTGTGCACATCTACGGTATATGCCGGAGGTGTTGGGTTAGGTGTAACCCGAATGGTTTATTCAGGTTCAACCTCACAATCTTTATTAGACGTCAGAAATACAAATAAAGAATCATCTTTTCTTATTCAGTCGTGGGTTGAAAATGCTGAAGGGCAACGCTCTAGTGATTTTGTTATCACACCACCTCTATTCGTTCTTAAACCAGAAATAGAAAATTCAGTTAAGGTCATGTTTAATGGCCAACAGTTACCTCAAGACCGTGAAACGCTTTATTGGATAACCGTAAAAGCAATCCCTCAGTCTGGGCAGGAAAGTCATGCTAATACTTTACAGTTTGCCTCGGCGAGTCGTATTAAGTTGTTTTATCGACCAGACGCGCTGACAAAAAAAATCAATAATGAAGTGTGGGGAAGTCTTAGTGGCGAATTTCATAATGGTAAAATAAATATTACTAATCCGACTCCTTTTTATATTACGACTATAAATATGAAAGTGGATGGGAAAGCAGTATCGTCGGTCATGATCCCGCCGAGAGATACAGTGACGCTTGAAGAATCATTCAGCAACGCTCGTCAGCTTAGTTATCAGGCAATCAATGATTATGGTGCTTGGACGCCGAAAATTTCTATAATGTTAACAATGCGTTGAGTTGTTTTTATTATGAAATAATTCAGAATATATAAGAGTGTGCAGAGTGAAAATTAAAATAAATTGCGTTCTGCTATCCCATTTTTTATTGGCGGGCGTAGTTCACGCACAGAATGATATTCATTTTAATCCCGCATTTCTTAATGGCGAAAATGATAGCGTTGCAGATCTATCTTGGGTTAATGATGGTGGTGAATTACCTTCAGGCGTGTATAACGTCAATATCTATGTAAACGAAAGTTACGCATTTACTACAGATGTGAAATTTAACGTTAATCAGAAAAGTAATAATTCCGCACTTGAGCCATGTCTGACATTGGAGCAGATTAAATTAATGCTTATTGATGTGATTCAGGCTAAGGGTGATTTTTCTCTATCCGATGATCAGTGTTATTCTCTGGAGGACTATTTCCCCGACACAAAAGTCTCTTTTGAGCAAAATAAGTTATCTCTTTATTTTAATCTGCCTCAGCGGTATATGTTAAATGTGCCTCGTGACTATATTAATCCCAAAAGTTGGGAGCATGGTATTAATTCTGGTTGGCTGAATTACGTCGTCAATGGGGCTCGTAATGAATATCGTCACGAAAGTCGGGGAATAGACAATCAGATGTTTATTGGCTTGAACAGCGGAATGAATTTTGGCCCGTGGCGATTTCGCGATTATTCAACATGGACAAAAAATACGGATGATGGCTTAACGCATGTTCAAACGTGGGTGCAGCGTGATTTACCCCCATTACAGTCTCAGCTCTATTTGGGTGAAACCAACACCTCCGCACAAATTTTTAACTCTGTGGGGCTCAGAGGTGTGGCAATGAATACCGACGATAATATGCTGCCAGCTAGCCTGAGGGGCTATGCTCCTGAAGTCCGTGGCATTGCTCGCAGTAATGCCACTGTAACTGTACGCCAGAATGGCAATATTATTTATCAGACTTCCGTCTCCCCTGGTGAGTTTATATTAAATGACTTATATCCGACGGCCTCCGGCGGTGATTTATCCGTGACGATCCAAGAGGCCAATGGTACGGAATCGCATTACACAGTTCCATTTGCCAGCGTGCCGAATTTGGTACGTCCGGGGCAATTTAAATATGCTGCTGGGGTCGGGTATTTCCGCTCGAATGAAAACCAGGACTCTCCTTTTATTATGCAAACTGAAGCATTTTGGGGCTGGCAATATGGTTTGACGCTCTACGGTGGCGCTCAGTTTTCAGAAAATTACACCGGCCTGGCGATGGGAATTGGACAAAACGTTGGGCGTTTGGGTGCATATTCAATTGATGTGACTCATGCCCAAAGCCTGCTGGCCGATAGCAATCGTTACAGTGGTGACGCTTTACGTCTGCGTTACAACAAGTTAGTTAATAATTATGGAACCAGGTTTAATCTAAATTCATGGTTCTTCTCCTCTGATGGTTTCTATGAATTAAGTGATACCACCTACAAACGGATGCAAGGTGGAAATGTGGATTTCATAAAGGAGGCTGATGGCTCTATCAGCACTAATTATGAGAATGTCTACAATTTGGCTTTATCCCGTAAATCCAGAAACCAGGTCGTTTTGTCACAAAGTATGGGTGATGCTGGCGCGCTATCACTGTCGTGGGATAAACAAACTTACTGGAAATCAGATAAATCGGCTGAAAGCGCTCAATTTGCATGGAATAACACATTTGGTCGAGTTTCCTACGGGGTTAGCTACCAGCGTAGCACCAGCCTGTATGACAGGAAAAAAGATAATATTTTCGCTTTTTCGTTCTCATTGCCATTAGGCGATCCTGCGCTGTCCACTCGTGCCAATTATGCGCTGACGAACTCTGATTCATCAGGTTCTATTAACAATATAGGTCTTAATGGCTACGTGCCAGGGCAGGAAAATTTATTTTATAGCGCCAGCCAGCGTTACAGTGCCCAGCAACAGTCTGGTGGTGATCTTGCCCTTCGTTACCAAGGGGCAAGGGGTGACTACAACCTTGGCTACGGCTATTCGAAGAACGCTCGTAGCCTAAGTTACGGTATGAGTGGCGGTGTAGTGTTGCATGAAGATGGCCTGACATTCAGCCAGCCATTGGGCAACACCAACATTCTGATTAAAGCTGAGGGAGCAAGTGATGTTGCCATCCGTAGCCACCGAGGTGTTAGAACCGACAGTCGCGGCTATGCAGTTATCCCCTATGCGACCCCTTACCGTATGAACCGGGTAGAAATGGACGTTACGACGGCAGGGGATAGTGTTGAGCTGGACAATACAATGGTGAGTAAAACACCGACCGAAGGTGCCCTGGTAAGAGCAACAATCTCGACCAAGGTTGGCATGAAAGCGATGTTCTTTATTCGCCATAAAAACGGCGTTCTTCCATTTGGGACGATTGTCTCGCTGAATGACAAAAGCACTAACAGCGGTATCGTTGGTGATGAAGGGAGCCTTTATTTATCCGGGCTACCTCAGCAAGGACTGCTACGGGCGGTATGGGGAACAGGCAATGATAAAACCTGCACCGCACGTTTCAAATTGGATAAAAAATATCATAACCCTAATACGGGTCTCTATTCGCAGGAGTTGGTATGTCAATAATTTTAAGGCAGTCATTACTGACAATACTGGCACTTTCATTTTTACCCGCGCCGGTGCTGGCCTACGATGTGCTGGTCTCAGTGACGGGAAAACTGATTGGCAACACCTGTACAGTTTCGACTGATTCGACAATGCAGACTGTTCCTTTAGGAAATATCGGCACACAACAATTCGGTGCTGGGCACGGGATCAGCAATATTAAAACCCCCTTTTTCATCAATCTGGAAGAGTGTGGGCCGACATTTACCGGAGTCAAAGTTCGCTTTGTCGGTACGCCGGATGGCTCTGGGGCCGATCTGATTAAAATTGATGACGGTGGTGCTACGGGCGTTGCTGTTGAGTTATTGAATAAAGCTGAAAAGCCTCTGGCGCTAAATATGCAAACAGAAGTTTTGGGAACACCTGGCGCGGAGAATGTTCAGATGAAATTTTACGCCCGCCTTACTGCAACCGGCTCTCCGGTCAGCCCCGGCCCTGTATCGGCCATAGCCACTTGGGTATTGGAGTATCAATGATACGATTATTTGTCACTATTATTTTTGTGCTTTGCTGCGCAAGTAAGGCTTATGCTTTGGACTGGAAATCAAATATTACGTTATCGCCCCAGCCGATGAATTATGTCGGCCCTGCTGATTCAGTGAGGCCCGGTAATATTATCGGTTCCACTTGGAGTGCTACTGTATCAGTGCAGCAAGTATTTTGGTGCGGCTATATCTTCCATTGCAATAAAAGCACGATGATGCCGGGCAGCGGTGCAATCCCAACAGGTATGTCGGTAAATGTCGATGGCGTTAATTACGCTATTTTTGAAACCGGGGTGGCTGGCGTGGGTTTTATTATTGGGCTGAAAGATTTCAATAGCTCCGTCTATATACCGCTACTGGATGGAGAGACTCAGACATATAGCGGCTCCAGTCCGGATTTGGGCTGGTCGGCGAAAGTGACGTTTATCAAAACGGGTCATACACTCTCATCCGGTGTGTACCAGACAAGTTCTATTGATGCCGCAGTGCTGACGGCTTACAACAATGAGGTGAAAACTGCGCGAGTGATCATCAACCCTGTCAGTATCACTGTGCAAGCATCAGGGTGTACTGTTAACACCAAGGCTGCAAATGTGGATCTTGGGGTGATTGATGTCCGCACACTACCTTCGGTTGGTAGCACATCTGCTTTTGGTCATTTCGATATTGCCCTGAGTTGTGATGAAAATATTGCCGTTAACGCAGTGATGACAGATCAAGCTAAACCGGCAAACAGCTCCTCTGTGGTGTCATTAACCAGTAACTCAACTGCCGCTGGTGTCGGTGTGGAGTTTTTCTATAACGGTAATGGCCCGCTGATGTTAGGCCCGGACAGTTCGGCTTCTGGAACGCTCAATCAATTTTTTGTTCAAAGCACGGGTCAGGCACAAACACTGACACTGCCTTTCCAGGCGCGTTATATCCGCACGGGGAATTTACAACCGGGCACTGCAAATGCGCTTGCCAGCATAACATTCTCTTATCAATAGATAAGTATTAAACAGTAGTCCAAAAGGAGCCTGAACCGAGTGGTTGAGGCTTCTAAATATTAGCGTGCAAACTTTATCTTAACGAGTGTTCAGACTTTTTTCGCCTCACACGGCGGCTCATGGTTAATAAAATCATTCGGTTAGATTTTTTGGCTAAATTTAAACCATATTAAATGCAGTGGAAGCCTTATGGGGAGAGCTAGAAAACTTGAAGTTCTCGGGAATAATAATGAGCTATAAAAAAAGTAGACTAAATGACAAGCTACTCAATATAATCATATTATTCATACGCCAATGTTATATAAGGAGGATTGCCATGTTGACCCGTGAAATGTTTTTAATTTCGCTTGTCCTTAGCGATCGTCATAGCTCAAGCATTACCGGTATCGTGCTGCGATAACCTGCTTGAGCGAAGCTAACTAACAATCTGAGAACTTCCCTCCGGCTTACCGGTTATCGTCAGCAATTTTCGACGATAGGCATATTTATGCCTGAAAATCTGGATAAGCATCATGAGCACATTACTTTCCGCACAATCTGTCTGCTACGACAACACCTTCGGCCCATTGCTGGTTGAGATCTCCTTTAGCCTGAAAAAAGGCGATCGCATTGGTCTAATTGGCCATAACGGCTGTGGCAAAAGCACCCTGCTGAAAATCCTCAGCGGCGCACTTTCTGAGACCTCCGGCACCATCACCACCGCCAACCAATGTCTGATGGCAATGGTGGAACAACATCTGCCCTCTGCATTGAACGATGCCACTCTGATAGACGCGGTACTCAATCATCTGCCGGACAGCCTGCACCAACCTGAGCGCTGGCAAGCTGAAGTGCTGCTCGGCACACTGGGTTTTGATGAAAACGCATGGTCATTGACTGCTGGAACCCTGAGTGGCGGGCAGCATACGCGTCTGTTATTGGCGCGGGCGCTGATCCGCCAACCGGATTTACTGCTGTTGGATGAACCCAGTAACCATCTGGATTTACCGACTCTGCTCTGGCTTGAACAGTTTCTGCAAAACTGGGGCGGCAGCTTTGTGTTGGTGTCACATGACCGCAGCCTGCTGGATTGCGTAACCAACAGCACCTGGATCCTGCGCGATAAAACTCTACAATTTATTCGTCTGCCCTGCATACAAGCTCGACAAGCGCTGGAGGAGAAAGATATCGCCGATGCCCATCGCCATCAAGCTGAACAAAAGGAGATCGACCGCGTAGCGAAAAGCGCCAAACGGCTGGCTATCTGGGGCAGCGTGTATGACAACGAAAAGTTGGCACGTAAAGCCAAACAGATGGAGAAACAGGTCGACCGGATGAAGGAAGATCAAACCTTGCTGACGGCTGGTAATCAGTGGCAATTGCGGCTTAATGGCGAAGCATTGCCCGCTGACCGCGTGCTGGCGCTGTCTGATTTGCAGGTGCGCCCTGCGCCGGATGCGCTTGTCTTATTCGAACTGGGTGAAGTCAGGGTAAAAAGCGGTGACCGTATCGCGCTGATTGGGCGCAATGGTTGCGGTAAGTCTTCGTTATTACACAGTTTATGGCAAGCATTCAACCAACCAGATACCGCCGATGTGGGCATGGTTTTCCATCCCAAAGTACATATAGGTTATTACGATCAAAGCCTACATCAATTACATGATGATGATTCGCTCAGTGACGCGCTAGCACCTTTCGCACCATTGACAGAAGATCAGCGAAAAATGGCGCTGATCGGCGCAGGTTTCCCTTATCTGCGACATCAGCAAAAGGTCAGCACCCTCAGCGGTGGTGAACGTTCGCGGCTGCTGTTTATCGGCCTGACACTAGCAAACTATTCGTTGCTGCTACTGGATGAGCCGACCAACCACCTTGATATGGAGGGTAAGGAGGAACTTGCGGAAACGCTAAAAACGTTCAGTGGCGCGGTATTATTAGTGTCCCATGACCGCACATTAATTGAGCAAAGTTGTAATCGCTTCTGGTTAATTCACCAACAACGGCTTGAGGAGTGGCACGACCTGGCTCCGGTTTACGACATTCTGGCCGATAAATCGTTTATGGCACCGAGTCCGATTTCAGCCATTATAACTGAGGCCATTACCGCACCAATGGAGAGTGAGGAGGAATGCCTGCTGGCAACCTTACTGGAACTGGAAGCTAAATTGGCCGAGGATTTGGCGCGTAAACCTAAACACCAAAAAATTACATTACAACGTGAGTGGCGGCAACAAATCGACCAGCTTAATAGTTTGCTAGATTTGGGGTGAGGGCCAATCGGGCTAAAAATGGATCCCCGCGTTTTCAGCTCTCGTGGCCGGGAAAAACCGCCGAAAAGCTAACCGCGGTTGGTTAAGCCAAAATGTTCACTTGAGCCATCCTGCGGATGTATGACAATCAGCCTCATTATTTCTTGATGGGGCTTTTCATGCTTTCAACTTGGCGGAACGATACCGGTTCCGCATATTAGTTTTGTAGGCAGGCAATACTTTGATGAATTTCTCTTTCAATATCAGCCTCTGACCAAGTATTCAATTGTGATGAGAATGGTTCAAAAGCATATATTCCCTGATAACCCAGTCGTTCCAAGTTAGCCACTTGCTGCTTACTGTTCAGTTTATCCTGTTCACTCAGCATAATTCTGTTTTCATCAGTCAGTGCGGACTTTAACCGCATTTCTTCGACGCCGGAAAGATGCACTAGCCCGATAGTATTGATATCGATATGTGCATCGAACTCGGCCTGTGCAACATCGCTCAGATAGTAGTGAAAAGTATCCAACACCATTTTATAGGGCGCGGCTGACTTGCGAATAATAGATTGTGTTAGCAGGTGGGAACGTAATGAACTGATTTCAAAGCCTAAAGGTTCTACCAGCCCGGTTACTTGATATTTTTTAAATAGCGGGGCTAACAGCACTAAAGCATCTAGTGTGTCTTGTTCTTTTTGCTCGGCTGAACGGCGGTCATTGGTGCTACAGTTTGGGCATAAAATAACCCCACGGCAGTTAATCGCTTTTGCTTGTTTTAGCATGTTTTCTGCTTCTTTCAGCAGTGCTGGACGGTGTTCTGGCAGATTAAAATATTGCAACGCATTGATAGTAATAATGTCGATTCCATATTCATCAGCCAGAGTATTGAGTTGCGCTGAACTCAACTCATCCGTCACTTTCCCGCCCAGCATATCATTGCGTAATTCAACTTTATTTAACCCACATTTTTTAACTAAACAAAAAAAGCTTTCGATACTTAAGTTTGGGGCAATTTTGCGATTAATACAGAAACGATCTTGTGCAATAGGCATAGCTTTGCTCCTGCAATGATAGCCCGACGGCCAAACTGCCGATAAATACAGCCGATAACGACATTGGAGACTGCCAACCTGTCTCCAGCGGACGAAGATTAAAGTCACTTGCATACTGTTCAGCATGAAAACATTTATTTCATTTAACTTAAATAACGAAAAATTAATTTTTCGATCTAGCTCAAATATTAAGCTGAAAAATGTCGAATAGAAATCATTTAATGTGAGGTGTTGCCAAGTTAACATACATATTTTTTCTACATTGGCAGTTTTTATTAGTATAAAAAGTGAGATATTGCAGATGGATGGGGTATTGCGTTGATGCTCTGAGGATTTTGATAGTGACACGAACTCTTTGCAGGAACTTGCGATGCATCGCACAAAATAAAATTTTCAAAGAAAGTTATTTGAAACTTTTTTTTCAATAGCATAGAGTCTGCATATCGGCTGGCTTTTCGTCTTTCCGGCGGTTGGTCGCCTTGTGGGTTATATTGGCTTTATCCAAGATAACTCTTACTGATTAAGCGCATGGTTCGTTAGGTGTCTGGCATATAGCCATTTTCAATGACCCTTGCGATAGCCGCTATTTAAGAAGAGGGTGAGACATGAAAATCGTGAGTAACTTTATCGGCGGGAAGAATTCTTTGAGTTCCAGTAATCAGACTGTCGATATTCATAACCCAGCCACCGGCAAGGTTGAAAGTCAGGTTACACAAAGCACTGCTGAAGAAGTTCATCAGGCTATTGGCGTTGCTCATCAGGCTTTTGTCGATTGGTCACGAACTCCCCCTTTGCGCCGCGCTCGCATCATGTTCAATTTTAAAACATTAATTGAACAACACCGTGATGAATTGGCTGAGTTGATTGTTCGTGAGCACGGCAAGGTCTATTCAGATGCGTTGGGCGAAATCACTCGCGGTCTGGAGGTGGTCGAATTCGCCTGTGGTATCCCTCATTTATTGAAAGGCGAATATTCCGCAGATGTGGGCACCGGGGTTGATAGTTTCTCGATGATGCAACCTTTGGGCGTTGTGGCCGGGATAACCCCATTTAATTTTCCTGCGATGGTTCCAATGTGGATGTTCCCCATTGCATTGACGTGTGGTAATACCTTTATTCTGAAACCCCCTGCGCTCGATCCTTCAGCATCGGTTCGTTTAGCTGAATTGCTGACAGAGGCGGGCTTACCTGATGGCGTATTCAATGTTATTCACTGTTCAAATGAAAATGCTGCGCAACTCTGCACCGACTCACGAATTCAAGCTGTAAGTTTTGTGGGTTCCTCTACTGTTGCTGAACATATTTACACCACTGCCAGTGCACAGGGTAAGCGCGTACAGGCTTTTGGTGCTGCAAAAAATCAAGCGATTATCATGCCAGATGCTGATTTGGATGCGACAGTTAATGCATTGATGGGTGGTGCATTTGGGTCTGCCGGTGAGCGTTGTATGGCGTTGCCTATTGCCGTTGTCGTCGGTGATAGCACGGCGGATAAGCTCATTGAAAAGTTAAAACCACTTATTGCTCGTTTGCGTGTCGGCCCAGGTTTACAGCAAGGTGGGGAAGAAAATGAAATGGGGCCGTTGATTTCAGCAGCCCATCAGAAAAAAGTTCTTGGTTATATTGAGCAAGGTGTTAAAGAAGGCGCGACATTAGTCACAGATGGTCGCAACTATAATGTCACTGGCTATGAGCAAGGATATTATGTTGGCGGCACGCTGTTTGATTATGTCACTCCGGATATGAAAATTTATCGGGAAGAAATCTTTGGCCCAGTGTTGGGGATTGTCAGAGTTCCTGATTACCAAACCGCAATTAATACTGTAAATAGCCATGAATTTGGTAATGGGAGTGCGATATTTACCAGTAGTGGTCATTATGCACGACAGTTCGTACATGAAGTCCAGGCAGGGATGGTTGGCGTTAATGTCCCGGTTCCTGTGCCGATGGCATTTCACAGTTTTGGTGGTTGGAAGCGCTCTGTATTCGGTGCATTAAATGTTCATGGCACTGATGGTGTGCGTTTTTACACCCGTATGAAAACAACCACGGCCCGTTGGCCAACCGGCCAGCAAACTGTTTCCGAATACAGTATGCCAACACTGGGTTAATGCTGCTTGAGAGTGTTCGTTAGAGTAATTTCATGTTGCCAACAGGGGAGTCATCATGTCGACACTACTTGCCAAATGTCAGCTACCGGATGTGGATGGGCGTATTCAGCATATTTCTCCAGAGAACGCGGGCTGGCGTTTTGTCGGGTTTGATGTCTATCACTTGACGGCTGGAAAGACGTTGGTTCTAGACAGTGCTGATAATGAACTTTGCCTGGTATTGGTTGCTGGAATTGCCTCGGTATCAACACGCCGGGCTGAATATCCGCACATTGGCAAACGCATGAGTCCATTCGAACGAACACCGCCTTATTCTGTTTATGTTCCACATCATGAGCATGTGAAAGTTGTGGCAGAGACCGACTTGGAATTGGCTGTTTGCCGCGCCCCCGGTAATGGTTATTTACCTTCCCGGCTGATTACACCGGCGGATGTGGGTGTGGAACGGCGAGGTAAGGGGCGTAACCAGCGGTTAGTACATAATATTTTACCTGACAACCAACCCGCCGATAGCTTGCTGGTGGTTGAGGTTTATACTGATGAAGGGAATACCAGTTCATACCCAAGCCATAAACATGACCAGGAAAATGTTACAGATGAAACCTATTTGGAGGAAACCTATTATCACCGGCTGAGTCCAGAACAAGGTTTTTGCCTGCAGCGAGTGTATACCGACGATCGTTCACTGGATGAATGTATGCCAGTCTATAACCGGGATGTCGTGAAAGTACCAAAGGGCTACCACCCCGTGGCAACATTGGCAGGTTATAACAGCTATTATTTGAATGTCATGGCAGGGCCGGTACGGCTATGGAAGTTTACCTGGGAAAAAGATCATGCGTGGATCAATAGTGATCAATATCCGACAGGAAAAAGCTAAAGTGCTTTTGTTAAAAACGAATTGATGGGTAGGTGGGATTCTACCCATTCTATTGATCTGCCAAAGTTTACACTTGGTTTGTAGTTTATTGATAATACTGATTTATAGATTATTCTTTTGCGTTGTTCAGTGCTAATGAAACCGCTAAAGTTTGCGCCAGACACATAGAAGCAACTTGTGAGCGGAATCCATCGACTTGTGCTTCTCGCACCACAAAACACACATCACTGAAAGCCGCTAATGGGCTGACTTGGCTGTCAGTAATTGCAATCTGTTGAGCACCACTTTTCGCACCCAATTCGACCAGTTCTAATGCTTCTTGTGCATAGGGTGAATAGCTAATGGCAATAACTACGTCTTTGGGTTTCACCATACTCAATTGTTCAGCGAACATCCCCCCTAGCCCATCAATTAGAAAAGCTCGGCGTTCCAAATGACGTAATGCATAGGTCAGGTATGAGGCAACGCTGAAAGAGCGCCGCAAACCAATCACATAGATATTTTCAGCGTTGTTCAATAGCTCAACTGCTTTATCCAACTGTTCTGCGCTGGTTTGCACTGCAAGTTGTTGTAGGGCTTGTGCATTGACCATCGTAAATACATTCAGTATTTCAGCAGGTTTTTCTGGTGCTGTATTGCCATCAGTTGAGGTTTGACGGAATAACCGTGCGCGCTCGGTATAGTTAACGGTTTCTTCCATCAGATGTTGACGGAATACCTGTTTCATTTCATTAAACCCACTGAAACCAAAGGCATTTGCAAACCGAATTAATGTTGATGGAGGCACACTAGCTTGGGCCGCAATGGAAGCAACTGTATCAAATGCAATGCTGTTACTGTTATCCAAGATATAACGGGCAACTTGTTTTAAACGTTTGCTTAACGTCTCATAACGATGACGAATCTGGTCTTGTAACAATGATAGTTGAGTAGGGTTATTCATCCATTCGGCCCACGGCAGAGGAAAATTCAGGGGTTATCTGTCAGGCATTCTAACAGATGGTTGGAAAATTTCATTTGCTGATATCCGCATTTACTTTTATTTCATCGCGAATTCAAACTGTTCACGAAGCCATAATAAAGGAAACGGCTATAAGCAAAAGGTATTACTTTATCAAGTTTGACAAAAATCAGGATTTTTTCAGGCTAATAAGGAATAAATCGTGCAGATGGCAGCACAATGGCGCTGACGTTTTTCACATCAGCGCCAGTAAAGCTGTATTAAATTCAGATGACAGGCCGATAGTCTCGCCAATAACCTATCAGCGTTTGATAATTTTGTTTCACTTGCGCGATCAACTCTGCATCATTTAACTCACCTTGTAGCCAATGGCGAGATGCTTGACCGAAGATGGTGCGGCCAACAGCAAAACCTTTAACCCAAGGAGCTTGAGCCGCTGCGGCAAAACCCGCTTTTAATATAGCTTCTGAAGAGTCTAACCCAAGAATCAATACACCTCGGCAATAGGGGTCTTGAGTTTCAATCAAATTACCTACGTGTTGCCAATTTTCTGCGCTTAGTGGTGGTAGTTTCCACCAATCTGGTTGAATACCTAGCGCATAGAAATGTGCCATAGTTTCAATGTAATAACGTTCATCTTTGTCTTTATTATCTTCAGGTAAAATGACTTCCAACAGCAATTCATGCCCTGATTTACAGCATCCACGGTAAACATCCAGAATCAACTCATCCTGTTGCTGGCGTAGCTCTATGCTGTCTTTAGGATGATAAAAAATCAGGCACTTCACAACATGTTCCAGCGGCCAATCAATAAGTTGGGAGCCAATGTTGCCGTGTTCCAGACGTAATGGCCTTGAGCTGGGTTGCTCAATCGGGCGACCTATCCACCACCCTTGGCCAGTAATAGTGTTAAGTGCTTCCTGGCCATAAGTTGTATCTGCCAAAATGCCGCTCTTCTGTGTTAGCTCAGATTCTTGAGCAGCTTGCTGCGCAGCTTGGAGCAATAATGTCTTGAGCTGGGGGATACGTTCTTCACTAACCCCCGCCTCGCGAGCCATATCAACCAGTTGTTTGCGGTGATCAAAAGCGAAGACACAAAGTTCCGGCCATTGCTGTTTACGGCTAGTCACCCGGTGCAAGTGGTTAAGATGGGCATCACGATCTGGGCGTAGAATAGAGCGTTCACGGCTGAGGTAATTATCTAATTCTATTTTGGTTGGCATAGCAGGCGCACAGCCATGACGGGAAACAACCAGTGCACCGCAGGCATTGGCGTAACGGCAAGCTTGTTCCCAGCTCTCGTCATTAAGATAACCGCGCAGTAAGCCAGACATAAAGGCATCACCAGCTCCCAATACATTGAGAACTTCAACGCGAACACCCGAATGGAGTTTGACCCATTCCCAACGGGTGGGAATTCCCCCTTCGAACACTGAACAACCTTGTGCTCCGCGTTTACAGACCAGCGTCGCTTGGGTTGCTTTACGCACATTTTGTAGCGCTATCAGAGTATCTGTACTGCCACCGGCAATATGGAACTCTTCTTCCGTGCCGACAATTAAATTGAAATGGTGTAGGACTTCCTGTAATTGCTGAGTCACTTTTTCCGACTCAATGAAACGTGTTTCACCATCGCCAAGTGAGGTCAGACCCCATAATACTGGGCGATAATCAATATCCAAAGCGGTTCGTAGCCCATGTTTATGTGCATATTCCAATGCTTTCAGTACGGCATCGCGTGTATTGGGGTGCGAAAGATGTGTGCCAGTGATAGCCAATGCTCGGGATGATGCAATATAAGACTCGTCTATATCATCTTGCGTGAGGGCCATATCCGCACAGTTTTCACGGTAAAAGATCAGTGGGAAAGTCTCTTGATCTTTAATCCCTAGAATAACCAATGCGGTTAGACGCTGTTTGTCAGTAATAAGAAAACGGGTATCAGCACCAACACGTTGTAATTCCTCGCGCAGGAAGCGGCCCATATGTTCATCACCTACACGTGCCAGCATCCCTGAATTCAAACCTTGGATTGCCGTGCCGTAGGCAACATTACCTGATGAACCGCCTAAATATTTGGCAAATGTACTGGTATCTTCCAGTCGGGAACCAATCTGTTGTCCATAAAAATCGACGGCAATTCGCCCGATACATATGACATCCAGCACTTTGTGTTGTGTACCCATCCCCATTTCCTTCTTTTAAAACCCCGACAATGTCCAATGAAATGAACTGTAATGACGTTTCTGAAATTAGTATGAGGAATAAATATTTCAAACTCAAGGTTAAATGAAATTTACACCCCGAATATGTGACGGGGCTAAAAGCCTTGTATAACGCTCGGAAATAGAGTCCAAGCCAAAAGATAGTACAAATTATTAATGGTTTTCTTAGGGGGGACTAGTCGATATTGGAAATCAATATAAACCAAAGATATCAATAAATTACATGTCTATTTCAAGGTATTAAAATGATCCTTTTTTAAGTGGGTCAATGTGGGTATGACAGTTTCAGTGTTTACCTGATTATTTGATCCTCATCGCATAATGAAATGTTTCTTCTGTAATGTGATTTTATGAAAAAAATATTTGTTTATAATCCCTGCAATGTTTCACCTCATTGTTGTCAGCATAGCGGAAACCATCAAGCCGGCTTCTTCTGTGTGGCAAACGTATCTTCGGGGCTGAAAGTACCTCAGTCCCATGGTATCGCGCAAACATAGCAAAGGATGGGTAAATGAATAAGATTCGGCTAACCACGGCACAGGCATTAGTTCGTTTTTTGGACAATCAATACCTGCAAGTTGATGGTCAGGAAATCAAATTTATCAAAGGGATCTTTGCTATTTTTGGCCATGGTAATGTACTGGGGATCGGGCAAGCACTGGAACAGGATTGTGGCGAATTAGTCGTCCATCAAGGGCGTAATGAACAAGGAATGGCCCATGCCGCGACGGGCTTTGCAAAACAGAAACTACGCCAGCAAATTTATGCTTGTACCTCATCTGTTGGGCCAGGAAGTGCCAATATGGTTACTGCCGCGGCTACCGCAACGGCTAATCGCATCCCACTACTCTTGCTTCCTGGTGATGTATTTGCATCGCGTCAACCAGACCCCGTGCTACAGCAAATTGAGCAATCCCATGACCTGAGTATCAGCACCAATGATGCATTCAAACCCGTCAGTAAATACTGGGATCGCATTATGCGGCCAGAGCAACTGATGAGCGCGTGTATTAATGCAATGCGAGTTCTCACTGATCCAGCAGAAACCGGGGCTGTGACACTTTGTTTACCGCAAGATGTTCAGGCTGAAGCCTATGACTATCCTGATTATTTCTTCCAGAAACGCGTTCATCGTCTTGACCGAAGGCCAACCAGCGCTGTAATGCTGGCTGATGCGATTGCTTTATTGACCACCAAACGTAAGCCGATTTTGGTCTGTGGTGGGGGCGTGAAATACTCGCAAGCCGGTCAAGCATTACAACGATTTGCCGAATGCTTCGGTTTGCCCTGGGTAGAAACACAAGCCGGTAAAGGCACACTCAGCTCAGAACATGAACTGAATCTCGGTGGTATTGGTGAAACGGGGTGTTTGGCGGCTAACACATTGGCGAAACAGGCTGATCTTGTGATTGGCATTGGTACTCGTTATACCGACTTTACTACATCATCTAAGTGGTTGTTTCAGAATCCTGATGTTTCATTCCTCAATATCAATGTGAGTACTTTTGATGCCGGCAAACTCGATGGTTTGCAATTACTGGCTGATGCGCGTGAAGCATTGTCAGCATTGCATCAACAGCTTAATAGCTCTGGCTACCAGGCCGGTTGGGGGGGCGAAATTGCTCGGATGCGCGCTGAACAATTAGCGGAGACGGAGCGGGTCTATCAGGTGGAATACAATGCCGATGATTTTACCCCTGAGATAAATGACCATTTGGATCGTGAGCAGGTTTTTGCTGAGTTTATCAATAAAACCGGTTCTTTCCTGACACAAAGCCAAGTGCTGGGGGTACTGAATAGCCAATTACCTCAAGATGCCGTCATTGTTGCTGCTGCAGGGAGTTTACCCGGTGATTTGCAGCGGGTGTGGCGCACAAAAGGCAGTAATGGCTATCACGTCGAATATGGTTATTCGTGTATGGGCTACGAAGTTAGCGCTGCGTTGGGTGTGAAACTGGCTGAACCTGATCGCGAAGTTTATTCGTTGGTGGGTGATGGCGCTTTCATGATGCTGCATTCTGAGTTAGTCACATCCATTCAAGAGCGCTGCAAAATTAACGTTGTGTTGTTCGATAACATGACAAATGGCTGCATTAATAACCTCCAGATGGAACATGGAATGGACAGTTATGCCACTGAATTCCGTTTCCGTAATCAAGAAACTGGTCAATTAGACGGTGATTTTGTTCCAGTAGATTTTGCCATGTTGGCCGCTGCTTATGGCTGTAAGACATATCGTGTTTCCACTGAGCAGCAATTGGTCGATGCATTGGCCGATGCCCGTATGCAGACGATTTCAACCCTTATCGATATAAAAGTTCTACCAAAAACTATGGTGCATAAGTACCTGAGTTGGTGGCGAGTCGGGGTTGCTCAAGTTTCTGACAGTGAAAGGACGGACGCAGTGGTTCGGCTGTTGGAACAAAATATTGCCAAAGCCCGTGATTATTAACGTACCTGTAACTTGAAAGATGACGGGTACATTTGATCTGAATGTGAAGTCGTAAAACGAGCAGGAATCACCTGCAAACCAAAACTTCATGAGGGAAATAATATGTCGTTAAATATTGGTGTGATTGGCACGGGTGCAATTGGTCAGGATCATATTCGCCGTTGTAGCAAAGTTTTACAGGGGAGCCATATTGTTGCTGTGACTGATATTAATCGCGAGCATGCCACCAAAGTTATTCGTGATTTGGGTATCGAGGCGAATATATACACTGATGGCTATGAAGTGATTAATGCAAAAGAAGTGGATGCGGTGTTAGTGACTTCTTGGGGGCCAAGTCACGAAGAGTTCGTGTTGGCGGCGGTTGCGGCAGGTAAATATGTATTCTGTGAAAAACCATTGGCTGTGACCGCAGAGGGTTGCAAGCGGATTGTCGAAGCTGAAGCGGCGCAAGGTAAGCGCTTGGTTCAAGTCGGGTTTATGCGGCCTTATGACCAAGGCTATCGCGCACTGAAAGATGTGATTATCAGCGGGAAAATTGGTGAGCCATTAATGCTACATTGCGCTCATCGCAACCCGAGAGTCGGCGATAACTACACCACGAATATGGCTATCACAGATACCTTAATTCATGAAATTGATGTACTGCGCTGGTTGTTAGATGACGATTATGTCTCTGTTCAGGTTGTTTTCCCGCGAAAAGCCAAACATGCCAAAGCACATCTGAGAGACCCACAAGTCGTGCTATTTGAAACGGCAAAAGGGACGCGTATTGATGTGGAAATCTTTGTGAACTGCCAGTATGGCTATGATATTCAATGCGAAGTGGTTGGTGATATTGGTATTGCGAAATTACCTGAGCCATCTTCAGTATTGCTGCGTAGCGAAGCTCGACTATCACATGAAATCCTCACTGATTGGAAAGATCGCTTTATTGATGCCTATGATGTCGAGTTGCAAGCCTTTATCAACGATGTTCTGGCTGAAAAACTCACTGGGCCTTCTGCTTGGGATGGTTTTGCGGCTGCAGTCACCGCTGATGCCTGTATTGCTGCGCAGGAGAATGGTGAGATTGTCCCAATAGACTTACCACAACGGCCCGCTTTTTATAACAAATAATATCAATATCTGCTGTCTGTGCTTTAGCCAATAAGCTGCGGTGTGGCCATATTTTTGTTGCAGAGTCGGTCTATTTCAAGCTTGTACATATTTCACGCAAAACCGGGGGGCTATGAAGATTGCATTTGATGTTGATGTCATTAAAAACCTGGGTATCACTAATATGGTCCGTCAAGTGGCAGAATGGGGATATGACTATATTGAGCAGTCACCGCATCCGCAGCTGAACCCATTTTATAAGCACCCCAAAGCGGGCCGTGAAGTTATTGCTGAATATAAGAAAGCATTAAAAGAAACTGGAGTCGAAATATCATCTTTTATCGTGGTATATCGCTGGGCTGGGCCGCTTGAAGCTCGGCGACAGGCTGCAGTTACCAACTGGAAGAGAATGATTGAAATTGCTGTCGAGATGGGTGTTCCTGTGATTAACACTGAACTTTCTGGCGATCCGAATGAGCCAGAAATTTGCGAAGAGATGTGGTATCGCTCAATGGAAGATCTATTGCCAATTATTGAGCGCGAGGGTATTCGGGTAGAGATTCAATCTCATCCATGGGATTTCTGTGAAGAAAACAATGAAACCGCAGATTTAGTGAAATCATTACGCAGTGATAACGTGAAATACCTTTATAGCGTTCCCCACACCTTTTTCTATGATAAAGGCAAAGGCGATGTTGCCAGTATGCTGAAATATGCCGGTGATGATCTTTCTCATGTATTGATTGCCGATACTATGAATCACACTAAACACTGTCGTTATATTGTGAATCCGCCGGGTGTTGATGCTGTTATTCATCAACACGTGGGTATTGGCGAGGGAGAAGTTGATTTCTCCACATTATTCCAGACATTACGTGATATGGATTTCGCCAACCGTACTTTTAAAGTCGGTGGTGAATCAATTATTGCGACTTCTCTTTTTGGTTATCCGGAAAAAATGGTGCATCAGGCTGTTGCTACTCGCGAACATATTGAGCGCGAATTGTTAGGTAAATAAAACCCTATAGCCACCTGAGTATTAAGCATCATTTAAAACATAAATAAAGACTATTTTTGGCTTTGCAGGATGGGTAATTAATCACCTTTTAATTGTATTCATCTGGATAAGTAAGATATGTCGCAGAGGTTTATTATGAATAAAGATCGTGTGAAGTTGGCAATCGCTCCTATTGGTTGGACGAATGACGATATGCCAGATTTAGGCAAAGAAAATACTTTCCAACAATGTATCAGTGAAATGGCGCTGGCTGGATTTACCGGTAGTGAAGTTGGTAGTAAATATCCACGAGATCCTAACGTATTGAAACCTATGCTTGAACTCCGTGGCATACAGATTTGCAATGCTTGGTTCAGCACTTTTTTTGCCGATGATCAGCGCGCTAAAACCATTGATGAATTCACTAATCATATGAATTTTCTCCATGCAATGGGGGCCAAAGTGATTGGTTGTTCAGAACAAAGTAAAAGTATTCAAGGGACGACAAAATCTGTTTTTGAAGAAAAGCCTTATTTTACTGATATTGAGTGGCAACGTGTTGCGGATGGTTATAACGAGTTAGCCAAAATCGCTGCCACGAAAGGGATGCAAGTGTGTTTACATCATCATATGGGGACCGGTATTCAAACCAGTGACGAAATTGATCGTTATATGAGCATGGTTAACGATGATGTTTATCTGCTATTTGATACAGGGCATGCTTATTATTCCGAGGGTAGCCAGGAGGCGATGTTAGCTATTTTAGAAAAATACTTGCCGCGTATTAATCATGTTCATCTGAAAGACGTTCGTGATGAGGTGGTTGCGGAAGTTAAAGCGAAAAAATTCAGCTTTCTTGATGGTGTGAAAAAAGGCACTTTTACAGTACCCGGTGATGGTGTTATCGATTTCCGTCCAGTATTTAAATTACTGGATGAAAAAGGCTATCAAGGTTGGATGGTGGTGGAGGCAGAGCAAGATCCAGCCATTGCTAATCCATTTGAATATGCGGTGAAAGCCCGCCGTTATATCAAAGAAACAGCGGGTATTTAGCAATATTTGTCATCTTGCCAATGGCAGGAGTTTTTACTGCTCTGGTATGCCGTCTACCTGCAAACAGTCGCCGTAGGGGGTATAGGCCTTATCCCCCGATGGTTAGCTTGATTGCTTGATTCGTCCCATATGATAGGCATCAACAAACTGCCCATCGCGGAAAGCAAAACATGGGCTGGTGCCCTCAATTTCAAAGCCGAATTTACGGTAAAGAGCAATGGCGGCTAAGTTATCGACAAAAACAGTCAATTCAATCCTTTGTATATTCAGCCAGTTATCACATAAGTCGATCATGGTCGCCATTAATATGCTGCCCACACCTTGCCTGCAAAAGTCGGCATCAATAGCAATACCGAAAGTAGCCACATGACGACGGCGCGCTCGCTGATTTGCCTCGACAGTAAGTTGACCAACAATTTTGTCATCAATACATGCCACCAGATTATGCATCCCAGTGGGTGCTTCTCTGAGCTTTTTCGCCCACATATCTTGAGACGGTAGGGGGAGCTGTAATGTGTCGCGATAAACCTGTGGATGAGAAAATAGCTGCTGCAAGGCCGGATAATCAGTGAGTTCCACATGGCGTATCTGCACATTTTTCATAAACATACCCCTACTCTTACTGTTTGAATTACCTAATAAAATAACTATTTATTTAACTGAGTCAATAATATTGGTGGTGGTTAAAAAAAACACTTTACAAGTGAGAGTGATAATGATTATCATTGTCGTGCTTTCAGGTGAGGCCATCAAAGTTTAGGTGTTCACATTACGAAGGCACGACATTGCTCACATTGCTTCCAGTGTTTACTTAGCCAGCCGGGTGCTGGCTTTTTTTTTGTCTGTTTTTACTCATCCGTCTTTGTTTATTCTCGGCCAAAACACACCTTTTTCAGAGATTGGCATGCCTTTGCAGCCTAATTGCTTCAAATTTAAATCATTTGTCTTTTCACTGATTAATTAGTCGAATTTTTTGAACAGAGGGATGAGTTTTTTGCGCTTTCATATTCTTCAGCGACATCTAGACTAAAGAAAACGTTGAGGAGAACTGAACATGATTTATTTACGCAAAGCAGAAGAACGTGGCCATGCTAATCACGGTTGGCTAGACAGCTGGCATACTTTCTCATTCGCCGATTATCACGATCCAGAATTTATGGGTTTTTCAGCACTACGGGTGATTAACGAAGATGTCATCGATGCTGGTCAGGGTTTTGGTACTCACCCGCATAAGGACATGGAAATTCTGACTTATGTGCTGTCCGGGACTGTTGAACATCAGGATAGCATGGGCAATAAAGAGCAAATTCATGCGGGTGAGTTTCAGATTATGAGTGCTGGCACGGGTATCCGTCATTCAGAATATAATGGCCGTGATGATCAGCCGCTGCATTTGTACCAGATTTGGATTATCCCGAATAAGACCGGTTTGCAGCCGCGTTATGAACAACAAATGTTCGACATTCCGCAAGGGCGGCAACTGGTGTTATCACCGGATGCTCGTGATGGCTCGCTAAAAGTGTTCCAGGACATGACGCTATGGCGCTGGGCATTGAAACGTGAAGAGCAGTCAATTTATCAGATTCAGGCAGAGCGCCGTATATGGATACAGGTCGTGCGCGGCAAGGTATCTATCAATGGCCGCCATGCGGGTACCAGCGATGCATTCGCTATCTGGGATGAAGCAGCTCTTTCTATTCATGCCGATGAAGACAGTGAAATCTTGCTGTTTGATTTACCGCCAGTTTAAGTTTGATCGTCCTAAGTAAAAAAGGGTATGCATCGCGTCATACCCTTTTATTTGCTAGAATGGCACCCCGTTTACTTTGCCTCAGTTCATTGATAATGAAGAAAAAAAGGCCAGTGCTACAAGATGTTGCTGATATGGTTGGGGTCACTAAAATGACGGTCAGCCGCTATTTGCGCAATCCGGAGCAAGTTTCTGCGATGTTGCAGGAAAAAATTGCACTGGCGCTAGACGAACTGGGCTATATCCCTAATCGTGCTCCCGATATCCTGTCCAATGCCACCAGTCATGCTATTGGTGTCTTGCTGCCATCATTAACCAATCAGGTTTTTGCCGAGGTGCTGCGGGGGATTGAAAGTGTAACGGATGCTCATGGCTACCAAACCATGCTGGCACATTATGGCTACCAGAAAGAACGTGAAGAGCAGCGGTTGACCTCTCTGCTTTCCTACAATATTGATGGATTAATCCTCTCCGAACGGCACCACACGGCGCGTACATTGAAAATGATTGAGGTCGCGGGCATTCCTGTTATTGAGCTAATGGATTGTTCTTCGCCCTGCATTGATTTGGCTGTGGGCTTTAATAACTTTGAAGCTGCAAGACAAATGACCCAGCAGATTATCGCCAAAGGCCACCGTTACGTGGTGTATTTTGGCGCGCGTCAGGATGAGCGGACGGTGATTAAACAGCAAGGTTATGAGCAGGCGATGCGCGAGTCAGGTTTGGAACCGATGAGTGTGATGACTAGCCGTTCTTCATCATATTCTGCTGGCGCGGAGTTATTGCGCGAAGCACAGGTGAATTATCCGCAGATCGACAGCATTTTCTGTACCAATGATGACTTGGCGATTGGCGCAGTATTCGAGTGTCAGCGGCAGGGGCTTTCTATTCCGCATGATATGGCGATAGCGGGGTTCCATGGTCATGATATTGGCCAGTCGATGGTGCCGAAGCTGGCCAGTGTACTGACCCCGCGCGAAAGAATGGGGCAAATTGGTGCCGAGCGCTTGCTGGCGCGGCTACGCGGAGAGGTGGTCACACCCAAAATGGTCGATGTGGGCTTCACCATCCTCCCCGGTGGCAGTATTTAACTCACTGTTATTATTAGATAACGGTTGCCAATAACAGGCAGCCGACTAACCCGCAGACAGAAATAATAGTCTCCAGCACTGACCATGATTTGAAAGTCTCGACGATTGTCAGGTTGAAATATTCTTTAAACAACCAGAAGCCTGGGTCGTTGACGTGAGAGAAAATCACACTGCCCGAACCCACTGCAATGACCATCAATTCAGGGCTGGCACCAGTGGTGGCAATGAGTGGCGCGACAATCCCCCCGGCCGTGATGGCGGCCACAGTCGCAGAACCTAGCGCAATACGCAGGACGGCTGCAATTGACCATGCCATCAGAATTGGTGATAGCCCGCTGCTGTTCATCATGCTGGCAATGTAGTGGTCAACGCCGCTGTCGACTAAAACCTGCTTGAAAGCCCCGCCACCGCCAATAACCAACAACATCATCGCAATGATTTTGATGGAGTCAGTCACGGTGTCCATCACGGACTCCATTGAGCGGCCACGGTTTAAACCAAAGGTGAAAATCGCGATTAACACGGCGATCAGTGTGGCGATCACCGGGTCGCCCAAGAACTCAGCATAAGAGAGGACCGGGTGGCCTTTGGGCAAAATCATCTCTGCCACAGCCCGCAATGCCATCAAAATAACCGGCACCAACGCAGTGCTGACACTGACACCAAAACTTGGCATTTCTTCGTCAGTAAAGGTTTTCGGGTTATACAGCCCCTCCGGCACAGGTTTATCAATCCCTTTCAGGAATCGTGCAAATACCGGGCCAGCCAGAATCACGGTTGGAATAGCCAATAATGTCCCATATAACAGGGTCTTACCCATGTCGGCATGGAAGATGGTGGCAATGGCGGTTGGGCCAGGATGAGGGGGCAAGAAACCGTGAGTCACTGACAGCGCCGCGGCCATCGGGACACCCACATATAATAATGGAATGCGGGCTGATGCCGCGATACTGAATACTAGCGGCAACAACAACACGAAGCCGACTTCATAGAATAGAGCAAAACCGACGGTGAAACCGGTCAGTACCACCGCCCACTGAATGTGTTTTTTACCAAATTTATCAATTAAGGTTGTGGCAATTCGTTGAGCGCCACCGCAGTCCGCCAGTAATTTACCGAGCATGGCGCCGAAGCCCATAATCAGCGCTAGGCTACCTAGTGTTCCACCGACCCCTGCTTTGATTGAGCCGACAACTTTATCGACCGGCATCCCTTGCATGACACCCACCGCTAGCGCGACCAGTATCAACGAGATAAATCCGTTGAGCTTGAAACGGATCATTAGTAACAGCAGCATGGCAACGCCAACCGCGACAATGACTAATGGCATAGTATTTCTCCATTTATTTAGAGTATATGTATCGCTTTTTATTATGGTTACAGTCAGCTGGAGCCAGCGTGATTGCGCGATTGAGTCCAATGACGATGTTCTATCCGGTGTGATAAAAGTCACATCTCCATTTGTTACCGGTATCATGATACCGGTAACATGGTAAAATACGGAACCATAGAGAGCAGTAAAATTCCTATTCTGAGATAGAGATCAACATTATGGCTGGACGTAGCATTATCGTGATGGGTGTATCAGGTAGCGGTAAAACCACTGTGGGAGAGGCAGTGGCACGGCGAATTCATGCCAAATTTATTGACGGTGACGACCTACACCCCCGTGCTAATATTCAGAAAATGGGCAGCGGACACCCTCTTAATGATGAGGATCGCATGCCGTGGCTAGAGCGCCTGAGTGATGCGGCCTACAGTCTGAATCATAAAAATGAAACTGGCATTATTGTCTGTTCGGCCCTGAAACGCCGCTATCGCGATCGGCTGCGGGAAGGTAATCCGGAAATGGTATTTTTATACCTGAAAGGCAGTTTTGAGGTCATTATGGGGCGGTTAAAAGCCCGTTCCGGCCATTTTATGCCCACTGATTTATTAAAAAGCCAGTTTGATGCATTGGAAGAACCGGGGTCAGAAGAACCGGACGTTATCTGTGTGGATATTGATGCGGATATTGATGAAGTCGTGCAGCGCTGTGTGTTAGCGCTGGAAAAACAGGGCTAATCAGTGAGTGATGCAAACCCAAAGAGGGTTATTCAGACGGCTAATAAGGTCAAATGAAGGGGAAATGTGCCGAATGGGTCGTAGCGGCTTAGGCCGCCGGAGCGCCCATCGGTGCAGTCGCCCCGCGAGTCTCCGAGCTATAAAATAGGTTTGTCAGCAACCTCAAAGGGTTATTGCCCCTCTGAGGTCATATAACCGGCGTGTAAACTTATTTAGTCATTTAGTTAGATAGGCGCGCACGCCATCCAAAAACATCTGCGTTGATAACATCACCAAAATTAACCCCATCAGCCGCTCCAAAGCACTGACACCTTTATTGCCCAACAAGCGCAGGAACAGGTTCGACATCAGTAAAATAGCCGTCGATAAACCCCAGGCAATCATCAAAGCCAGTACCAAATGGCTAAGCTGATTAGGATATTGATGGGATAGCAGCATCAAGGTCGCCAGAATAGACGGGCCTGCCACTAATGGAATTGCCAGTGGAACCAGGAAGGGTTCTTCCCCTGCCGATAGCCCGGTAACATTGCTTTCTGGAGAGGGGAAAATCATCTTAATGGCGATTAAAAACAAAATGATACCGCCGGATATTGAGACGGTTTCAGTGCGCAGATTCAAGAATGCCAGAATCTTCTCGCCAGCGAACAGGAAAATCAGCATCAATATGAGCGCGATCAGCAATTCGCGAATCAATACTATGCGCCGCCGTTTAGGTTCCAGATGTTTAAGCACCGACATAAAAATCGGCAAATTCCCCAGCGGATCCATAATCAAAAACAGCAGCACGGTTGCCGCAATCATCTCTGTCATTATTACCTCAAAATAATCAAAACGACTGGCATTTCCCGCCAGTCAAAGTCACATATTAGAAAGATTGCTTTGAATCATTCTGGTATCGAATAATTTAACTTGCCACTTTGTCCATATTTCGTAAGGTGGTATCAGGTCTCCCTCGTCAGTGCGCTGTATGCACCAGCAGTAATGCGAGACAGACATCCATTAATCAGTGTCACCTTCCAAGGCAGGACAGTAAACATGAAAAACGTTGGTTTTATCGGCTGGCGCGGTATGGTCGGCTCAGTACTCATGCAGCGCATGATTGAAGAACGCGACTTTGACGGTATCCGCCCGGTCTTTTTCTCTACCTCTCAACATGGCCAAGCCGCCCCGTCTTTCGCCGGCCAGCAAGGTACATTGCAAGATGCTTATGATATTGATGCGCTGAATGCATTGGATATTATCATCACTTGCCAAGGGGGAGATTATACCAACGAAGTTTATCCAAAGCTGCGTAAAGCGGGTTGGCAAGGTTATTGGATTGATGCCGCTTCTTCTTTGCGTATGCAAGATGACGCAATTATTATTCTGGACCCGGTAAACCACGGTGTTATTCAGCAGGGGCTGGATAAAGGTATCAAAACCTTTGCTGGTGGTAACTGTACCGTCAGCCTGATGCTGATGTCATTGGGCGGTTTGTTTGCTAATGATTTGGTTGAGTGGGCCTCTGTGGCCACTTATCAGGCGGCTTCCGGTGGTGGTGCGCGCCATATGCGCGAGTTACTGACCCAAATGGGCATGTTACACGCCGATGTAGCAAAAGAGCTGCAAGACCCGGCTTCGGCCATTCTGGATATTGAACGCAAAGTGACGGCGGCCACTCGCAGCGGCAAATTGCCGACCGATAACTTTGGCGTGCCATTGGCGGGCAGTTTGATCCCTTGGATCGACAAAGCGCTGGATAACGGCCAGAGCCGTGAAGAGTGGAAAGGCCAAGCCGAAACCAACAAAATTTTGAATACCGGCAGTGTTATCCCGGTTGATGGTCTGTGTGTGCGCATCGGCGCACTGCGTTGCCACAGCCAGGCTTTCACACTGAAACTGAAAAAAGACGTGCCGCTACCTGAAATCGAGCAATTGCTGGCCACTCACAATGACTGGGTTCGCGTTATCCCGAATGACCGTGAGTTGAGCATGCGCGAACTGACCCCTGCGGCAGTAACCGGCACCTTGAACACCCCGGTGGGCCGTCTGCGTAAACTGAACATGGGGCCGGAATATCTCTCCGCCTTTACCGTCGGTGATCAGTTGCTGTGGGGCGCGGCAGAGCCACTGCGGCGTATGCTGCGAATTCTGCTGTAATTTATTATCCAGCTTTAACGGATAGAATAGAAACCGCCCTAATTTGATGATTAGGGCGGTTTTTAAATTATACATTTCTAATTTTAAATAATTAAAATAACCATTATATTATATTAATTTTTTATTTAAATTAATACGGCTGAACGCGCATTTTATATGTGCTGAGGTGTTTATTGCAATATAGAGTTTAATGCCATACTCTGGGTTTTAATTTAACTCAGCGGAAGTTAATATAAAAATATCAGGTTGTGCTATTAGTTCTCTGAATGTTCTGATAACAATAGTTTTTTATACATTCTTTTATATGGTAATGCTATATTTACCTAATTTTATATTAGATGGTGAACTTCCCGATCTTGGGAATAAGTTATATCTATCTATCTTTGTGGCGATTATTTGTACTTTCATTCCTTTTTTTGATGGGATGAAAAAGTTTATAGATGATTATTTAAAGATAAAAGGAAAATGAAATTCATTTGTATCTATATAGGAGCTATATATGAAAATATTATCAGTATTAGAGACTGAACAAGTTAGTGGTGGTACTTCCGGAAGAGAGTTAGCTCAAAGCTCAGGTGCACTAGTTGGAACAGCCATTGGTGGTCGTTTTGGCAGGACAGCAGGGGCTACAGGCGGGGCGACATTGGGAGTGTTGCTGGAGAAAACCTATGATGGCGTTTCTCATGTCATTAATTCAGCGCCGCGAATTACGATTCCAGCAGTAAGCTATGATCCCGCAACACTAGGTCGGCCCGCCTATATGAGTGGCCCTGATAGTTATTATATTTGCAGAATGACTGGCAAGCTAAATTGCGGTTAATATGTTAACTCTCAGATATAAAAATAAAAGCACACCCTATTAATTATGCTCTATTGATACTTAATAGAGTGTGTTTTTATTTTTTTCAAATGACTCTTTAATAAGGTGTGGCGGGATTATATATGTTCAGTCAGGAAGCCTTTGATTATAAAAAAAATTGACAGGCGCTTTATCAAATAGATGTAGGTAAAGTGACGGATTCTGGCAGGGTGAGTAAAAATAGTCAGCAAGCGATAAAACGTCAATTAGCGCAGGTCGATAATATTATTAAGAAGTTGCTTATGCACAGTCCTATCAGTTGGTGGAAAATAGCCGTCAGCATGTTGAATCCATGAGTAAAATAGTGGAAATTATGGCGAATATTAGCGGAGAGGGCTAATTACGACAACAGTTTGGTATTTCAGCACGTGGTGCAACACTGAATACATTGATGGATATTGCCAGTTCACTCAAATTTAAAACTAGGGCTTTATCACTTGATATTAATGAGTTATCGGCACTTAAAACTCCATGTATCCTGCATTGGGACGTAGAGTTATCAGCATAAATGAATTTTCTCAGCATTTTACTGCTATTTATATCATCATGCGCCTGATAACTTATCGTCATTACCGACAGGCTTCTGAAGCATTATTGGTTAAAGGGGCTAAAGCCAGTTCACATTTTATGGAGACGCTATACGGTATTAGCGCACTGAAAGCTCTGGGTTTGTTAAAGACGTGCTCCCAACACACCGGTTGCTTTTTCCGTATGTAATCTGGTTTATCAATATGACAATTTATCTAAACCTATTATTAATGGCCTTAATCTTGATATTAAATCAGGAGAGAGTGTCGCTAATGGGCTGGATATTCATAGCATCGGTATCAACAATTATCGCCAATATATTGCCTGTGTTTTGCAGGATGACAAACTGTTCGCGGGTTCTATTGCAGAGAATATTGCCAGTTTTGATGTTTATCTCGATCGAGAATCCATTATTAGTTGCGCCCGCTATTGCAATATCCATGATGATATTATGCCAATGGGATATGAAACTTTACTTGGGGAGTTGGGCGGCAGTTTATCTGGCGGCCAAAAACAGCGCTTATTGATTGCACGTGCGCTGTATCGCCGCCCTGGGATCTTGTTTATGGATGAAGCGACCAGCCATTTGAATCTGGATAATGAAGATTATATCAATGCCAGTATTGCCGCATTGAAAATAACCCGGGTGATTATTGCTCACCGGCCTTCAACCATTGCTTCGGCTGATCGGGTTATTACATTAGTCTGAATGAATAATTAGCTTGAGTGGATCATTCACTAGCCGTAATAAACGGCAACTTAATGATAATGCGAGTGAATTCATCGGCTTTATTTATCACTGTCACGCCATATTCATTGCCATAACGCACTTTAATCCGCCGATCCACCAGGTTCATACCCAGCCCATCGCCATTAGGCTGCGGTTGATACAATCCGGCGTTATCCTCAACTTCCAGCACCAGAATATGGTCATCCAGCTTGCCGCGCAGGGTGATGCGCCCATTACTGAACATCTGTGAGATACCGTGCTTGATGGCATTCTCAACCACCGGTTGCAGGGAAAATGCGGGCAACCGCGCATCCATCAGCTCATTGGGCAATGAAATTTCGACACTCAGACGATCAGCAAAGCGCGCTTTTTCGATTTCCAGATACGCATTCACATGCTCAATTTCATCACTCAGTGTGACCACATCGTGGCTGCGTTTAAGGTTTTTGCGGAAAAATGTCGACAGCGAAAGCACCAGTTTACGGGCATGGTCGGGATTACGGCGGATCACCACTGACAAAGTATTAAGCGCATTAAACAGGAAATGAGGGTTGACCTGGGCGTGCAGCAGTTTGATTTCTGATTGCGCCAGCATTTGCTTTTGTTGTTCAAATTCACCGGCCAGAATTTGCGCCGACAGCAAGTGAGCAATACCTTCACCCAATGTGCGGTTAATACTGGAGAATAACTTACTTTTCGGCTCATACAGCTTGATGCTGCCCACCACCCGATGTTCTTCACCGCGCAGCGGGATAACCAAGGTGGAACCCAGTTTACAAGTCGGAGAAATTGAGCAGGTATAGGGCACGGCGTTGCCGTCGGCATAGACCACCTGATTTAGCTCAATCGCCCGGTGGGTATGGTCGGAAGTAATAGCGCCGCCCACCAGGTGGTGGTCAGAGCCGGTGCCAATAAATGCCAGCAACTTCTCGCGGTCAGTAATGGCCACTGCGCCCACGCCCAGTTCTTCATACAAGATACGCGCCACCCGCATACTGTTTTGCTGGTCAAAACCATGGCGTAATAACCCCTCCGCTCGCGCGGCAATTTGTAAAGCTTTAGCCGAGAATGCCGTGGTATATTTTTCGAAAATAGCCCGTCTATCCAATAAGATACGCATAAACATTGCGGCCCCGATGGTGTTGGTTATCATCATTGGCAGGGCAATGTTCTCAACTAACTCGACGGCTTCATGGAATGGGCGAGCCACCGCCAGGATAATCAGCATTTGCAGAACTTCGGCCACCAAGGTAATACCGGCGACAACCAGAGGCTGGAAGAGCAGATCAAGGCGATTTTTGCGGATCAAATAACTGTGGAGCAGCCCGCCTAATAATCCCTCTGTTACAGTGGATAACATACAGGCGGTAGCGGTCATTCCCCCCATGGAATAGCGGTGTAAACCGCCGGTTAGCCCAACCAGAAACCCGACTGATGGCCCCCCCAGAACCCCCCCCAATACAGCGCCAATAGCGCGGGTATTTGCGATGGAGTCATCAATATGCAAACCAAAATAGGTTCCCATGATACAAAACATGGAAAACGTGAGGTAACACACCAGTTTGTGGGGCAACCTAATGGTAACCTGCATTAAGGGGATAAAAAGCGGTGTTTTACTCAACAGATAGGCAATGACCAGATAGACGCACATCTGTTGTAAAAGGGAAAAAATCAGTTCGACCTGGCTAACGCCCATGTTGGATAACCACTGTAATGACTACGATTATTTATTTCTGCCGCTATTGTATCCAGATTTCTCTGTTGAGAAGTTAACCAGCCCCTTTTTTTAGCAAAAAAGCCCTATGGGACCAAATAGCGTGTCAGTTTCTTGTTTTGCACATTTTATCTGGTGGGTGTCACTTTTTCTTTGTGTGACTCATAAAAGCATTTCCATCACATATGTGTTTCTTACACAGCTTAATCTCCTTTTTTTCACTTATTTGCGTGAGAAAAAATTTCATTAATCATAAGCCAATTTTTTTAGCACTCATTGACTATGCTTATAGTTTGGGGCGAAAAATCCTATAGCTAAGTGCGCAATCATAAAGACAGGTTAAGGCATTAAGTCTATTTATTGACCTTGATCATGCCCCATTCATTAAATAAATTACATGATTAATAGGCTTAATTTTAGCCGTGCATCTAAAATTAAGTATAAAAATCATTAAGTTAATCAAAGGGAGAGGATATGCCAGTACTTCCCGACCGTCAGGTGATTAATCAGATTATTTCCGGCCATTATGCCGATCCTTTCGCCGTTTTGGGTATGCACCAAACTGAATCGGGGTTACAGGTCTGTGCGCTGTTGCCGGATGCCAAAGAAGTGTGGTTGGTTGAAACAGACACTGGGCGTAATGTGGTTCAACTTCAGAGTGAAGACCCGCGCGGCTTCTTCCTTGCCAAACTCCCTCGCCGTAAAACGCCATTCCGCTATCAGTTAGCGGTTACGTGGCAAGAAAGCACACAAATCCTCGACGATCCCTACCGATTCGGCACCTTATTGCAGGATATCGATGCTTGGTTATTGGCTGAAGGCACCCATTTACGCCCTTATGAACGCTTAGGGGCGCATTTGATGAGTCTGGATGGCGTGCCGGGTGTCAGTTTTGCGGTTTGGGCACCTAATGCTCAGCGCGTTTCTGTGGTCGGTGAATTTAACTTTTGGGATGGCCGCCGTCACCCTATGCGGCTACGGCGTGAAAATGGTATTTGGGAGCTATTCTTGCCCGGTGTGCAAGCAGGGCAGTTATATAAATTTGAGATAATAGATTGCCATGGTCAGGTGCGGTTAAAAGCGGACCCTTATGCCTTTAAAGCCCAAATGCGGCCAGAAACCGCCTCGTTAATCAGCCCATTGCCGGAGGTGGTGGAAAATACTGCTGCACGGCAAAAAGCCAATGACTTGCGCTCACCGATTTCTATCTATGAGGTGCATCTCGGTTCGTGGCGACGTCATACCGAAAACAATTTTTGGCTCAGTTACGGCGAGTTAGCTGAACAACTAGTTGAATACGTTAAATATATGGGATTTACCCATGTGGAATTACTGCCCATTAATGAACATCCGTTTGATGGCAGTTGGGGCTATCAGCCGTTAGGTTTATATGCGCCGACCCGCCGATTTGGTACGCCGCAGGATTTCAAAGATTTCGTCGCCAAATTCCATGAAGCAGGAATTAACGTCATTCTTGACTGGGTTCCCGGTCATTTCCCCAGTGATGAACATGGATTATCGACTTTTGACGGCACCGCCTTATATGAATATGCCGATCCGCGCGAAGGCTACCATCAGGATTGGAATACCCTGATTTATAACTATGGGCGCAATGAAGTTCGTAACTATTTGGCGGGAAATGCATTTTATTGGATGGAGCGTTTTGGCATCGATGCATTGCGTATTGATGCTGTTGCTTCAATGATTTACCGCGATTACAGCCGTGCTGAAGGGCAATGGGTACCCAATTATTACGGCGGGCGCGAAAATTTGGAGGCGATTGCCTTTCTGCGCTACACCAATCACACCATCGGTGTTGAGCGCCCCGGCGGCGTCACTATGGCCGAGGAGTCTACTGACTTCCCTGGGGTGACATTACCTCCTGATGCGGGTGGATTGGGCTTTAATTATAAGTGGAATATGGGCTGGATGCATGACACGCTCAATTACCTACAATGTGACCCTATTCACCGCAAATACCACCATAATCTCATGACTTTCGGTATGTTATACGCCTATACCGAGAACTTTATTTTACCGATTTCGCACGATGAAGTCGTCCATGGCAAACATTCGATTCTCGACCGCATGCCCGGCGATGCATGGCAAAAATTTGCCAACTTACGGGCGTATTATGGGTTTATGTGGGCGCATCCGGGCAAGAAATTGCTGTTTATGGGGTGTGAGTTTGCCCAAGGGCGCGAGTGGAATTTCGATACCAGCTTGGACTGGCACCTGCTGGATGATGAAAATGGTTGGCATAAGGGAGTGCAGCGGTGGGTTCGCGATCTTAATCATTGTTATCAAAGACATGCGCCATTGTATGAATTGGATTACCAACCTGCCGGTTTTGAATGGCTGGTGGTGGATGACCATGAAAACTCGGTATTTGCTTTCCTGCGCCGTGATGCTGATGGTAACGAACTGATTGTTATCAGCAATTTCACACCGGTTCCGCGCTATAACTACCGCGTAGGTATCCCGCAGGGCGGGCATTATCGCGAAGTGCTGAATTCTGACTCTGAGTTTTATCGTGGTAGCAATATGGGTAATCAGGGCGGTATTCATAGCCATGATGTAGGCAGCTATCATCACCCCCATTCATTACTGTTAACTCTGCCGCCGCTGTCGACTATTTATCTGGTGCGGGAGGGTTAGGATGACGAGGTTGACGAGTGGCTCTCCGACACCGGCTGGCGCTCATTTTGATGGGAGCGGGATAAATTTCACCCTGTTTTCGGCCAATGCCGAGCAGGTCGAACTGTGTCTGTTCGATGATGATAATCAGGAATTCCGCATTCCGTTACCGGCCCGCAGTGGGGATGTTTGGCATGGTTATCTTCCCGGAGGAAAGCCGGGGCAGCGCTATGGTTACCGTGTCAGCGGGCCATTTTCCCCGCAACAAGGCCACCGTTTTAATCCGCATAAGTTATTAATAGACCCTTGCGCCCATGCGCTAGACCGAAAAGTAGGCGATGACCCTAGATTAAATGGCGGGGTGAATCAGCCCGACGATCGCGACAGTTCCGCCGCCGCGCCTAAGTGTATTGTGGTGCACGAAACATATGATTGGCAGGGGGATAGTCCTCCAGCGATTCCTTGGGGCAATACCGTCATTTATGAAGCCCATGTGCGCGGTTTAACCCAATTGCACCCGGATATTCCCGCGAACCTGCGCGGTACTTACGCCGGTTTGGCTCATCCCGCCATGATCCGCTATTTGAAAAAACTGGGTATTACCACCTTGGAACTGTTGCCGGTGCAATTTCATGTTGATGAGCCACGGTTACAGAAAATGGGGCTGAGTAATTACTGGGGCTATAACGTATTAGCGCCCTATGCGGTTGATCCAGAATATGTTTCTGGTCGCGAGGGCATCTCCCCGCTGCAAGAGTTGCGCGATGCAGTTAAAGCCCTGCATAAGGCCGGCATTGAAGTCATTTTGGATGTGGTGTTCAACCATTCGGCTGAACTAGATGTATTCGGCCCCACGTTGTGCCAGCGGGGGATCGACAATGCCAGTTACTACTGGCTGACTCCCGAGGGCGAATACGACAACATGACCGGCTGTGGCAATGCGCTGCGTCTTAGTCAGCCTTATGTGATGCAGTGGGTGCTTGACTGCCTGCGTTACTGGGTTGATTGCTGCCACATTGATGGTTTCCGTTTTGACTTGGGCACAGTTTTGGGCCGCACACCGGATTTTGATCAGCATGCGCCCTTGTTTGCCGCACTGGCCGCGGATGAAAAACTCAGTGCCTGCAAGATGATTGCGGAACCCTGGGATATCGGCTGGGGAGGCTATCAACTGGGGAACTTCCCGACTGGTTTTAGCGAATGGAATGACCAATATCGCGATGCCATGCGCCGCTTCTGGTTACGCGGCGATTTACCTTTAGGGCAATTCGCCCAGCATTTTGCCGCTTCCAGCCATTTATTCAGACATCGGGAGCGTTTGCCTTCCGCCAGTATTAATCAAATTACCGCCCATGATGGTTTTACCTTGCAGGATTTGCTGTGCTTTAACCAAAAACACAATCAAATCAATGGCGAAGAGAACCGTGATGGCAGTGATAACAATCTTAGCAATAATTTTGGTAGTGAGGGTTTGGTCGCGGATGACGCTATCTGGCAACGGCGCAAAGCTTGCCAGCGGGCATTGCTGGCGACTTTGTTGCTTTCGCAGGGAACGCCAATGCTACTTGCTGGCGATGAACATGGTCATAGTCAGCAAGGCAACAACAATGCGTACTGTCAAAACAACATTCTCACTTGGCTTGATTGGGGGAGTCGCGATCGTGAATTAACAGCATTTACCGCCGCACTGATTCAGTTACGCCAGCAAATTCCTGCGCTGATTAAAGACACATGGTGGGAGGACGGCGATGGCAATGTGCAATGGTTGGATAGCCGGGGACAAGCGTTGAGTGATTCGGCTTGGGAGCATGGCTGCCAGAAACAACTGCAAATCCTGTTATCTCAGCGCTGGTTGGTGGTGATAAATGCCACGGATCAACAGTGTGAAATGCATTTACCTGCGGGGGAATGGGTGGTGGTTCCTCCTTTTGAGCCGTCAGAGCATACGGAATTATTAACCGTATGGAACGGCTCTGCACATGCCGTTTGCGTGCTCGCACAGAAATTTTAAGGAGTCTCGATGGTTAAGTTTGAGAGCAAAGATCCGCTGATGTTAGCCAGATTATTACCGAATAAATCGGTGGCACTAATCTTGGCGGGTGGTCGTGGTTCACGGCTGAAAGATTTAACAGCTACCCGTGCAAAGCCCGCTGTCCATTTTGGTGGCAAATTTCGCATCATTGATTTTGCGCTATCCAACTGTCTGAATTCCGGTATCCGGCGCATCGGCGTGATAACACAATATCAATCCCATAGTCTGGTTCAGCATATTCAACGCGGTTGGTCATTCCTCAATGAGGAAATGAACGAGTTTATCGACTTATTGCCCGCTCAACAGCGCCTGAGCACTGAGCAGTGGTACAAAGGCACCGCTGATGCGGTTTACCAGAACTTGGATATTATCCGCCGCTACCAAGCGGAATACATCGTCATTCTAGCGGGTGACCATATCTACAAAATGGACTACTCCCGCATGTTGCTCGACCATGCCGAAAAAGGGGCGCAATGCACTGTGGCGTGTATCCCGGTGCCAATTAAAGAAGCCACTGAGTTTGGTGTCATGGAAGTTGCCGAGGATTATCAGATAACCGCTTTCTATGAAAAACCGGCTAATCCTCCCGCGATGCCAGGCCGCCCGGATATGGCGCTCGCCAGTATGGGCATCTACATTTTCAATGCCGATTATCTGTTTAAACTCTTAGAAGACGACCAGAGTACCCCCGGCTCTAACCATGATTTTGGTCAAGATATCATTCCGAAATTGACGGAACAAAAAGTGGCCTGGGCGCATCCGTTTGACCTTTCCTGTGTGACCTCGAATGCTGAATTGCCCCCTTATTGGCGTGATGTCGGGACGCTGGACGCCTATTGGCGAGCCAACCTCGATTTGGCGTCGGTCACTCCAGAGCTGGATATGTATGACCGCGATTGGCCGATTCGTACCCATATGGAACCACTGCCGCCGGCCAAGTTTGTGCAAGACCGCTCCGGTAGCCATGGTATGACCATGAACTCCTTGGTTTCCGGTGGTTGTATTGTTTCCGGCTCGGTAGTGGTGCATTCGGTGTTATTCCCACGAGTGCGGGTCAATTCGTTCTGCACCATTGATTCCACATTACTGCTACCGGATGTCAATGTTGGCCGTTCCTGCCGGCTACGCCGCTGCATTATTGACCGTGCCTGCCAAATACCCGAGGGGACGGTTATTGGGGAAAACGCCGAAGAAGACAGTAAGCGTTTTTACCGCTCGGAAGGTGGGGTGGTGTTAGTGACGCGGGCAATGCTCGCTAAACTTAAAAGTGAATAGGAAAAATGATGCGGGTTCTACACGTATGTTCTGAGCTATTCCCATTGTTAAAAACCGGGGGATTGGCCGACGTTGTTGGTGCTTTACCTGCCGCCCAAATTGCTGAGGGGGCCGATGTTCGGGTCATGCTGCCGGCTTTTCCTGATTTGCGCCGGGGCATTCCAGACACGGTTTTGGTCAGGGAGATTGATACCTTTGCAGGCCGTGTTTCATTACGTTATGGGCATTATCAGGGTATTGGTATTTACCTGATTGATGCTCCGGGTCTCTATGACCGGGCAGGTAGCCCGTATCACGACCAATCTTTACATGCTTATGCCGATAACTATCGTCGTTTTGCATTACTGGGATGGATGGCTTGCGAACTGGCTTGTGGTCTGGATGGTTACTGGCGTCCTGAAGTGGTACATGCCCATGACTGGCATGCTGGGCTAGCCTGTGCTTATCTCGCCGCACGCGGTCGCCCTGCGCGATCGGTATTTACCGTCCATAATTTGGCTTATCAAGGGTTGTTTTCTGGTCATCATTTGGCTGAAATACAACTACCCGCTGCATTCTTCCAAATGTACGGGCTGGAGTTTTACGGCCAAATTTCCTATCTGAAAGCCGGGCTGTTTTTTGCTGACCATGTCACCACAGTCAGCCCGACCTATGCTAAGGAAATTACCCAACCCGCTTTTGGCTACGGCATGGAGGGGTTGCTACAAGAGCGGGCCAGTCAGGGACGATTGACCGGGATCCTCAATGGCGTAGACAGCAATATTTGGGCCCCCCAAACAGATGCTTTGCTCCATGCTCGCTATGATGCAGAAAACCTGCAAAAGAAAGCGGTGAATAAAGCACACTTGCAAACCACTATGGGCTTGGAAGTCACTGAAAAGAAACCTATTTTTTCCGTAGTCAGCAGGCTGACGGAGCAAAAAGGGTTAGATTTAGTGCTGGAGGCGCTGCCTGATTTACTGAAATTGGGCGGACAATTGGCTGTTCTGGGCGCGGGGGATGCCATTTTGCAAGAGGCGTTTTTGGCGGCTGCGGCAGACTATTCCGGCCAGGTTGGGGTACAAATAGGTTATCACGAAGCATTCTCGCACCGAATCATTGCTGGTGCGGATGTGATTCTGGTACCCAGCCGTTTTGAACCCTGTGGGCTAACACAGTTGTATGGTTTGAAGTATGGCACATTGCCGCTGGTCCGGCATACGGGCGGGTTGGCAGATACCGTGGTGGATTGCGCGCTAGAAAATCTGGCTGATGGCAGCGCCTCGGGGTTTGTGTTTGATGAATGCGATGCACAGGCATTGGTGCGGGCGATTCGCCGTGCTTTTGTGCTGTGGAGTCGACCAAAACATTGGCGTCATGTTCAGCGCCACGCGATGGGGTTGGACTTTGGTTGGCAAGTAGCAGCGGCAGATTATCTGTCACTTTATCGGCGTCTTTAATTGTCGATTTGTTGTAACCACGAATTGGGAAAAACGCTATGACATCACCGTTCAGTTATACCTCACCTGTTGTCAGTGTGGACGCGCTGAAACACTCCATTGCCTACAAATTGATGTTTATTGTGGGTAAAGATCCCACTATTGCGACTCAGCACGATTGGCTGAATGCGACCTTATTTGCCGTGCGCGACCGGATGGTTGAACGCTGGCTGCGTTCTAATCGCGCACAATTATCACAGGATGTTCGGCAGGTTTATTATCTGTCGATGGAGTTTCTCTTGGGGCGAACGCTCTCTAATGCCCTGTTATCGATGGGAATTTATGAGGATATCGAGCAGGCGCTGGATGAAATGGGCCTCAATCTATCTGAGCTGTTGCAAGAAGAAAATGACCCCGGTCTCGGCAATGGCGGATTAGGGCGATTGGCGGCGTGTTTTCTGGACTCACTGGCCACATTGGCACTGCCGGGGCGCGGCTACGGCATTCGCTACGAATATGGCATGTTCAGCCAGAAAATCGTCAATGGCCAACAGATGGAATCGCCGGATAACTGGCTGGAATATGGTAACGCCTGGGAGTTCCCGCGGCACAATACCCGCTATAAAGTGCGTTTTGGTGGCCGGATTCAGCAAGAAGGCAGCAAAGTCCGCTGGCTGGAAACTGAAGAAATCCTCGCCTGCGCTTATGATCAAATCATCCCCGGTTTTGATACCGACGCCACAAATACACTTCGCTTATGGTCTGCGCAGGCCAGTAATGAAATCAATCTGGGGAAATTCAATCAGGGCGATTACTTCGCGGCGGTTGAAGATAAAAACCATTCAGAAAACGTCTCTCGGGTGCTTTACCCCGATGACTCGACCTACTCCGGGCGCGAACTGCGCCTGCGGCAAGAATACTTTTTAGTCTCCGCCACTGTGCAGGATATTCTCAGCCGCCATTGGGCGATGCATCAAACCTTCGATAATTTGGCTGATAAGATTGCTATTCACCTCAATGATACTCATCCGGTGCTCTCTATCCCTGAGATGATGCGTTTGCTGATTGATGAGCATAAATTTAGTTGGATGGACGCCTGGGATGTGGTGCAGCAAGTGTTTTCCTACACCAACCACACCCTGATGAGTGAGGCGCTGGAGACTTGGCCCATCGACATGATTGGCAAGATCCTGCCGCGCCACCTGCAAATTATCTTTGATATCAATGACCATTTCCTCAAACTGGTGCAGGAACAATATCCGAATGAGCCAGAATTGCTGCCGCGTGTATCAATTATTAATGAGCATGATGGCCGGCGAGTTCGTATGGCCTGGCTTGCGGTGATCGCCAGCCATAAAGTGAACGGCGTGTCGGCCCTGCATTCAGAATTAATGGTGCAATCGCTGTTTGCCGATTTTGCCCGTATTTTCCCTAATCGTTTCTGTAATAAAACTAATGGCGTCACCCCACGGCGCTGGCTGGGGCTGGCTAACCGGCCATTGGCGGCGGTGTTGGATGACAGCATCGGCCACAACTGGCGCACTGATTTGAGCCAACTCAGCGAGCTGGAAAAGAATCTCGATTACCCGAGTTTCTTGCAGGCGCTACAGAAAGCCAAGCTGGAGAACAAGAAGCGGCTGGCTGTCTATATTGCTGAAAAACTGAATATTGTGGTGAATCCTGCGGCGCTGTTTGATGTGCAAATCAAGCGCATTCATGAATACAAACGGCAGTTATTGAATGTGCTGCATGTGATAACTCGCTATAACCGCATTCTCGAAGCTCCTGATGAGAAATGGGTGCCGCGCGTGGTGATTTTTGCCGGGAAAGCGGCATCAGCCTACTATAGTGCGAAGCAAATCATTCGCTTGATCAATGATGTAGCGAAAGTGATCAATAATGATCCACGGATTAATAATCTACTGAAAGTGGTATTCATCCCGAACTACAGTGTCAGCCTGGCGCAGTTGATCATTCCGGCGGCGGATCTCTCCGAACAGATCTCATTGGCGGGTACCGAGGCATCAGGAACCAGTAATATGAAATTTGCGCTGAATGGGGCGCTGACGATTGGCACTCTGGATGGGGCGAATGTCGAGATCCGCGAACATGTGGGCGAGGAGAATATTTTTATCTTTGGTAATACTACCGAGCAGGTTGAGGCGCTGCGTAACAGTGGCTATAACCCACGGAAATATTACGACGAAGATCCGGAGCTGCATTTGGTCTTGACGCAAATTGCCACCGGCGCTTTCAGCCCAGAAGAACCTCAGCGATACACCAGCTTGTTTGATTCACTGGTTAATCTGGGTGATCACTATCAATTACTGGCAGATTATCGCAGCTACGTGGATACCCAAGAGCAAGTCGATACACTCTATCGCCATCCGGATGAATGGACACGTAAAACCTTACTCAATATCGCCAATATGGGCTATTTCTCGTCAGACCGGACCATTGAAGAGTATGCCGATGATATTTGGCATATTAAGCCAATCAAGCTCTAAATATTCGGTGAGTTAATAACAAAAAACCTCTTCAGCAGCGAACTGTGAAGAGGTTTTTTTAACAGATTAATGATGAGTATTTGCTATCAGGAAACTAAGGACAATGTCTGTTGTTTCTTCGCCTGAACGTGCGCTAGCCATTCGGAAATCCGCTGTTTTTGCGCTTCATCTAGCATCATACCTAACTTGGTGCGCCGCCAGATGGCATCATCGAGTTCAATAACCCACTCTTTTTCAACCAGATAGCGCAATTCTGCTTCATACAAACCATGGCCAAAATGTTCGCCCAAGCTGTCGAGGCTGGTGGCTTCCGCCAAAATTAGTTCGCTGTGGCTGCCATAGGTACGGGTATAGCGGCGCGCTAACCCTTCTGGTAGCCAGTTATAGCGATGGCGCAACTGCACAGTATAGTTATCACGGCTGCCGCCAATATCTCCGCCCGGTAAAGAGCCGGTTTTTGTCCACGCCGGGCCAACATTCGGATAATAGCCGGACAGTTTTTCCAGCGCGTGTTCTGCCAGTTTGCGGTAAGTGGTCAGTTTGCCGCCAAATACCGACAGCAGCGGCGCTTTGCCGCCTTCATCCGCGACATCCAGTGTGTAATCGCGGGTAACCGCTTGCGGCGAATCTGATTCATCATCACATAGCGGACGGACACCAGAGTAAGTCCAGACGATATCGTCGCGACCCAGCTGCTTTTTAAAGTGGTCGTTATAGACCTTCAACAGATAATCAATTTCCTGGTCATCTATTTTCACCTCTTTAGGATCGCCGTGATATTCCACGTCGGTGGTGCCGATGATGGAATATTCATCCAACCATGGGATGACGAAGACAATACGATGGTCTTCGTTTTGTAGAATATAGGCTTGTGGTTGGTTATGAACTCGCGGCACCACAATATGGCTGCCTTTAATTAGGCGGATACCATAAGGTGATTTGAGTTTCAGGCCATCATCGAAGAACTGTTTAACCCATGGGCCGGTGGCATTCACCAAACCTTTAGCACGCCAGGTAAAGGTTTGGCCGGTGTCGACATCCACAGCTTCCACCATCCATAAACCTTGCTCACGCCAGGCGCGAGTCACTTTGGTGCGAGTACGCACTTCGCCGCCGCGCTCGACCACTTCCTGAGCATTCAATACCACCAGACGGGCATCATCGACCCAGCAGTCTGAATATTCGAAACCGCGCACTAATTCGGGCTTCAATACTGATTCTGGTCCAAAACGCAGCCCTTTACTGGCTGGCAGGCTGGTGCGTTTGCCCAAGTGGTCGTACAAGAATAAGCCGGTGCGAATCATCCAAGCCGGGCGCAGATGGGGCTGATGGGGTAGGCGGAAGCGCATCGGGAAAGCAATATGAGGAGCCATTTTCAGCAAAACCTCACGTTCGGCCAATGCTTCACTGACCAAGCGGAACTCATAATGTTCCAGATAGCGCAGGCCACCGTGGATGAGTTTGGAACTGGCGGAAGACGTAGCGCAGGCCAAATCTTGTGCTTCCAGCAGCAGAACGGACAGGCCACGCCCTGCAGCGTCAGCAGCGATACCGGCACCATTAATGCCGCCACCGATCACGATCAAGTCTTTGGTTTCCATGCTTACCTCCTCCGGATGTTCGAAACAGCTCTTTAATGTTCGTTTTCGCTCATGATTGTAATCAAAAACCAACAAACAAGCCAAGACTTAACCAAAAAAAAACATTTATGCGTGATGGAAGTAACAGTTTTGTTATCAGGATGTGGGGGGGAGGTTTGGATTTGGATTTGGTGAATAGTTGATCTGGTTTGGTTGTTAGAGCATTTGAGTCAAGAGCAAATTGGATTATTGTTTAGGTTGATATTCGTTCAGTGATCACCTGGCTCTCGCCGCCTCAACCGAGCAGGAGGGCAGGCCTGCCCTCCTGCACCTGCGGCTTGCGCGAAATATTACTGCTATTCGCAGTCCCCTCCGGTAGTCGTTGGCCTTATCGAGCCAGCGCGATGGGCATCCCTGCCCAAGCGCGCTTTTCGCGGGCGTCCATGCTCGCTCACTCGGGCCATCGTCTTTGTCGGTAATATCCCTAATTGCGCTCAAGGTCAAAAGAGAAAGTCAAAACCCTGCCTTTAGATTTTGATGTTAAAAGCACATTTGAGCAGCCGAGTGAAGAATGAAGGTAGGACGCGAGACATGGATGCCGAGCGAGGGCCGCTTGAGCATGGATGCGAATCGGCCCGATCCGTCAGCGAAATGATGAGTGAGGGAACCCTCGCAGTGGGCAAGCGATACGTGCGCAAGCGCGGGATTGCACAAGGGCCACGCTTATGGCCCCTTTGCCGGTTGGTTCATCGGAGGTTAAGTAAACTCAGTTGCTCTAACAACCGAATCAAATCACTGAACTGAATCACCAAAACAAACGGCTAACACAACTCTAATTGAACATTATGCTGCTCAATAATCTTCATCACGCTGGCTGGTGGCATCTGATCGGTAAACAAATAATCAATCAGATTCATGTTCCCCAGATTCACCATCGCGTTACGGCCAAATTTGGAATGGTCGGTGACCAGCATCACGCAGCGGGAGTTTTCGATAATCGCCCGTTTGGTCCGCACTTCATGATAATCAAACTCCAGTAGAGAGCCGTCCATATCAATACCGCTGATGCCGAGGATGCCGTAATCGAGGCGGAACTGGGAAATAAAGTCCAGCGTGGCTTCACCAATAATCCCACCATCACGGGTACGAACTTCACCACCGGCTAGAATTAGCCGAAAATCCTCTTTGGCGGTTAACAATGTCGCCACGTTCAGATTATTGGTCACCACGCGCAAGCCTTTATGATTCATTAAAGCATGAGCGACCGCTTCTGGTGTGGTGCCGATATCAATAAACAGTGTCGCGCCATCGGGGATCTGGCTGGCAACACGTTGGGCAATGCGCGCCTTTTCTTCCGACCACATTACTTTACGGTCGTTATAAGCCGCGTTGACTGAACTGGAGGGTAATGCGGCACCACCATGATGGCGGTGAATCTTGTTTTGATCCGCCAAATCATTCAAATCGCGTCGGATGGTTTGCGGGCTAACGGCAAAATGCTCCACTAGCTCTTCAGTACTGACGTAGCCTTGTTGGCGTACCAATTCAATAATCGCATCATGCCGCTGCGTTTGCTTCACGGTAATCCCCTAATTCGCCTGGTTGTTCCAGGCAGTTATTGTGTGGTTCTTGCGCTGTTGCGCGTATCCCAAAATGCCATCAGTAACCCAATAATCAGGCCTGAAACATGCGCTGCGTTGGCGATCGACAAACCTAAAATATCGAAATACCCAGCAACCAACCAGAGAACAGAAAAAGCCATTAAGCCGCGAGGCAACGAAATACCGCGCTCGGGTGCGCGCTCGCCAGTCAGCCAAACATAACCCATTAAGGCATATACCACGCCAGAAAGGCCGCCAAAATTCACACCACTAAACAGCGATTGACCCCAACCACTAAATAAGGCGGAAACAATAGTTAATACCAGCAATTTACCGGTGCCAAGCCGTTTCTCCATCTGCCCGGCCAGATACCACCACCACATCAGGTTAAACAGGATGTGCAACAGGGAAAAATGCAGTAAAGCATGGCTGACCCAACGCCATACTTGCAGATATTGGCTCTCGTCACGAGGCCACGCCAACCAAGACATCACTGCGGCATCACCGACGATTTGCATCAGAATATAGATGGCGATACACAGCACCATAATACTCAGCGTCAGTGGGCCAGCCTGACTGCGGAGAGTCTGGAGGTAGGAAAAGCGTTGGTACGGCAAATTAGAATGCAGATTGCCCGATTGCCAACTGGCCGCTTGGTAGCGCGGATTGAGGGGGTCGAGTAAAAACTGTTCCAGCTCATGCTGCACCAAGGGCAATTGTTCATCATCCGCTAACCAAATCTCAGCACCCTGAGCATCTGGCCGCACTTCCAGCGCCACCTTGTGAGTGGCCATATAATCAACAAAGGCCTGCGCCAGACGTAGATTAGATATTGCTATCACACGAACCATTTTGTCTATCACCGTCTAACGAGATTTTAATCTAAGTGTTTAAAAATATCACAATCTGGTTGGCTGTGGCGAATAGCAGGTTACAAATAGGCAACAGAATCAGACATTTTCACGAGTGATTTCTTGCGGGTAGCTCCTGGCCCAAGCTTCAAAACCGCCATCAATGCTGTAAACCGCCTCAAAACCTTGCTGAAGGAGATATTGCGCCGCGCCTTTGCTGCTGTTGCCGTGATAGCACATCACCAGCACCGGTTGTTCAAAATCAGTTTGTTGCATAAAGGTGTGCAAACTGCTGTTGGTCAGATGGAACGCCTCCGGCGCATGACCCGCTTCAAAACTTTGTGGGTCGCGGATATCAACTAAAACTGCTTTGTTTTCTTTTAGGCGGTTATAGGCCTGCTCAATACTGATTGTTTCAAACTGTTCCATACTGCTGATGACCTTTAATCGCGATTGAATGTTCAATCGCGAGATTGTAATCAATTTTTCGCCAATAAAGACCAGTTAAATAGAGTGGTTATTAGCCGCCTTACCCCGCCAGAGAGAGATTCTCAGGATAAATGGCGGTCTGTCATTAATATCTAGGCCAATGATTGTCAATCTGCCAGAGAGATAAAATTCAATTTAACTCACTGATATTTAAATTTAATGACAGAGTTTTCGTTAAACATACCCCATCATTTGTAATAACCGTTGCGCTTGTTGTACTGCGTCTTGCCGGTGGGCGACACCTAACTTTTGATACAAATTACGAATATGCGTCTTAATGGTGGTGGCCGCCACTTCTAGCTCGCCCGCTATTTGGTCATTACTGTAGCCGGAGTAAATCAACCCCAAGACCTGCCATTCGCGTTGGGTAAGCGGGCTGGTGCGGATTAGCTCCGGAACTTGCGGGTGAGTTAGCAGCTTATCGACGAAGATCTCATCGAAATGAGCAAATTTATGCCGATGATGCTGATTAATGTCTTTCAAGATTCGTTGGGCGCGATGCTGCTCTAATTCGGGTAATGCATTGAGTTGAATTAGCTGGCGCAACTGTTGCGCCATCGCCTCGCCTTCAATCACAAAATGGCTGATAAAACCGGTGCGATTGGCTAATGAAAGGGATTCAATCAGTGCTTTTTGTGCTTCACTTTTCCGCTCGGTTTGCCAGTAAAGAGTGTTACTTAACAATAGATTACGATTAAGGTCACTGGTGAGACGCAAGCGGCGGGCATTCTCATTAAGTTCGTCCAGCACCACTTCCGCTTCATTAAACCGGCCCAACATAATCTGGATGCGTGCAATATTGCGCCATTGCCCCTGCAAAAAGTGGTTATCGGCCATCCCCGGTTTTTCGGCCTGGCGTAGCCAATTTGCCGCCGCAACTTTATCTCCGGTCATTTGCCAATGAATAACCCGGGGTTTATCGGCATTGGTAATCCAATCGAGATGATATTGGCTGCCGTGTTGCAGCGCCTCGCAGCGCTGAATGTACATGTTGGCGTTATCTAAATCCCCACGGGCCAGCGAACATTTTGCCAACATCGCCAGACACTGTAATTGCTGCTGTGGCTGATAGTTGACCAGAATTTCGATACCTTTGCGCGCCGCTTCTTCAGCTTCATCCAGCCGTGACCACGACCACAATACCTGGGAGCGAATGCGCAATAGGAATTCATGCATCGGAAGCTGTTCAAGATGCTGTTCATGAACTAAATCAAAGGCTTTATCTTGTGTTTCATAAGCTGCTTGCAGGAATCCCTGCGCAATCAGAATTTCACTCTGCTGCAATAACGCCCATAAAGCATAGTGATAGACTTCGTGGCGGCGTGCCATTTGCTCAGTTTGCTGCATCATCGGCAGTGCGCGGCTTAGTTCGCCTTTGCAATGATGAACTTCCCCGGTGACCGAGGTCGCGACAATGCGGCTGTAGAAGTTTGCCATCGGTAGATATTTCAGCGCATCGGTTGCCAGCTTCTCGGCTTCCTCCGGCTTACCGGCATTGATAGCCACTTGAGCACGTAAAGCATCAAACTCAGCCCGCAAAATATCATCAATAGGAATTTTACGTTCCTGCATTGCTGATTCAGCGCGCTCAAGCAAGGTATTGACCTCACCATAGCGATGTTGGCTTTGCGCCAGCCATGCCTGTAGCAATGCCAGTTCAGGATTTTGCACCAATAAAGAGTAGGGCAGGGCGAGCAGACATTGCTCCAGCAGGGCTAACTCACTGTGATTAAACAGAGTCCAGGCGTGTTGCAGCAAGATATCACGTAGCATGCCGACATCGCCCGCCGCCAATGCATGGTGGATAGCTTCCGCTGGATAGCCCAGAGCCAGCCAGCCCTCAGCCGCCGCATGGTGTAATTCTGGCAATTCTAATGCCAGTTCCCATTGGCAGCGTTGGCGCAGGAAAGTGGCGAACAATGGATGGAAGCAGAACCATTCACCGCTGTCATCCATTCGATGAATAAATAGTCCCTGACGCTCTAATTCTTCCAGCCGTTGTTGGCCGTTATCTTCACCGGTCAGGCGCACTATCAGGGCATCATTCATTGAGCGCAATACCGAACAGCGCAACAGGAAAGCGCGCGCCTCGCTATCGACCTGATCCAGCACTTCATCGACTAAATAATCTGACAAATGGCTGGCATTTAACCCGGCCAACCGTTTTGCTGATTTTTGTGCTGAGGAATTGGGCTGGCGCGATGACAACGCGATCAATTGCAGCGCCGTCGCCCACCCTTCCACTTCATCACACAGGCGGCTGCTATCACCTTGCTCCAGTGGAACGGAGAGGCGGCAATCAAAGAATTGCTGCGCTTCCTGATGATTAAATGCCAACTGCTGCATACCTAATTCCAACAACTGGTCGCGCACCCGCAGGTTAGCAATACCCAGTGGTGGCAAGGTGCGAGAAAGCAGAATCAGGGTCAGATTTTCTGGCTGATGGCGCAGGAAAAAGCGCATGGCTTCATGAATGGCATCATTGGTAATCAGATGATAATCATCAATCACCAGATACAGCGGGCCGTCCCAATCGGACAGCTCGATAAATAATTGCGCAAACAGCGCAGAGAGACTGGCATATTGATGCTTCTGGCTGAGGGCTTCACTTTTGCTGCAATGGCCTCTGGTCGCCAATTGTATGGCTGCGATTAAATAGGTCGCAAAACGCTCGGGTTGATTGTCACTTTCATCCAGAGAATACCAGCCCAGATCGCATTGGTCGGCTGCCCACTGAGCGATTAACGTCGTCTTACCATATCCCGCCGGGCAATTTATTAATGTCAGGCGGTAATTTGCGACGCCAGATAACTTCACTAACAAGCGATCGCGTATCACGGTATTTTGCAGCCGTACCGGGCGGCTCAGTTTTGATGGGATAAGCATGCTGTGTCCGGTTTAAAAGGGTTCCGGTGAGAAAACGTCCTGGCGTTTGACATATCCATTTTTAATGAGTTGTTACAGGCATTCATAAGAGTAATTATTTTTAGCCTCGTAATTAATCAGCACTGCTAAGGTCTGATAACGGCCATCTTATTGCAATAGAGTTAATGTTTCCTGTGGCTGTAAGTTGCACCGGATCACAATTTTAGCTACGCCCTGCGACTCATCCCCAGCTAACTACCCGGCAGGATGATGCTCTTGTCCATTCTCATTGGCAGGATAAGGGTAAAATTACCCCACTCACAGGATTAGAGACTTCCCTATGTCACAGCTTATGCTTAAAAAGGACGATTTCCTGGCCGCACTGGCCCGCCAGTGGCAGCGCTTTGGTTTAACTTCTGCTCAGCAAATGACCCAACACCAATGGTGGGAAGCGGTCAGCGCGGCATTGGCCGAGCAACTGTCAGCTCAGCCCGCCCCACAGCCAGCCAAAAAAGTACAGCGCCATGTTAACTACATTTCGATGGAGTTTTTAATTGGCCGTTTAACTGCCAATAATCTGATTAACCTGGGGTGGTATGACCAAGTAGAGGCGCTGTTGGCGGAGCAGCAGGTTAACTTGAGCGACCTGTTAGAACAGGAAACTGACCCCGCATTGGGCAATGGTGGTTTGGGCCGTTTGGCGGCTTGTTTTCTTGATTCAATGGCGACAGTTGAGCAGCCCGCCACTGGCTATGGTCTGAATTATCAATATGGTTTGTTCCGCCAATCTTTCAGTGAATGTAAGCAGCAGGAAGCACCGGATAATTGGCAGCGCGAAAGCTACCCGTGGTTCCGCCACAATGCCGCGCTGGCGGTGGATGTTGGCTTTGGTGGCAAGCTGGAGAAACAGGCGGATGGCCGTCAGTTATGGCGTCCGGCCTTTACCTTACGTGGCGAAGCTTGGGATTTGCCGGTGCTGGGCTTTCGTAATGGCGTCACTCAACCCTTGCGTTTATGGCAAGCCACTCATCAGCATCCATTTGATTTAACTAATTTTAATGACGGTAAGTTCTTGCTTGCCGAGCAAAATGGTGTTGAAGCAGAAAAGCTGACTAAAGTGCTGTATCCAAATGATAATCATCTGGCCGGTAAACGTCTGCGGCTGATGCAGCAATATTTCCAGTGTGCTTGTTCGGTGGCCGATATCTTGCGCAAGCACCATCTGGCGGGCCGCAAGCTGGCTGAATTGCCAGATTATGAAGTCATTCAGTTGAATGATACCCACCCGACTATCGCCATTCCTGAAATGCTGCGCGTGTTGCTGGATGAGCATCAGTTCAGTTGGGATGCTGCTTGGGCGATTACCAGCAAAACTTTTGCCTACACCAACCACACTCTGATGCCCGAAGCGCTTGAATGCTGGGATGAAAAACTGGTGCGTAGCTTGCTGCCACGTCATTTTGTCATCATCAAGCAAATCAATGCGCAGTTTAAGAAGTTGGTCGATAAGCAATGGCCGGGCGACGAAGAGGTCTGGGCCAAGCTGGCAGTCCACCATAATAAACAAGTGCGGATGGCCAATCTGTGCGTGGTGAGCGGCTTTGCCGTCAACGGCGTTGCACAGTTGCACTCAGATCTGGTTATCAAAGATTTGTTCCCTGAATACTATCAATTATGGCCAAATAAATTCCACAATGTTACTAATGGTATTACCCCGCGCCGCTGGTTGAAGCAATGTAACCCGGCTTTGTCAGGTTTGATTGACGACACATTAAAAGTGGAATGGGCAAATAATCTGGATGCATTAGCCGGGCTTGAGTCTTATGCCGAAGATAAAGCTTTCCGCCAACAGTATCAGCAGATCAAATATGACAATAAAGTTAAATTAGCTGCATATGTTAAGCGCGTTATGGGGATAACTATTAACCCGGATGCTATCTTTGATGTACAGATTAAGCGGTTGCATGAATATAAACGTCAGCATTTGAATCTGTTGCATATTCTTTCGCTGTATCGCCAGATTCGTGACAACCCGAACCTGGATATTGCCCCGCGTGTATTCCTGTTCGGGGCGAAAGCTGCGCCAGGTTATTATTTAGCTAAGAATATTATTTATGCGATTAATCAGGCGGCGGAGAAGATCAATAATGATCCGATCGTCAAAGATCGCCTGAAAGTGGTGTTCATTCCTGACTACCGTGTTTCGGTCGCAGAATTGATGATCCCGGCGGCAGATGTGTCCGAGCAGATTTCCACTGCTGGTAAAGAAGCTTCTGGGACGGGCAATATGAAGTTGGCGCTGAATGGCGCATTAACGGTGGGCACACTGGACGGCGCTAACGTCGAGATTGCTGAACAGGTCGGTGACGAAAATATCTTTATTTTCGGCAACACCGTTGAACAGGTAAAAGCCATTCTGGCGAAAGGTTATAAGCCGCAGGCATATTTGAAATCTGACCCACATCTGAAAAGTATCTTGGATGAGCTCGCCAGCGGTGCATTCAGCCAAGGTGATAAACACGCATTTGACATGATGCTGCATAGCCTGTTGGAAGGGGGTGACCCTTATCTGGTACTCGCTGATTTTGCTTCATATTGTCAGGCACAGAAGCAAATTGATGCCCTTTACCGCGATAAGGATGAATGGACCCGCCGTACCATTCTTAACACCGCTCGGGTAGGGATGTTCAGTTCTGACCGTTCAATTCGCGATTATCAAACGCGGATCTGGCAAGCCAAACGTTAAGGAGAAGACTGCATGGATCGTAAATCGCTCGATCAAGCAGCGACACTGGCAGGGATAGCCGCCAACTATATTAATGCGCATGGTAAGCCGCAGGCTATTTCGGCACAAACTAAGCAGCAGTTGTTGGCGGCCATGGGGCGCACCAGTGTGCCCTCTGACTCCCAGACAGAAAAAGCACCATTACCACCGGTAAAAGTATTTACTTTTGGCAGCGCAATGCAGCTGCCAATGGCGGGTTCAGGCGATTATCACTGGCAGCTACAGACCGAAAAAGGTGATTTACATCAAGGGCGTATCAGTGCCAAAAAGACGCTGACCTTGCCAGCCTCACTGCCGCAGGGCTATCACCGTTTGGTGCTGGAACAAGGCTTACAACAGTGGCAGTGTTCGGTTATCGTCGCGCCGAAGCGCTGTTTTGAACCGGATGCCTTGTTGGCAGGGAAAAAACTCTGGGGAGCCTGTGTGCAGCTGTATACCCTGCGCTCCGAGCGCAACTGGGGTATTGGTGATTTTGGCGACTTAACCCAGATGTTGGAGCAGGTGGGTGAGCGCGGTGGGGCCTTTATTGGCCTTAACCCGATTCATGCGCTGTATCCGGCAAATCCACAAAGTGCCAGCCCCTACAGCCCCTCTTCACGGCGCTGGCTGAATGTGATTTATATTGACGTCAATCGCGTGGATGAATTCCACAGCAGCGAAGCCGCGCAGACTTGGTGGAACCAGTCCGAGACACAAAGTGCGCTGGCGAAAGCGCGCGCTAGCGAATGGGTTGATTATCCGCAAGTGATGCAACTCAAACTAGCCGCTTTGCGTTTGGTTTTCCCGCTTTTTACTGCCCGCAAAGCAAAAGATGCGCGGGTGCAGGCTTTCCATCGATTTGTTGAACAAGGTGGCAGTAGCCTGCATCAACAGGCCGCTTTTGATGCTCTTCATGCTCATTTGAGTGAAAATGACCCGATGATGTGGGGCTGGCCGGTATGGCCGGAAAAATATCGTGATGGGCACAGCAGTGGTGTGGCTGATTTTTGCCGTGAGCATGCGGATGAAGTGAATTTCTATCTGTGGTTGCAGTGGTTGGCCGCCAGCCAGTTTGATGATTGTTTCCATATCAGTCAAACACGAAAAATGCCGCTGGGTTTGTATCGTGACTTGGCGGTTGGCGTAGCAGAAGGTGGCGCTGAAACCTGGTGTGATCGCGAGTTATATTGTCTTAAAGCTTCTGTGGGAGCACCGCCCGATATTTTAGGGCCGCTGGGCCAAAATTGGGGCTTGCCGCCAATGGATCCGCACGTCATGGCCGCTCGCGCTTATCAGCCTTTTATTGATTTGCTGCGGGCCAATATGACCAGTTGTGGCGCGCTGCGTATTGACCATGTCATGGCGTTATTGCGTTTGTGGTGGATTCCTTACGGCCAAACCGCCGATCAAGGAGCTTATGTTAAATACCCAGTCGATGATTTGCTGGCGATATTAGCTTTAGAGAGCCAGCGTCACAACTGCATGGTCATTGGTGAAGATTTAGGCACGGTGCCGGTCGAGATTGTCGCCAAGTTGCGCGACAGCGGGGTGTATTCCTATAAAGTGCTCTATTTTGAGCATGACAGCGAAAACACCTTCCGCGCACCACAGTCTTATCCGGTACAGGCGATGGCGACCATCACCACCCATGACTTGCCGACTCTGCGCGGTTATTGGCAAAGTGATGATTTGACGTTAGGAAGTAAGTTGGGGTTATATCCGGACCAACAGATGTTGAAACAGCTCTATCTTGATAGAGAGCGCGCGAAACAAGGTTTGCTGGAAGGGCTGCATCATTATGATTGTGTGCCAAAGAAAGTGGGTCATAAAGCATCGTTGCTATCGATGAGCCCTGTTCTCAACCGCGGATTGCAGCGCTATGTGGCTGATAGTGCCAGTGCGTTACTGGGTTTGCAGCCGGAAGACTGGCTGGATATGGCTGCTCCAGTCAACATTCCTGGCACCAGTGATGAGTATCCAAACTGGCGGCGTAAGTTGACATCAACTTTGGAAGAGATGTTCGCCGACGACCAGGTTAATCGTTTATTGAAAGATTTGGATAAGCGCCGCAAGAATGTTTCAGCGGGGTGACCTTTTAGGTCGTACAAAGGGTTATTAGGTGATGGGTTCGGTTGACATGAGATTGCCGCTCACCTAACTCTTGATGCTTAAACCGGTTAAGGGTGTGGGCGCACACCCTTAACAATCCCGCGCCTTGCGCGAAATATTGTGGCTGCGCCATTCCCTCCAGCAGCCGCTAGCCTTATCGAGCCAACGCGATGGGCATCCCTGCCCAAGCGCGCTTTTCGCCGCCGTCCGTGGCGGCTCACTCGGGCCATCGTCTTTGTCGGCAATATCCCTGATTGCGCTCAACGTCAAAACATATACTCGTCACATTGCTTCAAGTGCCGCTAACACCGCTGTAACGCCAAGGACGCAGGATAATTAGTAGTAAGAATGCTCGCCGCGCTGATGCTCGGTCAAATCCCTCACACCCTTCAATTCTGGGAATTTCTGCAATAACTCTTTTTCGATGCCTTCTTTCAAGGTCACATCGACCATGGAACAGCCGTTACAACCGCCACCGAATTGCAGGATAGCCAATGCATCTGGCGTGATTTCCATCAAGGTGACACGGCCACCGTGACCGGCTAATTGCGGGTTAATTTGTGATTGCAGCACATACTCAACCCGCTCCATCAGCGGAGCATTGTCATCCACTTTACGCATTTTTGCGTTAGGGGCTTTGAGTGTCAGTTGAGAACCTAACTGGTCAGTGACGAAATCGATTTCAGCGTCTTCCAGATAAGGTTTGCTCAACTCATCAATATAAGCTGATAACTGCTCAAATTTCAGTACGGTATCTGTTGCTTCAACGGCATCCGGTGGGCAGTAAGACACACCGCACTCGGCGGTTGGCGTACCGGGGTTGATAACAAATACGCGGATTTGGGTGCCTTCTTCTTGATTTGCCAACAGTTTGGCAAAATGAGATTGTGCTGCGTCTGTTATTGTGATCATGGCATCTGCTCAATAGTTGACTATTCTTGTCGGTTATAATACGCCCATTGTTAGGGTGACTACAAGGTTCGGCAGAGACACCAGACCTGCAATGAGGCGATCTCCTGAGCCCATAGTAACTTGGCAATCTCATTCAGTGTACTGCCTGTTGTCACAACATCATCCAGCAGAGCAATATGTTGGCCGCGAATAGGCTCCATGCAGCGAAATATTCCCTGCATATTTTTCCGCCGTGCGGTGGCTTTTAATTGCTGCTGAGGGGGCGTCGCTCGAATGCGGCGTAAGGTGGTATTGCTGTAGTCGCAACCCAGCCAGCGAGCCAATGGGCGCGCTAATAAATCTGTTTGATTATACCCGCGCCGCCAACAACGCCAGCGGTGCAGCGGTACACTGATAATTCTGTCCGGTTTGATGACGTTACCGTGACGCCAAACATCGAGCCAGCGCAGTAAGAATAATCGAGCCAATACCGGTGCCAGTGAGGTCGCCCCGCTAAATTTTAGCTTTTTTATCAACCCATTCAATGGGGGAATATAATCGCTGACAAATATCATACGCATCCAGGGCCGTGGTTGCTGAAGACACCGGCCACAAGGCAAAGCTGTATTGCTGCAAGGTAAGCCGCAGTAAGGGCAACAAGGCGGTAATGGGGGTAAGTGGCGGCGGCAGTAGCAACAAATACCGTGCTTTGGGTGATACAGCGGTTGCTGGCATAGCCAACATTGGCTGATGATTGTTAGCATGTATATCTTCCTTGCTATACAGGTTAAGGCGACAGGATACTAACGTATGAAACAACTTTATTGGAACGTCTGCGGTGAAGGCGATCGCGATCTTGTGTTACTGCACGGATGGGGGCTGAATGCAGGAGTATGGCATTGCATAATTGACCGACTCGCGCCGCATTTTCGCCTGCATTTAGTCGATCTCCCTGGCTATGGCCGCAGCAATGAATTTGGTGCGATGTCACTGTCTGAAATGGCTGAAATAGTCTTACAACAAGCCCCTAAGCAAGCTATATGGCTGGGTTGGTCAATGGGCGGGTTGGTTGCTAGCCAGATAGCTTTGCAGCACCCTGAGCGGGTCAGTGGGCTTATCACGGTGGCTTCTTCCCCGTGTTTTGCGGCTCATGATGAGTGGCCGGGTATCCGCCCAGAGGTTTTGGCGGGTTTCCAACAACAACTCAGTGAGGATTTCCAGCGCACCGTTGAACGTTTTTTGGCGCTGCAAACTTTGGGGACGGAAAGCGCACGCCAGGATGCCCGTTTGTTGAAAGCGGTTGTATTGCAACACCAAATGCCGGAAGTGAGTGTCTTGACCGGTGGGTTAGATATCCTGCGCACGGCGGATTTGCGCGAAGCGTTAGCCGGCTGCTCTCTGCCTTTTTTGCGTATTTATGGTTATCTGGATGGGCTGGTGCCGCGCAATGTCGCCTCATTGTTAGATAGCAAATGGCCGCACACGCAGTCGGTGGTGATGAAAGGATGTGCCCATGCGCCATTTGTTTCTCATCCTGATGAATTTTCAAAACTAATTATCGATTTCGCGCAACAGAATAGCCGCTGACATTCTATTTTTTGGGCTTTCGAAGCACCATGGCTGGCGATAAGAGCCGGTTGAAAAGAGCGGCTAAATAAAATTTAATCGTCGATTTAATGGCTAAATATTAAATTTAATTAATAATTGTTAGTGCATTAGTACAATACTTATAAGCATTAATCATTCATTTGCGAGGTATTCGGTATGAATTTATTGAAAAATCTGGCGGTAGCTCTGGTGGTGACAGGGGTTTCTTTTGGCGCGATGGCGGCTAAAGAAATTACTAAAGAAGAAGCTAAAAATTACGAAAAAATTGGCACAATCTCGACTTCGGGTGAAGCAACATCGCCAATGGACGTGAAGCATGAACTGTCAAAATTGGCAGACGAGAAAGGCGGTAAGTATTACCTGATTATTGCCGAGCGCGAGAAAGGGAAGTTTGCTGCCGATGCAGAAGTCTATAAATAATGTTAGCAGAGATGCCCAAGTGGGCATCTCATTTGGTGCGCTGTTAATTTTTCAAGTGATAAATCACTGTGTTACATTGATTCTTTCCCTCAGGGCAACGCTTGCAATTGCCGCTGAGGCACCCGCTATTATCTTGCTCAATACGTTCAATCTTGCCCATTGCGGTCAACTTTTCCAGCATTGCCTCAACCAGAGGTAAAGGCAGCGCCAATTGGTGGCTTAACTGCTTGGCATCAGTGTTGCCGCTAAGGGCGATTGCATCGCGCAATTGCACCAGGCTTGCCATAGCTTCTCCTCATCAATGACAGTCATTGCCAGAGCGCTGGCAACACTTGCTGGTGGGTGTATTGTTTTGTAATCTCACGGTGACCCGGCTGCGCGCCCGGCGCAAACCCAACAAGATTAAAACATTAATAATAATAACCAATGCGATAATGCTAAGACTCTGTTGCGGGTGATCCCGGAAAGTGGCCGCTTGATAGAACAAGGTGGCCAGTGAGTAAGCAACATTCAGCCCCCACAGTATTGAGAAAGTCATCCAGCCGCGGCTGGTTTCCCGCGTAATCGCCCCCATCACCGAGACACAAGGCACATACAGTAAGACGAAAATCAGGTAGCTGTAGGCTGAAATACTGGAGCCGAACTTGCTACTCATCATCCCCATCGAACCGGCCGCCATTTCGCCGTCACCTTTACTGGCTTCAATAGGGTTGGATAACACACTGAGGCTAAAAGTATCTTTTAACCCCTGCCAGGTGGTATCAACCGCTCCGGCCAATTCACCCCATAAATTAAAGCTTTCAGCATCAAAAGGTTCATTTTTAATTTGTTCGGCGGTGTAAAGGGTATTCAATGTCCCCACCACGACTTCTTTGGCCATGGCCCCGGTGACTAAGCCCACAGTCGCTTGCCAGTTATCCTCATGAATCCCCATTGGCGACAGTAATGGCGTTAATACTTTACTAACAGAAGCCAGCGCCGAGTCATTAATACTGTCGACGGCTTTGCCGCTGAAAGAAAAACTGTTCAAACCGCCAATAAAAATACTCGCGATAACAATGACTTTCCCGGCGCGCAGGACAAATCCTTTCAACCGTTGCCAGGTTTGTAATAACAGACTTTTGAGATGCGGCACATGATAAACCGGCAATTCCATCACAAAGGGTGATGCTTCACCGCGCATGATGGTGTATTTCAAAACCAATCCGGTGAGAATGGCGACGGCAATCCCCAGTAAATAGAGAGAAAAGACGATACTGGCCCCGTCCTGGCCGAAGAATGCGGCGGCAAATACTGCAAATATAGCTAGCCGCGCGCCACAGGACATAAACGGCGCCATCATGATAGTTATCAATCGCTCGCGTTGAGCATCCAAGGTGCGTGCGCCCATAATCGAGGGTACATTGCAGCCAAAACCAACAATCAACGGCACAAAAGATTTACCCGGTAACCCCAGCGCCTGCATCAGCCGGTCCATAACAAACGCGGCACGGGCCATATAGCCAGAATCTTCCAAAAAGGAGAGGAACAAATACATCATGCCAATTTGTGGCACCAGCGGCAGCACGGTGTTTATCCCGCCCCCGACCCCTTGGGCCAGGAAGATAGTTAGCCACTGCGGGAAATGCAGTGTATAGCCAACCCATTGTATTCCTTGAATAAAAATGGCCGCAGAGCCGATATCAAATATCGGTTGTAGCGCCCCGCCGATATTAATGGCCAAGACGAACATTAAATACATGACAAACAAGAAGATAGGCACGCCCAACCAGCGGTTCAGGATCACTTTGTCGAGTGCTTGTGTCAGGCGGTTGGGTTCGGCTTGCTGTGAGTTGCCGACGATATCGCAGATACGGGCAATGCTCTGATAGCGGGCATCGGCGATCACCAGTTCTGAGTCTTCGTGCTGATTTTTCCGTAGGTTTTCACGTGCCAGCTCAAGGCGTGGCGCAGCTATACCCGCACGCGCCAAGCTGTAAATATCCCCTTCCAAGATTTGCAGGGACAACCAGCGGCGTTGTTGAACCGGCAAGGAGGGCGGCATTTCCTGCACCAGCTTCTCCACTTCATGCAGTAGCACCGGCGGGTAGTTAATCAAAGCTTTAAAAGTGACGGGCTGAAACTCATCAATGCTCGTTTTTAATTCATTGATACCGCGCCCTCGAGTCGAGATCAGCGGGATAACCGGGCAGCCCAATTGCTGAGAAAGGGCTTCAATATCAATATCAATGTGCTGGCTTTTGGCGATATCCAGCATATTCAGAGCCACGATACAGGGGATGCCTAGCTCCAGCAGTTGCAGTGTCAGGTAGAGATTGCGCTCCAGATTGGCGGCATCCACCACGTTAATCAGCAGGTCCGCTTCGCCGCTCAAAATATAGTGGCAGGCAATTTGCTCATCCAGCGAGGTTTGCTCTGAAATGGTCGTTAGTGAGTAGGTTCCCGGCAGGTCAACCAAAGTCACTTGGTGTTGCGCGGTGTTGAAGTGGCCCTCTTTGCGCTCGACAGTGACCCCGGCCCAGTTACCAACTCGCTGGCGAGCGCCAGTTAACTGGTTGAAAAGGGTAGTTTTACCCGCATTGGGGTTGCCAATTAGGCCAATGGTGAGTGTTTTCATAATCCAACGTGATAATCAATAAATGAAAGTCAGCTTGCGCAAGGCGATTATCTTGCATCACCCCGCAACCAGAATAAGAAGTTGACCTGAAAAACAAGAAGTTGACCTGAAAAATAAAGAATTGACCTGAAATCTTAGGGTTGCAGGTCGAGAGTCAGCAAATCTAAGTCTTTTTTACGGAGCACCAGACTGACCCGACGAGTTTCTATCTGAATAGGGTCACCTAAGGGCGCTAGGCGAACAACATTAAATGAAGAGCCGGGTAGCATACCCAGAGACAACAATTTCTGCCGGTAAGCGGGGCTAATTTCAGGTGAGAAACCAACAATTTTGTAGGAACGTTGTGGGATCAAATGCATAAGAGCCTCTTGAAATGTAGGTAATTAATTATCGTTATTGATGTACCAGTATTCAGAGTGATTCCACCCTACTCGCCATACTTCAAGCTGCATGTGCATTGGCTACCTTCCTGCAACTCAAATTATTTAGAGTCTGTAAGACGTAATAATTAAAGTAATAATAGTAAGAATCGTTTTCATATTCAACTCAGGTTAAATACTCAAAAGTAAATATTCATTACGATCTCATTTTTATAATTAATGAGTCTGATTTTTATTTGCGCTTGTTTTACCATCAAATTAGCACAATCGCAAATGCGAACAATGAGTTAAATCAGTTAACTGAATGTTTCTATAAACCGTTATCCATAATGATAAATACCGATTATTAACATAATCATTTCACTATGATTTGAATCAAATAACATTCGCATTCTAATTAACTATTAGAATGCTATGGTAATTATTTATAAATTAACAGCCATAGCGGACCAAATTAAACCGCATGTTAACTATGATGTTAAATCAGCCAGGGTGATACTCGATTTAACACTGGATAAAAGAATTGCGTGCTAATTAATTTAGAAGATAACCCAGCAATCTTATAGAAGAAAAAAATATGAGCGTAGAGGGTCAATAACCCGTTAGGGATGAGTTTTAACTGACAAATGCCATGCAGAAAGTGAATAAAGCAAGCTGAGGGTCACAAATGTGGCCCTCAGCTCCGATATCAGCGCTTTTTAAACGCCGCAGCCAACGCGTCACTCATGGCGCTGTTGTTGCTGCCAGAATTGCTGTCTACGCGCCCTTTGGCTGCTGGGCGGCTATTGGATTCATTATTATTCCGTGGTCGGCTGTTATTACTGGAATTATTGGCATTGGCACGGTTTTCACCGCCATTACCCCGGCGTGAACCGCTTTCACCCGGTTGCTCATCAAGGCGCATCGTCAGAGCAATACGTTTGCGCTGCAAATCCACTTCCATGACTTTAACTTTGACGATATCGCCGGCTTTCACCACCTTATGCGGGTCATCGACAAATTTATCTGCCAGTGAGGAAATATGCACCAGACCATCCTGATGAACGCCGATATCGACAAACGCACCAAAGTTAGTCACGTTAGTCACTGAGCCTTCGAGGATCATACCCGGCGTCAGGTCATTCAGTGTTTCCACGCCCTCGGCAAAGGTCGCCGTTTTAAACTCAGGGCGGGGATCTCGGCCCGGTTTTTCTAGCTCGCGTAAGATATCGGTGACCGTCGGCACACCAAATTTCTCGGTGGTGAAATCGCGGGCATTGAGATTACGCAAGGCCGTGGCATTGCCCATCAAATCCTGCAAAGCTTGCTCGGTGGCGGCCAAAATACGCTCGACAATCGGATAGGCCTCTGGATGCACTGTTGAGGCATCCAGCGGGTTATTCCCGTGGTTGATACGCAAGAAACCGGCGCACTGTTCAAAGGCTTTTGGCCCTAAGCGGCTGACTTTCAGCAATTGTTCGCGGTTATGGAAGCGGCCATTCTCATCACGCCAGTTCACAATATTTTGCGCCATCATGCGGGTCAAACCGGCGACTCGGTTCAGCAATGGCACGGACGCGGTGTTCAAATCGACTCCCACGGCGTTTACACAGTCTTCTACCACCGCATCCAGTTTTTTCGCCAATTGGCTTTGGCTGACATCATGCTGATATTGGCCGACCCCGATGGATTTCGGGTCGATTTTCACCAGTTCCGCTAACGGGTCTTGCAAGCGGCGGGCAATAGAGACCGCGCCACGGATGGAAACATCCAGATCTGGGAATTCCAGTGCCGCCAGCTCCGAGGCTGAATAAACTGACGCCCCGGCTTCACTGACAATGACTTTCTGCGCCGTCACCGCCGGATACTGCTGTTGCAGCTCAGTAAAGAAGCGCTCGGTTTCCCGTGATGCGGTGCCGTTACCAATCGCTACCAATTCAACCTGATGTTTGATGCACAGGGCGGCCACTACAGCGGCGGCTTTTGCCGTCTGCCCGGTATGAGGATAAATGGTATCGAAGGCAACCAGCTTGCCGGTAGCATCAACTACCGCCACTTTTACCCCGGTGCGCAGGCCCGGATCGAGGCCCATAGTGGCGCGCATCCCTGCTGGGGCCGCCATCAGCAAATCTTGCATGTTACGGGCGAATACATTGATAGCTTCGTCTTCGGCCCGTTCACGCAAGGTGCTCATCAACTCGGTTTCAAGATGCATCAGCACCTTAATGCGCCAAGTCCAGTTGACCACCGCTTTGCGCCAGCTGTCTGCCGGCGCATTATTCAGGCGCAGATCCAGGTGATTGATAATAATCTGTTCGCCCTGACTCTCGCGAGGCGGCTCGTCAAACTGGGGATCGGGATTCAGCGCCAGTTGCAGCACACCTTCATTACGGCCACGGAACATCGCTAGGGCGCGGTGAGAAGGGACTTGGGCGATAGGTTCGTGGTGATCAAAGTAATCGCGGAATTTAGCGCCTTCCTGCTCTTTGCCTTCCACTACTTTTGATACTAAATGGGCGTTTTTCCACAAGTATTGGCGCACTTTCGCCAGCAATGTTGCATCTTCCGCAAAACGCTCCATCAGGATATAGCGCGCGCCATCCAGTGCCGCTTTGGTATCCGCCACGCCTTTTTCAGCATCGACAAAAGCGAGCGCGACCTGTTCTGGGTCTTGCTGTGGATCATGCCATAAGCTGTCTGCCAAGGGTTCCAGACCGGCTTCAATAGCAATCTGCCCACGGGTGCGGCGCTTGGGTTTATAAGGAAGGTATAAATCTTCCAACTCGGTTTTACTCATGGTGCCGTTAATGGCACCGGCGAGTTGCTCGGTGAGCTTGCCTTGATCTTCTATTGATTTAAGAATGGTTTGGCGGCGGTCTTCAAGTTCGCGCAGATAACCCAAACGGCTTTCCAACTGGCGCAGCTGGGTATCATCCAATCCGCCGGTAACTTCCTTACGATACCGTGAAATAAAGGGCACGGTATTACCTTCATCCAACAGGCGTATTGCAGCAATCACTTGCTCCGGTCGCGCCTGTATTTCGCTTGCAATAATGCTGCTCAGTTGTTCATTCATAAGTCTGATATCAATTTTGATAGAGGAATAGGGAAAAATCATAGAGAACAGTTATACGGATTGCGGTAAAAAATTGCCAGCACTGCGGTTATCCCGGCGAGCCAGAAAAAGTATTGTGAGACATTTCCACTTTGTAACAGGAAAGCCAACAACCTCATTCCCAAAATATTGCCTAACGAATCACCCAATGTTGCTGACAGTGATAGCAAACCAAAATAGGTCGCGAAACTGCCATGGTCAGCAAATGCAGCATTATTTGCATCTGCGCTGGGCATGTACACCATAAGAGCCAGGGAGAAAACCCCCGCAGCCCATAGAATCAGTACCATATCCTGAGCAAGATAAATCAGGAAAAAAGAAACAGAGAATAACATCAGAGCGACAGCAGGATAATAAGATGGAATATACTGATTAATATAGAGACTGACCCAATGCTGCAACACCATGACGCATAGCGCTTCCACGATAAAGAACAGTGTCAGATTACTTTCGTCATCGAAGGTCTCGCGGGTATAGAGAGGGATGGTGGAATAAAGCTGGGCATGCAGCATCCATAATAAACTGTTGACCAGTAGGAAGCGGCAGTAATTGCGATTTTTAAAGGGCTTGAGCCAGTCAGCGAGTGTCAGGCGCGGAGCTGGGGGCGGTTTGCACTCAGTCCCCGAGATGTATATCAGGCAATAGACCAGCAGTAATATATAGAGGCCACCGATAATCCAATATAGCCCTTGGGGTACATAGCGTAGGATTTCAAAGCCGATGATAGGGGCAATCAACGCCGAACCATTCATCAAGATATAGAGAAAGGAGTAATCAGCCGAGGTTGTCGCATTGTGAGACCGAAGTTGTTTCTGGCTGGCAATAAATGACTGAGTCAGCAAGACAACCGAGGAAACACCCACTCCAGCGATACACAGACACCAAGGGGCGAATTCCCCCATGAGAGCATTCGACGATGCTAATAAAAAACCACTGGCGGCGATGCCTAGCGCGAAAATCAGGCCGGAACGAAAAGTCAGGCGATCAAACCACGGCCCCAGTGCGACTTTGGATAACCGTGAAACTAAAATGTAGCCAAACATAATGACGCTGACAGTGGTAATAGGAAAACGTAAATGTTCATGGAGATAAGTGGAAAACGTCGTCATCAGCACGTAATAAGCCAAAGAGGAGCCAACAAAAATGATAGCAATTGGCTGCATCGGTTGAGGGCGTTTCCATAACCGCATCAATGAGTGGCCTAAGCAGATCGACGGCTACGGTGGCCTTCACCCAATGGTTGATGCAAATAAACATCCAGCAGGTGGCATTGCCAGAGATAAAGCGCTTCAGTAAAACCATAGGCGAATCTCAATGCTGCCCCAGCAATAGTTATCGGCAGGGCACCATAGCAAGCTGAGAATAAACTTAATGAATTGAGATGGTCATACTCTTCATCGGTTTCGGCATGCGCTATCAGCGGCATGACAACATCGTCATGCAAAGCATGCTGAGCCGCCACATGGTGATAAAACTGGCGAGTCTCCTCAACTCGCCGCGCCGTTTTCTCTAGAACGGCCACGCAACTTTTATAGACGAACGGGTGCTGTTTAGCCGCCATCTGCAAGAATCGGCAAATTCCCTGGGTGCTGGGTAGCGGCAATAAGTTTTTTTCTAATTGAGGCAATTGATGAGCATGTCGAAAACGTGTTGCGCTGACTTTAAACAAATAAGGATGATCCCATTCCTCTGATAAATGAATGATGCACTTATTAATCAGTAATAACTCATTAGTGTGGGCTAATACGGTGCCCAAATGTTGGATAACACTGTGGGTATGGTGATAATTCTCGATTGCCCAGGCGTAAAGAGTATTGAGATTGTTCGGCGAATCTGGATTATTCATTTTTTGCCAAAATGTATCAAAATACAGGGCGTCGGCCCAAAGATTCAGTTCTTTATTAATGGCTTCAGCGGCCATGCTGGCATCAATGTAATCGGCATCGGGGGGAAAGGGGTAAAGCATCATATTCTGGTCAAGAAATTCGATAAAATCGTCGCTGAATGCCTCACAACAACCCGCTTCTTGCAGTGCCCGTTCAGGATCTCTATGGGCTGAAAGCTGGGAGGTAAAAAAAGTGCTGATATCGGTGTCAACCAACTCGACAACCTGTAGCCTTGAAGTCAGGCGCAGCCTGTGTTCCTGAACATGCTCAATGCTGATTGAGTTTTTTAATAGCATACTTTCCTCCTATCCTTGCTCGGTTTATGCGCCAGAGTTACACGCCGTGTAACCAATCCATTTTTAGGCGGGGAAAAGGCAATTTTTTATTGACATAAAAAATGCTTATTCCCCGGTAAAATAGATGAAATTGATCCCCCAACGAGGCTAGGTTAATCAAACTGGTATCTAAATCCCGTTGTAAACGTGGCCCCAAAATATCGGCACAGGCTTTGCCATAACGGCCACTATAGGGGTAACCATAGCGCTGAGTCGCGGGAATACTGGCAAATGATATTTCGTTGCTGGTCGCTTCGGCGACCCATGAAGAAAGTTGTTGGGTTACTTTCTGATGACTAGAGATGCGTTCGAAAAATTGCGCCATGGCGTTAAGCGCGTCAGTATCTCCTGGGGAACCAAAAAGCCCCATGGCATAAGAGAATGCTAGTGGGTCTTTCACCGCCATATTTTCCAGCGCCAACTGGAACATTAAAGTTGAGGTTAATGGCTCAAGCTCCGTGATCGGGGAGTGGGTCAATTCCTGGCAGATAGCATCCCAGTATTTATGCATGTGGTGTGAATGGAATGCGTGGCGGATAAACAATTCCTGCAACTGTTTATCCTCAGTTTCTGCTGCACATCGTGCGAGGGTTTTGTCCAGCCCGTATAACAAGTGGCACATTTCAACCATCAGTTTGCAGCAGTGTGGCGCTAGCCCATAGTATTCACTTAGCTTGTCGCCCTCCAGCCAGCCGCGTAATACATGCAGTGTGGTAGTCAGACATTCATCTATCTCTTCGGGTTGAACAACATCCCAAAGTTCTCTGGCAATAGATAAATCATGCAGTGATACAAGGGGGATGGCTGGGGCGATGACAGTGTTATCCATAAAATAGACCTCAAATAATGAATATTAGCCGCCAACTCCTGACGACTGAAGCTGATGATAGGGGGGTTGTGGCGGACGGTTAGTTAAATAGGGAGGGTCTGATAGGCGGTAATGATGATAAATATTGTCATTCCACACCTCAAACCAATCTGCCAGCCGATGGCAGCTTGAAAAAATAGCGGCTACGGTTGCTGCTGGTAGCATTGGATGGTTCTCCAGCAGCTGTTCAAAGATATCGATATGGCCAAATTCTTTATCAACCATCAAGTGGCGAATAAGTTCATCAGTGAATGCCTGAGGCAAATCGTGTCGTTGGCCGACGGTTTGGTAAAAATCCACTACTGTTTGGTCATTATCCGTGGTGGCTTCCAGTAACGCCTCGCAAGCGTTGTACACCAGTGTCCCTAGAGGGGCGACGCTGCGCATAAATAGAGTGATATTTAATGTGCTTGCCAGTGGGCGGCTTTCATTTAGATAGTCTGCACTGATAGCTGTGGCCTCACAGGCGGTCATAAACAGCCGATAGTGATCCCATTCTTCGCTGAGATGGCGGAACTGGACTTGCTGTTCTCTTTCCGTGCTCGCGTACTGGACGGCGAGGGGCATATGTGACATTACGCTGCGGGTGTAATGCATATTTTCCTGCGCCCAACCAATCATTATCGATGCGGGTTCATGACCATCATACAGACCTTGCCATATCATCGGCTGGTCGTACATTTGGTGAACCCATATAGGGAGCCAACGGTTAAATTCCTGTAGAAATAAAGATGTTGGAATGGCGTGGTAATCCGGTAAACACCAGATAAAGCCAGCGTCCTCCAGAGAAGCGAGAGTGTTATTCAACTTATTGATATCAAGAGAAAGAATTGTGGCGATTTGTTCCGTAGTGTGTTTGCCATTACAGCACCCAAGTAGGCGATTAAAACGTTCCCATTCAGCAAGATCGGCAATGGTCAGCAAGACCCCTGCTCGTAAGGCTGTATTGGTTGATAGCGTGATATGAGGTAACAGTAAGGGCTTAGAACCTTCCATACGTGTTCGCTCCATTGTGTAACGTTATATGAACTGAGACATAAACTAACCTCCCTAATGTTCCAGGGAGGTTTCGGTTGTTATTGATCGGCGGCTGGCCGAGGTACGTTTTGTGCCGGTAATTTGGTTTCTAGAATAATTATTTCCATTTTTATACCCTCCATTATGTAAATAAATTCATATACAACATTCAGTTAATAAATACTGATAAGTGGTCGACCACCCACTTCTTGTTCTAAAACTCACTGGTTAAAAAGTCAACATATCCAGTTCCAAATGAGAGAAACTACAGATATCTTGTGAACAAGCCGCAACGCGAGAGTGGGGGCAACCCATTGGATAATGAGGAAATAAACTTATTGGCAGAAAGTTTCGTTATTACGTTATATTGCGTGGTATTAGACCCAACCATATTGATTGGATGAGCGAATGGCTAAAAGCAACTACATTACCCGCGAGGGCTGGCAGGCGCTGGATCGGGAGCTGCATTATCTGTGGCGAGAAGAGCGGCCGATAGTGACACAAGCCGTGTCTGAAGCGGCCGCCATGGGTGACCGTTCGGAAAATGCCGAATATATCTATGGTAAGAAGCGACTGCGGGAAATTGACCGCCGGGTGCGCTTTCTGACCAAGCGCCTTGAAGTGCTGAAAGTTGTCGATCCCGACCCTCGTCAGGAAGGAAAAGTCTATTTTGGTGCTTGGGTGCGGGTAGAAAATGAATTAGAAGAACAACGCATCTTTCGTTTGGTCGGGCCGGATGAGTTTGATCCTGCGAAAAAATGGATTTCTATCGATTCGCCGGTGGCCCGTGCCTTAATAGGCAAACAGGTGGATGATGAAGTGACGGTGCAAACACCCAATGGCGAAGCAACCTACTGGATTTTAGAAATTCGCTATCGCCCATTTGACGAAAGTGTTGATAATTAAGCCCGACAATAAGCTTTGTAACAATTTCGACTAGAATATATACCATTAATAGCTGTCTGTTATACCCGTCATACTTCAAGCTGCATGTGCGTTGGCTGCTTTCGTTCACCCCAGTCACTTACTTATGTAAGCTCTTGGGGATTTACTCAGTTACCGCCTTCCTGCAACTCGAATTATTTAGGGTATAGAGTAAGTTTTTCTAACAATGTGCAGATTCGGGCAATACGGCCTTTGGGAGTAATAAAATGCAAGAGAATCACAAGATTCTGGTCGTTGATGACGATATGCGCCTACGTGCGCTATTAGAACGTTACCTGACAGAGCAAGGTTTCCAGGTGCGCAGTGTTGCCAATGCTGAACAGATGGATCGCTTGCTGACCCGTGAGTCTTTCCACCTGATGGTGCTCGACCTGATGTTACCAGGGGAAGATGGCCTGTCTATTTGCCGCCGTCTGCGCAGTCAAAGCAACCCAATGCCGATCATTATGGTGACGGCGAAAGGTGAAGAAGTTGACCGTATCGTTGGGCTGGAGATTGGTGCGGATGACTATATTCCGAAGCCATTCAATCCCCGCGAATTGCTGGCCCGCATCCGTGCAGTATTGCGTCGTCAGGCTAACGAATTACCGGGCGCGCCTTCACAAGAAGAAGCGATTATTGCCTTTGGTAAGTTCAAACTGAACCTCGGGACTCGCGAGATGTTCCGTGAAGATGAGCCTATGCCATTGACTAGCGGCGAGTTTGCGGTGCTGAAAGCCTTGGTCAGTCACCCGCGTGAGCCATTATCTCGCGATAAATTGATGAACCTGGCGCGTGGCCGTGAATACAGTGCAATGGAGCGCTCTATCGACGTACAGATTTCACGTCTGCGCCGCATGGTAGAAGAAGATCCAGCGCATCCACGCTATATCCAAACCGTATGGGGTTTGGGCTATGTATTCGTGCCGGACGGCAGTAAAGCATGAGGCGATGGCGCTTTTCTCCGCGTAGCTCATTCGCCCGAACCTTATTACTGATTGTGACCTTGTTGTTTGTCAGCTTGGTCACGACGTATTTGGTGGTGCTGAATTTCGCCATTTTGCCCAGTTTGCAGCAGTTTAATAAAGTGTTGGCCTATGAAGTTCGTATGCTGATGACTGATCGACTGCAACTGGAAGATGGCACGCTACTTGAAGTCCCGCCGGCGTTTCGGCGTGAGATTTACCGTGAATTGGGGATTTCGCTTTATACCAATGCTGCGGCAGAGGAAAGTGGCCTGCGTTGGGCACAGCATTACAAATTTCTTAGTGATCAAATGGCCCAGCAATTAGGTGGGCCAACCGATGTGCGGGTTGAGGTGAATAAAAACTCCCCGGTTGTCTGGCTAAAAACATGGTTGTCGCCGGATATCTGGGTGAGGGTGCCATTAACCGAGATCCATCAAGGCGATTTTTCGCCACTGTTCCGCTATACCTTGGCCATCATGCTGTTGGCGGTCGGCGGGGCTTGGCTGTTTATCCGTATTCAGAATCGTCCCTTGGTCGAGCTGGAACACGCGGCTTTGCAGGTCGGTAAGGGTATTATTCCGCCGCCTTTACGGGAATATGGCGCTTCAGAAGTGCGTTCTGTGACCCGGGCATTTAACCAAATGGCGGCTGGCGTGAAGCTGCTGGCTGATGACCGCACTTTGCTAATGGCCGGGGTCAGCCATGACTTACGCACACCATTGACCCGGATTCGTTTGGCGACGGAAATGATGAGTGAAGCCGACGGTTATCTCTCTGAGTCGATCAATAAAGACATTGAAGAGTGCAATGCCATTATTGAGCAATTTATCGATTATCTGCGCACTGGGCAGGAGATGCCGACCGAATCGAGTGATCTTAATGCGGTGTTGGGTGAAGTGATTGCGGCTGAAAGCGGCTATGAGCGGGTAATTGAAACAGATTTATGCCAAGGCGAGGTCATGGTGGATATTCATCCGTTATCCATTAAACGCGCTTTGGCAAATATGGTGGTGAACGCCGCCCGTTACGGTAATGGTTGGATAAAAGTGAGTAGCGGCACTGAACTTCAACGCGCCTGGTTCCAGGTGGAAGATGATGGCCCCGGTATCAAGCCCGAAGATTTAAAGCATTTATTCCAGCCTTTTGTCCGTGGTGATAGCGCACGCAGCACCAGCGGCACCGGATTAGGGCTGGCCATTGTGCAGCGGATTATTGATGCGCACGCCGGTTCGTTGGATATCGGCACCAGTGAGCGGGGCGGATTACGGATTCGGGCTTATATCCCGTTGCCGTTGGATGTGAAGGCTAAGCCATCAGTGGTAGTGTGATCAGATTTGGTTATTGAATATTAATTGTTCAGTGACTAGTGAATAGTGATTCGGTTCGGTTGAGGCTACGGAGATAAGCTAATCACTAAACTCATGACAACCGAACCCGATCACCGAACAACCACAACCCAACCTGATCACTAAACCACCAAACCAGATCTAATCCATTGTTGATGTGCGAAAAACAAAAAGGGACACCAATGTGCCCCTTTTGTCATCTTACAAAACCAAATCTAAATCAGATCTTTGGCCCTGCGCTGACTAGCGCGGCCCCAGCTGGGGTATCCGTATACTTATCGAAGTTAGTGGTAAAGCGCTTCGCTAAGTCTTCGGCTTTCTCTTGCCACTGCGCGACATCGGCGTAAGTATCGCGAGGGTCGAGGATTGCAGGGTCTACGCCCGGTAATGCCATCGGCACCGCCAGATCAAAGATAGGTAAAGTAAAGGTTTCAGCCTTATCAATTTCACCATTCAGAATGGCGTCAATGATAGCTCGGGTATCTTTGATGGAAATACGTTTGCCCGTGCCATTCCAGCCAGTGTTGACCAGATAAGCTTGTGCGCCCACCGCTTGCATACGTTTCACCAGCACTTCTGCATATTGTGTTGGATGCAGTGACAAGAATGCGGCACCAAAACACGCAGAGAAGGTTGGCGTCGGCTCAGTAACACCGCGCTCAGTACCGGCCAGTTTGGCGGTAAAGCCAGACAGGAAGTGATACTGGGTTTGATTTGCCGTCAGGCGAGATACCGGCGGTAATACGCCAAAAGCATCAGCCGTCAGGAAAATAACTTTAGTGGCATGGCCCGCTTTAGATACTGGCTTGACGATATTTTCAATGTGGTAGATAGGGTAAGAAACACGGGTGTTTTCAGTTTTGGAACCGTCATTGAAATCAACAGTACCATCTGGCAGTACGACTACGTTTTCCAGCAAAGCATCGCGCTTAATTGCATGATAAATATCGGGTTCTGCTTCTTCGGATAATTTGATGGTTTTGGCGTAGCAGCCACCTTCAAAGTTAAATACGCCGTCATCATCCCAGCCATGTTCGTCATCGCCGATCAACTTGCGTTTCGGGTCAGTGGACAGGGTGGTTTTACCGGTACCGGACAAGCCGAAGAAGATAGCAACATCGCCTTTTTCGCCGACGTTAGCCGAGCAGTGCATGGAAGCAATGCCTTTCAGTGGTAGCAGGTAGTTCATCATTGAGAACATACCTTTCTTCATTTCACCGCCATACCATGTGCCGCCAATCAGCTGCATACGTTCTGTCAGGTTAAAGGCGACAAAGTTCTCTGAATTCAGACCTTGCTCTTTCCAGTTCGGGTTAGTGCATTTAGCGCCATTCATGACGATAAAATCAGGTTCGAAATGGGCCAGTTCTTCATCTGTTGGGCGGATAAACATGTTTTTGACGAAATGCGCTTGCCAGGCCACTTCAGTGACAAAGCGAACTTGCAGACGGGTATCGGCATTGGCACCGCAGAATGTATCAACAACAAACAGGCGCTTGCCAGACAACTGATTGGTTACCAACCCTTTCAGGTGGGCCCAGGTTTCTTGGCTCAGCGGTTTGTTATCATTCTTGCCTTTGCCTTGATCAGCCCACCACACGGTATCCTGCGTGATGGCATCTCGGACAATATATTTATCTTTGGGTGAACGGCCAGTAAAGATACCGGTGTCTACCGCAATTGCTCCTGTGGTGGTGAGGGTTCCGCGCTCGTATCCTTCGAGTGTGGGTTTGGTCTCTTCCTGGAACAGTAAATCATAGCTTGGGTTGTAAACAATCTCGCTGACGTTATGGATGCCATAGGCGGCGAGCTCCTGCGGGGTAATTCCTTTAACACTCATGTCATAACTCCTGGATCGTCAATTTTCTACCAGCGATTGTAATTACTCATCTCTGATTAACAGCGATAGCGTTCAAATATTTCAATATATGGCCTATTTTTCGCTAGGTTATGAGAGATAGGACACGGATTGTCGCAAGTATGAAACAGCAGGAGAAATAGCTGGGCACGAGTCAGCACCCAACTATGCATTACAAGAATTAATGAATTTGTTCTGGTGACGGACTATTACCGCTTTTTAATGTGGCGATATCAACCGCATCAAACAGGTAGTGAGTGCCGCAATACTCGCAATTCATATCGATATTGCCGTCCAGCTCGAGCATCTCTTTAACGTCATCTTCGGATAACGTCACTAATGCATCGGCACAACGTTCACGGGAACAGGTACAACGGAAGCTGACATTTTGTGGCTCATAAAGTGTCACTTCTTCCTGATGATATAACCGATACAGCACCTCATTGGCCGGCAGGGTGAATAACTCTTCAGCTTTAATGGTGGTGGTCAGTTGTGCCAGATGATCAAACTCATCTTCATTGCGATCTGTTGCTGGCAGAACTTGCAGCAACATACCGCCTGCGGCAGCTTTACCCTCTACACTACCCGTGCGGATGAACAGGCGGGTAGGGAGCTGTTCAGACTGCATAAAGTAATTTTCCAGACAGGCAGCGATGGTTTCACCTTCCAATGCCACGACGCCTTGATAGCGTTCCCCCTGTGCTGGCGTGATAGTGATCACCAGATAACCACTGTTGCCCATCATCTCTTTCAGGGTGCTTTCATCACTGATCTCGCCTTTAAAGCGGGCGACGCCACGCATTTCTTGTTGGTTATTGCCGTTAATCACTGCCAGTGATAGTGGGCCATCGCCGCCCTGCAATTGCACCGTAATATCACCGTCAAACTTGAGGGTAGCCGTTAGTAGACTGGTCGCGACCAACATTTCACCCAACAGTTTTTGTACCGCGGGTGGATAATCATGATTGGCTAATACCTGCTGATAGGTTTCATTAACTGAAACTAGCTCACCGCGCACCGCATGGTTAGCGAACAGATAGCGATGTAGTTGATCGCGATTAGATTGGTCGTGATGAGACAGGTCGTGATTAGACATAATTTTCTCTCTTTCTGGCTGCAAGCAGTTTACTCAGGCTCGCCTTGTTTAAATTTGATTAGGTTGCGACGCTCTTTTTTATCCGGACGTCGATCCGGATGCGGCATAGTCAGAGCATTTAGCTTGCGCGCCTGTGCCACTTTCTCGCGGTTAGCAATGCTGGCCTCTGTTTCTTCATATAATGCCTGAGCTTCACTTGCGCCCCTGCGCTGGTGGTGTAGCGCCAAGACCCGTACTGTGCGCTCATCGTTTCCTTGGCGCAGGCGGATTTCAGCATTGATTTCAACTAACTTACTCGGTTTACCGCGCTGCCCGTTGTAGTGGACTTTGCCGCCGTCCACCATGTCCCGCGCGACGGCTCTGGTTTTGTAAAACCGGGCAGCCCAAAGCCATTTATCCAGCCGAACCGATTCATCCAAAGCTGTTTTATCCTTCATGAAAACTCCTGTCGTTAGGCTGAATTTCCCCACTCACTTGCGTAACTGCAATGCGGGCAATAGCTTACGGTAATCATTGATTGCAGGATGGCTGTGAAATGCCTTATCAGCACAGCTGGAATCTGGGTTTTCTATCCCCAGACAATAGCGGATACCAAAGGCGTGCGCGGCATCCAAAATCTTTTCACTGTCATCGACAAATAAGGTTCTGGCAGGATTCAGCCCAGTATGCTGTGTGACAGCTTGCCACAGCCGTTGATCTTCCTTTGGATAACCAAATGTATGGGTGGAAAGTAATAAATCAAGGTGCTGGTCGAGAGCGGTGTGCTCAATTTTTACCGCCAGGCTGTGCGGGTGGGCATTGGTGAGCAAAATAGTTTGCAAGCCGCGCTCCCGTAAACTGGTCAGAAAGGGCTGGGTATCCTGGCGCAGACGAACCCGGCTGCCCGCTTGTGTGGTCATGGCGTAGATATCTAAATCCAGTCGCTCACTCCAATAATCGAAGCAATACCAATTTAATGTGTGCTGCACTGCCAGATATTCATCATGGATAATTTTATGCGCTTGTTCCAGCGAGATTCCGCGCTGTTGGCTGAGAGTTTCCGGTACCTGCTTTAACCAGAAATGGCTGTCGAACTCTAAATCCAGCAGAGTGCCATCCATATCCAGCAGCACGGTATCAATTTCTTGCCAATTAAATTCAGGGGGCATAGCGGCTCCACAATCACAATAGTGGTGATAACCCGTCATACTTCAAGCTGCATGTGCGTTGGCCGCCCTTCTGCAACTCGAATTATTTAAGGTATAAATAATAGTTCATAATAAACGAAAAATGGCTAACGCAGGAAAGGTGTTGGAGTGAGGGTTTGGTTGAAGCAATTATCATAATAGCGCTGAATATTATCCATACGGCTACGGTTTTTCAGTATCCGCTGAATGAATAAGGTTGCATTCACCGCGAAACAAATCATCAGGGCCAGCAACAGCAGGCTGGTACCCAAATAACGGCCGAGTGTCATGATATCCGGTTCACTGTGTAATGCAATATGGCGGGTGCCATTGGCGTCGGTAGTGATATTGGTAATGATCCCTTCCGCCTTAAATGGGGTGTTGAGTAGCAGCCCAGAGAGCCGCTGTAACTCCCGCCATTGCTCAAGCGCACTGTAATCAAACAGTGGAACCGATGGAGCAGGGTGATTAACCAGTTGTTTACCTTCATCGCTGGTAATCAGGAACCCACCCGGCGGTGGGCTGTTTAACGCTTCTGTCGCCAAATGTGTTTCGCGGTAAACAAATGATGAGGTTGCCGTCTTAACCAGATTTTCCAAGGTGTCAGCACTGACCGGGCGTAACAGCACATTCATGCCTTTTAAGGTGCCAGATTGTGCCCGTTTCACTAGCCCAGACCAATTTTTGGCATTACCTAAATTCACCAAGGCATTTTTTAGACGGATACAATCGGCGTCTCCACCACATAATGCCTGCGTTTTTAGGACGATATCAGCAAAGTTATCCAGCAAAATCATGCCGGATTTTTCAATCGCAGTTGCCAACTGTGGGTTAACGTTGGTATCCGTGCCTTGTGGGTGCAGTTGTTGGTTGACGGTCGCCACCAGCGCGGCCGCTTTTTCAATAATTTCAGATTCAGGTTGCGGCAAGGGTGCAGCGTTATTCCAATAGATACCGGAACAATCAAAAGGTGTAAAAACAAAATTGTGTGGGTTTTGGGTATTCGGTGGGACATAGCACATCCCCGTCCCCTGCGCTTTCAGCATATCGCCAATATGGAGTGGCATCTTTTCTAATGCTTCGACGCTGGTCACCTGCTGGCTTTGTGCGCCTTGTAACCAAGCAACACTTAATTTCAGCGGCAGACCCAATGGGATATAAATCAGTAATAATCCCATGACTAACAGTGAACCGGCCATCAGCGTCAGGTTTTTCCCCCAACGCTGTAGAGGAAAATGTTTCATTTCATCATGCAGGGATAAAAAAGCCCCCTGACGAACAACCTGACGATTGAGATAGATATCAATGTTGGTTTTTTTACCCAGATCATGAGCAAAATAAGGCCCCCAATGGGCCGGATAAATCAGATCTACAATCCCGAGTGAGATATTGTTCATCTGCCCCTGATTTGACTCACCGAACAGGCCCCAGCGCTTTGGTGTACCACTCAAGCAATGAACTTCCCGCAAGTCTTTCTCAGATAGCGGGCGGAACATATTCCAGCAAGCCCAACCGGTTAATATGGCTGCCACAATAATAAGCCAGGGCAGTATTACCGTTGGGCCAGTCAGTGCAAAGAACAGCAATAGCAATGCTAAACAAATAGCCGCCGCTTCTTTTAGGCCATTAGCGCCATGCAGAGCATATTCTTCCGCTGTTTCCTTACGGATATTCAGCAGCTCAATATGCTCGCTATCCGCCTTGCGAATTGACGCATTTTGCGCCACTGAAGGTAAAATAAGCTGGTAACTATTCTCAGACTGGTGATTTTTCAGCGTATGCCCGTTGAGGGAAATAACCAGAGGGAGCGGCTGGGTTTGGATCAGTTCTACGTCATTATCCTGAGTAATATATTGTTCCCACGAAGCAGGTAAATGAACTTCAATAGAATCAAGATAATAACGCCAATTATTGGGTTCATCAGTGGCCACGCCATAGCGGGTAATGGCGCGCGTAACCGAATAAACATTGTCGCTTTGAGGGGTTAGAATAAGCTTCGTGGGTGAAGGAGTGCTGTTGCTCAGGCTATGGGTATCAAAAGTTGATTGGGGTTTAAGCCCAATCTTATCCTGTTGATTTAAGAGATAATTCTCAACGTTTACCCGCTCTTCAGGTGTCAGTTTGCGATGAGTAGGTTTTACGAACGGCAGAGTTGCAGTTACGGGAGCAGGGCGGCGGAATCGGAACCACCACCACAAACCTACTGCGATCAGACTGGTCAACAGTAAGGCCAATATTATGACTATTGTGCTCATCCCATCCCCATCCGAACGCCCCTGTTTTACGCCAACTCTATGAAATAACGCATTATCCCCGTCATACGTCAAGCTGCATGTGCGTTGGCTGCTTTCATTCACCCGAATCATTGACTGGCGTCAACTCATCTGGATTCACTCAATTGCCGCCTTCCTACAACTCGAATTATTTTGGGCATATATTATGCATAAACACCTTACAGAGGCATATAACAGAGTTATTCATCAAATAACTTAATGCAAGTGCTCTTTCACTGCCCGTAGGCTGATAAGGATAGCAAGGCTAAAACTTCGGTAATATCAGCATAATCCTATTTTCAAACACAATTTTTAACGAGTACTGCACTGAAATAGGATGAAAATTAACCAGTTGAATCTTGACTAAACTCGCCGCCATGTTAAAAACAGGTAAATTATATCTAACTAGCGTTGCGATAAAGGTTCTCATTAACGCACAATGTGATCAAGTTCTAATAAATTCCAGTATAAAGAGTCGGGTTAATCCGCGTGGGTAAAAAGTCGCTTATGAAGTAACCTTATTATGAGCCTGACTACCCTGATACGTGCCCGACACAGGCGGTAAGTTTTAATTTGGGGCCATTATGGAACACCTGCAAAAACCTAAAATACTTAAAATAGAAACGATTGCCTGCTCCCGCTTATTTACGGTTGAAGCCGTCGATCTCGAGTTCAGTAATGGCGTACAACGTGTCTATGAGCGCATGCGGCCATCAAATCGCGAAGCCGTCATGATCGTGCCCATTATTGGTGATGACCTATTGCTGATCCGCGAGTATGCCGTGGGTATAGAAGAGTATGAATTGGGCTTCCCCAAAGGGTTGATTGATCCCGGAGAGGGTGTATTAGAGGCCGCAAATCGCGAATTGATGGAGGAGGTTGGCTTTGGCGCTGAGCGTTTCGATTACCTCAGTAAACTGACGATGGCACCGTCCTATTTCTCCAGCAAAATGAACATTATTGTGGCGCAAAACCTTTATCCACAAAGTCTGGAAGGTGATGAGCCAGAACCGCTGCCCCAAGTGCGCTGGCCTATTGCGAATATGATGGCGCTGCTCGATGAACCGAATTTTCGCGAAGCCCGCAATGTCAGCGCCCTGTTTTTGGCTCAGGTATTTTTGACCAAAGCGGGTATGGCCTGATATTGAGCGGCTCGCCATAAAAAAACCGGGACAATCTTGCGATTTCCCGGCTTTTATTTTGGTGCTAAAGCAGCTTAGTCGCCATTAGCACTCACTTCACCGCTCGTCAGAACAACTCGTGAGTCTGGCCGTTGTCCATTAGTGTCGTACCCGCTTCATGTACTGAATACTCGGTGGGTTGTGTCCCCTCGATAAAGTACTCTGAGCGGCTACCTGGGCCGCCTGGGGATAGCTTGCCTGTCTGCTTATCAATCACGACACTGACGATACCTGGCGGTGGTGAAACTTGTTTTTCCGGCAGGCCTTCCAAGGCCGCTTTCATAAAGTCATTCCACGCCGGTTGAGCCGTTTTCGCTCCGCCCTCGGCCCCTGAAATCTGATCAGAAATAGCGCCAGATGCAGTGCTGCGGCCTAAGTCACGGCGATGATCGTCAAAACCAATCCAGACGGATGTCACGGTATCCGGGCCGTAGCCGGAGAACCAGGCATCTTTCGAGTTATTGGTGGTTCCGGTTTTACCGCCGATATCTTTGCGTTTTAAGTCGCGCCCAGCACGCCAGCCTGTGCCCATCCAGCCGGGTTCCCCGAAGATGTTGGAGTTCAATGCATCGCGCATCAAGAACGCCAGCGGTGTACTGATCACATGTGGCGCATATTGCTCATCGCTATTGAGCTTGGCCTGTGCTGGCGTAACTTGTTCCAGCTCTGGCATTGGCACATTGTTAGCATTATTCGTTTGTGAAGTTGCGACGTTTTCAGTGTTGTCGTCGGACAGCACGACCGAGCGCTGAGTGTCACCGTAAATGACCGGTAAATTACACTCTGCACATACAATTTTTGGTTTCGTTTCAAACAGCACATTGCCGGTGTCATCGGTGATTTTGGTGATGAAATACGGGTCGACCAAATAGCCGCCGTTGGCCAACACTGCATAACCGCGGACGAGCTGTAATGGTGTGAATGACGCGGAACCCAGCGCCAATGATTCTGAATGCACGATATTCTGTGCCGGGAAACCAAAGCGCTCCAGATATTCAGCGGCATAATCCACACCCATGGCACGCATTGCCCGCACCATCACCACGTTTTTCGACTGGCCTAAACCTTGACGCAGACGAATCGGGCCATCATAAGTTGGAGGCGAGTTTTTGGGCCGCCAATCGGTGCCAGCACCCGCATCCCAGCGGGTAATTGGCAAGTCGTTAAGGATGGTTGCCAGAGTCAGGCCTTTGTCCATCGCCGCGGTATACAGGAAAGGTTTGATATTCGACCCGACCTGACGCAGCGCCTGTGTCACACGGTTAAATTTACTTTGGTTAAAGTCAAAACCGCCGACCAGTGCTTTGATTGCGCCATTGTTCGGGTCAATAGAAACCAAGGCGGAATTGACGTCTGGCACTTGAGCCAACCACCAACTGTCACCTACTTTTCTGACCCAAATCTGTTGACCTGGCTGTACCACATCAGTGACTTTCTTAGGTGTTGGCCCCTGAGCATTGTCAGATTTATAGGGGCGCGCCCAACGCATACCGGCCATCGGTAACGCCACACTGTTGCCATCCGCCAATATTGCTGTCGCTTGGTCGGCATTCGCTTGCGTAACGACCGCAGGCAACAGCGGGCCATAAACCGGCAATGTTTTCAGCGAATCAATAATTTTCTCATTGCTCCATGCGCTTTCACCCACTTTCCACAACACATTGGATGGGCCGCGATAGCCGTGGCGCATGTCATAAGCCAACACATTGGCACGTAAGGAATCCACCGCCGCCAATTGGAGTTTTCTAGTGATAGTGGTGTAGACCTGATAACCATCGGTATAGGCGTTTTCGCCATAGCGCTTAATCATCTCCTGCCGCACCATTTCAGACAAATAAGGTGCTGAGAAAGCAATTTGCGGCGCATGATAGTTGGCGACCAGTTCTTCACTGCGAGCTTGCTCGTATTGCGCCTGGGTGATGTATTTTTCATCCAGCATGCGTGATAGCACAACATTACGGCGCGCAACCGCCCGGTCATGTGAGTAGAGCGGGTTGAAAGTCGAGGGCGCTTTCGGTAAACCGGCAATCATCGCCATTTGACTGAGGGTCAACTCATTGACTTCTTTACCAAAATAAACCTGCGCCGCCGCCCCGACACCATAAGCGCGGTAACCCAGATAAATCTTGTTCAGGTACAACTCAAGAATTTCATCTTTCGTCAGTAACTGTTCGATACGAATGGCCAGGAAAGCTTCCTTGATTTTGCGCATCAAGGTGCGCTCCGGGCTTAAGAAAAAGTTTCGTGCCAATTGCTGAGTAATGGTGCTGGCACCTTGAGAGGCACGGCCGGAAACCAGTGCAATAGAAGCCGCACGCAGGATACCTACTGGGTCCACACCGTGATGCTCATAGAACCGGCTGTCTTCCGTGGCAATAAACGCATGCACCATTTCTGGTGGAATTTGTTTTAGTGTCAACGGGATACGGCGCTTTTCACCGTATTGGGCGATCAATTCGCCTTCGGCGCTATACACCAACATAGGCGTTTGCAGCCGGACATCTTTCAGTGTGGCAACGTCGGGTAGCTGAGGCTCAATATATTTGTACAGGCCAAATATCGAGGCTGCTCCCAGTAAAATGCAACACACCGCAAGGATCAAAAAATACTTTACGAACTTCACCTGAGATTTCCCATTCAATGTCAATTGGGCAGTTTATAAACAACCGCGCCGTAGTATAAAGGCAAGCCCGTTACATGGATACGTTCTTTTATTCTCTCTCGACACGGAGGTCGACAAAGATGCACACACAATATTGGCAGGTTGGGCTAGATATTCAAATGGAGGCTATACGCGCCTTGGCCGTTGTCAGACGCCGTTATGGTTGGCAACTGCGGTATTGGTGGCATCAAACCTTACCTTCTGGGGCTTTGCGGGAGGGTATTTTACAACAGCCAGATGTAGTTAGCGACAAACTCAAATTATTACGCAAACAATTACCACGACATATTTCATTACGCATTGCACTGCCCGCCCAGCGTATATTGCAGCAGACTATCCCTCTTCCAGACCGGCGGCTGCGTGAACCCGAACGCACGGGGTTCATCAATGCGGAGGCAAGCAAGCTTTTCCCGGTCAACAGTCAGGAGTTGGCGCTGGATTATCGTGCTGAAGTTGGTAGTGAATTATTAATCACAGCCGCTCGCCAGTCAGAAATTCACCAATGGCAAGCATGTTTACAGCAGGCTAACCTACCATCCCCCGTAATTGATATCACCCCCTGCGCCCTGCGTTATATGGCCACGGCCGCTGGTTTATCAGGGACTTATTGGTTAGTTCATCGGCTGGCACATGAGTGGTTGTGGGTTTCCTCCAGTGAAATGCCGTTTATCTTTGGTGTGGTACCCATTGAAATTGACGAGATACAGGAATGCGACTGCGTGCGCTCGTTTAATCCGTTAACTGCTAATCCGTTAACTGCATTACTGGCACAGTTGCATACCCATCATCCCCAACCAAATGATAATCCGGTGAAAGTGTATTACAGCAGTATGATGGATGAATCCCCACCGGAAAATACCACGCGCTGGTCACCCTTTGCTGCGTTTGCTCAGTATCAGCCCCCTTTGCCCTCATCACCGGCCGCTTTCATGTTGGCTGGTGGGTTGGCATTACGCCCGGCAGATTACTGATGTATCAGGTTAATTTCTCATCATGGCGCACAGATCGCCAGCTTGCACGTTACCGATTTTGGCGCAACTTAGGGTTATGCCAAGCCCTGTTTTTTATCATCATACTGGTGGTTGTGCAGCGGCAATCACAGTTAGCGCAAATCAGTCAGCAAAGCAGCCTTACCGCGCTTTTGCACCAGCAAAAGGTATTAAGCCAGCATCATCAACAGGTGCAACAGCGGATGACACAAAAACAGCACGCGGAGCAGCGAGTGAAAATGTATCGGAAAATGCACCAATCCGCTCGCCGCTACGCAACATTATTGCAGTTGTTAGCACAGGAAATCCCCGAGAACTGCTGGTTAATCAGCCTGATACCTAAAGGTGAATATCTGGTTTTTGAGGCTGTTAGCCAAGATTACACCGCTATCCATGATTTTTTGGTGAAGTTAAGGCGTCAGCCCCTATTGGCAAATGTGCGCTTACAAAAAATTGCGCAGCAGGATGATGGTCATTTTCGATTTATGGCGCAGGCCGACTGGCAGGAGGAGGGGGTTAATGATGAATAAACAGCTTCAGCGCTGGATGGACAGGCCCGGCTGGCAGCTTTGTTTATATCAATGGGGGATACTGGCGCTGGTTGGTGCGAGTGTTTATGGCATGGTGCTGCGGCCCTTATGGCAACAGCAACGGCTAGCTACTCAGGAAATTATTCAACACCAACAACAGATTGAGCGCCAACAATCCACACTGATGCAGTTGCCATCGCTCATTTCTCTTGAGCAGCAAATTACTGTGTTGAATGCGGTTGAAGCACCGTTGCAGCCGTCAAATGCCTCAATGGCACATTTGGTGGGGCAATGGATTGTGCCGTTTGGTGGACAGGTGATGAGTTGGCAGCGGCAATCTGAACAGTCAGTGGCGGCCGGAGGAAACTCAGCCGAACAACAATTAACTGAGCAACAACAATTAACTAAGCAACAACAATTAACCAAGCAACAACAATGGCATGCAACCTTGCGGGTTAATTTTTATGGATTGCTCCATTTACTTCGTCAGTTAGCTGCAACCTCATCGCCAGTCCAAGTCCAGATAATGGGCATTACACGAGAGAAGCATGCGCTGACAGTGAAACTAAACCTAAAAGAGTCTCTTACCGGAGGTGAAAGTGAATAATCGCCGCAACAGACAGTGGATGTTTGGAGGGCTGTTGATGGTGGCATTACCGGCTTTGACGGTTGGCGCAGAACCCTTACTGGCTGAGATTGGGCGCAACCCATTTGAACGAGTATTAACAGGGGCTTGTGATGATGACCGTGAAAAACTCGCCGATTGGCAATTACAGGGCATTGTCCGGGGGGCGGATTACCATTCTGCTTGGGTACAGCGGGCGGAGGGCCAGTGGCAAAAACTGGCGATAGAAACGCGCCTATTGGCTCATTGGCAAGTGACCGACATCAGTGCGCGGCAAGTCCGCCTCCAGCATGTTAACCCAGAAAAGCCATGCTCGGGTTCATCAGGTTCTGTGGTGCTCTCGATGCGCTAAGATATTAATCATCAGTATTAAAAGGAATGAATCTGATGGGTTTCTATATATTTAAAATTAAAAATATATTTAAAATCAATAATATGGACAAATCAAAAGACGGGCTATGGGCTGCGTTTGGTATGCCGCGAGAGCTATTATTTATTTTTCTGCTGCTCGGTGTCTTACTTACCATGCCCTTTTCCATTAATGCAAAAGGCGGCTCGCCAATCTCACTGGAGTTTCAAGACACTCCTGCCCCCATGGTGTTGCAAGCACTGGCGGATTATCAGCAATTGAATTTGGTCATTGCGGCAGATATTGGCGGTAATCTTAGTCTCCGGCTGGTGGATGTCCCTTGGGAACAAGCACTTGCTATCGTTTTGCGCATGAGCCGCTTGAAAGTCGAGCGCGAAGGGGCGGTGATGATGGTTTTCACTGAACAGGATATTGAGGACAGGCGGCTGCAAGCTAAACAAAAAGCTGGCCCAGAATCACTCAGTAATTTGAGCCTTGCTTTGCAATATGCGGATGCTGAACAAGTCGCGGACAGCTTGAATCTGGCCGAGGGCGGGTTACTTTCTCCACTGGGCAGTGTGGTGGTAGATAAACGTACAAATACATTATTAATTCGTGATACTTCCGCATCATTAGCATTATTGAAAAGCTGGTTGGCAGAGATGGATTTGCCTTTACAGCAAGTACAGTTAGCTGCGCATATAGTGACCATCAGCCGTGAAAACTTGCAGGAGCTTGGCGTACGTTGGGGAATGGGGGAGCCACAACCTACATCCGCGCTGAGAATGAGTGATTTTAATGTCAATTTGCCGCTGCCTACCAGCGCAGTCAGTGCTGGATTTAATGTTGCCCGCATCGGAGGGCGGCTGCTGGAGCTGGAGTTGAGCGCTCTGGAGCAAGAAAATCAGGTCGACATTATTGCCAGCCCGCGCTTAGTAGCCTCACACCAGCAAACCGCCAGCATCAAACAAGGTTCTGATATTCCTTATACTGTCTCGCGGGGGAAGAAAGGGGCGACGACGATTGAGTTTAAAGAGGCGGTATTAGGAATGGAGGTCACACCAAAAATACTGCGTAATGGCAAAATTACTTTAAACTTAAAAATCAGCCATAATATGCCGGGAATGGCGATGAAACGTGGTGATAGTGAAACTTTGCTAATCGATAAGCAGGAAATAAAAACCCAAATAACCGTCAATAACGGCGAAACTATTGTATTAGGTGGGATTTTTCAGCAAAAAAACAGTCAAGGTGTTAATAAAGTGCCTATGTTGGCCGATATTCCTTGGTTGGGGGGGCTGTTTAAACAGGACGCCCAGCAACAAAGTCGTCGGGAGTTAGTTATTTTTATCACCCCAAGGTTGATAGGTACTTGAGCCCCAAAAGGTGCCGATTGATGAAAACAGGCCAATCTTGGTGACTTTCTGCAACTTTTTGTGTGATAGGAGGCTTCTAAATTTGACGCTGCCCCCGATTTAGCTTACAAGGGTTACCGAATTGAGCTCCGAGGTTTTTAATAACGTTGATACGCCGATAAAAACGTATGGTTTCCCTCCCACGACGTGTACAACGATTTATTCGGTTGCCAAACTACCAGAAGTGCTGAGATAATTTTCAGTCTGATCTCGCACTATCGCTCATGAGGTTTCAGTTTAGGTCCCGTTGCTAATTTGATTGGCGGGGCGGGTTATCATTAACGAATAGTCTTAGTAATACCAAAAACATGGCAGAGAAACGCAATATCTTTCTGGTTGGGCCTATGGGTGCCGGCAAAAGCACTATTGGTCGTCAGTTAGCTCAGCAACTCAATATGGAGTTTTTCGACTCTGATCAAGAAATTGAGCGACGTACCGGAGCTGACGTGGGCTGGGTATTCGACGTGGAAGGCGAAGAAGGTTTCCGCGATCGTGAAGAAAAAGTTATTAATGAACTGACGGAAAAACAGGGCATTGTTCTGGCAACCGGTGGTGGCTCTGTTAAATCCAGAGAAACCCGTAACCGTTTGTCAGCCCGTGGCGTGGTGGTGTATTTAGAAACCACCATCGAGAAGCAGTTGGCCCGCACACAGCGCGACAAAAAACGTCCGTTGTTGCAGGTTGATTCGCCTCCACGTGAGGTGTTAGAAGCACTGGCAAAAGAACGTAATCCGTTGTACGAAGAAATTGCAGATGTCACCATCCGCACTGACGATCAAAGCGCGAAAGTTGTTGCTAACCAGATTATCAACATGCTGGAAAGTAACTGATTTAGCATTTTACTAATGCCCGCGGGCGTAAGTTAAGAAGGTTACAGGGCGCGACATGGAGAAGATTACTGTCACGTTAGGGGAGCGTAGCTACCCGATTACGATTGCTGCTGGATTGTTCAAAGATCCGGCCTCTTTTAAGCCGCTAAAAGCGGGTGACCAGGTAATGCTGGTGACCAACCAAACGCTAGCGCCACTCTACCTGGATTCGCTCCGGGCAGTGCTGGAACAAAGCGGCATTAAAGTCGATCAGGTGATTTTACCTGATGGTGAACAGTATAAATCTCTGAGTGTTCTGGAGCAGGTATTTTCTGCCCTTCTGGAAAAACCGCACGGTCGTGATACTACACTTGTCGCCCTAGGTGGCGGTGTAGTAGGCGACCTGACCGGTTTTGCCGCAGCTTGTTATCAACGCGGTGTACGCTTTATTCAAGTTCCTACCACCTTACTTTCTCAAGTGGATTCCTCTGTCGGTGGTAAAACCGCAGTGAACCACCCATTGGGTAAGAACATGATTGGTGCTTTCTACCAGCCCGCATCGGTGGTGGTTGACCTTGATTGTCTCAAAACCCTCCCTCCACGTGAGCTTGCTTCCGGGCTGGCCGAAGTTATCAAATACGGTATCATTCTTGACGCCGCTTTCTTTGAGTGGCTGGAAAACAATATTGACGCTTTGTTAGCACTGGATATGTCAGCATTAGCTTACTGCATCCGCCGTTGCTGTGAATTGAAAGCCGATGTTGTTGCCGCCGACGAAAGGGAAGAGAGCGGGATGCGCGCTTTACTCAATTTGGGTCATACTTATGGTCATGCTATTGAGGCTGAAATGGGTTATGGCGTCTGGCTACACGGGGAAGCAGTTGCCGCCGGAATGATGATGGCTGCACATACCTCCCGTCGATTAGGCCAGCTTTCAGACCAAGATGTTGAGCGTATCAAGAAACTACTTTTACGTGCTGGTCTGCCAGTCAGCGGGCCGCAGGAAATGACGCCAGAGTCCTATCTGCCGCACATGATGCGAGATAAAAAAGTGCTAGCCGGTGAGCTTCGTCTGGTATTGCCAACCGCAATAGGTCGGTCAGAAGTTCGTGGTGGTGTTGCACATGATATGGTACTGGCGTCTATCACTGATTGTCAGTGATAGAAAATGGCATAAGTATATTTATTATATTCCTTTGCTGCGGGCGTTTTAGCTTGTTAGCAGTCAGTAAAATCAATCAGCCGGACTGCAATGATAAATGCGGTAGGCTTTTGCCTCTAGTTGGAGGGTTTAGATGGATGATTTAAAGCCGGAAGACGATCTGAAACCAGATAGCAGTGACCGTCGCCCAACACGTGCCCGCAAGTCCTCGACTGGGCCTAAGCTTGCTGTTTCACGCCAACATATGATGATTGGTATTGGCATTTTAGTGCTGCTGCTGATCATTATTGCCATTGGTTCAGCCTTAAAAGCCCCGACCGAGCATGAAGCATCGCAACAAAATCCAAATGTGGATGCTGCGCGAAATATTAATCTGTCTGATTCATCTTCACTGACCAGTGGCAGCAATACTCAGCCAGCCGTGGCAAATAACACCACCGATGGTCATGATGCCAATGGCGTGAGAAATACCGCTCAGCCACAAGATATCAATGTGCCGCCGATTTCTCCGACACCGACCGAGGCCGCTCCGCAGTCTTCTGTCAATAATTCAACTCAACGTGTTGAATTGCCTGGGAATATGTCTGATGCGCTTTCTCAGGCCCAGGGGCAGGTCGATACTCTGTCTCAGAATATGAATGACGGCCCGACCTCCACACTGCCGACGGCACCAGCTACCGTTTCAACCTCGAAAGGGGCCAAAGCGCCAGTAGCACGGGAACCGATGACTCATCCGACGCAGAAACAGGCCACGGCAGCGACTAAACAATCAGCAACGAATTCATCCGCTGTTAGCCATAAAAATCCGACAACAGCCGTCTCTCCAGCCGCTTCTGCGGTGGCGAAGTCAGGTTCGGCTGGCAGCAGCAGCGCATTGAAAAATGCTCCTGGTAGCCACTTCACGTTACAACTGAGCAGCGCATCGCGCTCAGATACCTTGAATGCCTATGCTAAGCAGCAAAAACTATCTGACTATCATGTATATGAAACTAAACGTGATGGTAAGCCTTGGTACATCTTAGTGAGTGGCAATTACGCCTCCTCTGCTGATGCTAAAAGGGCGATAGCCACATTACCCGCTGATGTTCAGGCGAAAAAACCGTGGGTTAAACCTGTACAACAAGTACAGCAAGACCTTAAAAAATAAATCATTCTTATTTGTGCGCTGATGTGCTGTCTGAAACAGAGTACAATCTGCGGCTCTGAATTATTAAGTAGCTAACTGACGGCATGAAGAAAAACCGCGCTTTTTTAAAATGGGCTGGTGGGAAATATCCGCTGGTTGATGACATTCGACGCCATCTTCCAGCGGGAGACTGCTTGATAGAGCCATTCGTCGGTGCGGGGTCGGTGTTTCTTAACACTGAGTATGAATCTTACATACTGGCCGATATCAACAGTGATCTCATTAACCTCTACAATATTGTAAAGAACCGCACTGATGGCTTCGTGCGGGATGCTCGTGTTTTATTCACGGGCGATTTCAATAATTCCGAGAGTTTTTATCAACTGCGTCAAGAGTTTAACGCCAGTGCCGATACCTATCGCCGTGCTTTATTATTTCTCTATTTGAATCGCCATTGTTATAACGGTCTGTGCCGTTATAATTTGAGCGGTGAATTCAATGTGCCTTTCGGTCGTTACAAAAAACCTTATTTCCCCGAAAATGAGCTGTATTGGTTTGCTGAAAAATCGCAAAATGCTGTTTTTGTTTGTGAGCATTATCAGGAAACTTTATTAAAAGCTGTGCACGGGGCGGTGGTTTACTGCGATCCTCCGTATGCGCCATTATCAGCGACGGCTAATTTTACGGCATATCACACCAGTAATTTTGGTTTAGCGGATCAACAGAATCTGGCTCGTCTGGCTTACCAGCTATCAGCAGAAAATAAGATCCCGGTTCTAATTTCTAATCACGACACAGAGCTGACGCGCGATTGGTATCATCAGGCGTCACTGCATGTGGTCAAAGCGCGCCGAACTATCAGCCGTAATATCCTTGGCCGTAGTAAAGTGAACGAGCTTTTGGCGCTGTATAGCTGAGCGGGAACTGCCGCTCGGTAAAGATTCAAACCCCATGGTTTGTGAGAAAAGCTTGTTACGCTGAAACCTCATAAAACAAAGAGATACGTTTGGAGAAGCGGATGAAAAAGTTTTTAATTGCCCCGTCTATTCTGTCAGCAGATTTTGCCCGCCTGGGCGACGATACCGCTAAGGTGCTTGCTGCCGGTGCTGATGTTGTGCATTTTGATGTGATGGACAATCATTACGTTCCTAATCTGACTATCGGGCCGATGGTGTGCAAGGCTTTGCGTGATTACGGTATTACCGCCCCTATTGATGTCCATCTGATGGTGAAACCGGTCGATCGTATTGTCCCGGATTTCGCCAAAGCCGGTGCCACGTATATTTCATTCCATCCTGAAGCTTCAGAGCATGTTGACCGCACTTTGCAACTCATCAAAGAGAGTGGCTGCAAGGCGGGTTTGGTGTTTAACCCCGCCACCCCGCTTAGCTACCTTGATTATGTGATGGATAAGCTGGATGTTATTTTGCTGATGTCGGTGAACCCCGGCTTCGGCGGGCAGTCTTTCATTCCCGAAACACTGAACAAATTGAAGCAAGTGCGCAAGCTGATTGATGACAGCGGCTATGACATTCGTCTGGAAGTAGATGGCGGCGTCAAAGTGGATAATATCCGCGATATCGCGGCTGCCGGTGCTGATATGTTTGTCGCCGGTTCGGCAATCTTTAGTCAGCCGGACTATAAAAGTGTGATTGATGCCATGCGCAGTGAATTGGCCAAATCTGCCCATGACTAAATTTGATGCTATCCGCGGTGTGGCTTTTGATCTCGATGGCACATTAGTTGATAGTGCACCGGGGCTGGCCAGCGCGATTGATCTGGCGCTGGCACATCAAGATTTACCGGTCGCAGGCCAATATTTGGTCTCAACCTGGATTGGCAATGGCGCTGATGTATTAGTCGAGCGCGCGCTACGCTGGGCGGGTCGCGAGCCAGATGCGCCATTAGTGGCACATACTCGTGAACTGTTTGACCACTATTACGCCCAGACAGTCGAGCAGGGCAGCCAGCTATTTCCGCAAGTGAAAGCGACATTGGCGCAGTTGGCGGCCAGTGGTTTGCCGATGGGCCTGATTACCAATAAGCCCACGCCATTCGTCGCCCCACTGCTAGCGTCCTTGGGTATTGCCGATTATTTCTCCGTCATCATTGGCGGTGATGATGTGGTGGTGAAGAAACCCCATCCCGCGCCCTTGTATTTATTGCTGGCTAAGCTTGGCTTGCATGCCCGTGAAATGCTGTTTGTTGGTGATTCACGTAATGATATTATGGCCGCGCAGGCGGCGGGTTGCCCCTGTGTCGGGCTGACCTATGGATATAACTATGGTGAAGCTATTGCCACCAGTCATCCCGACTGCGTGCTAGAGCACTTTGCCTGTCTGTTGCCCGCTCTCGGGCTGCCATCTTTAAAAGATCAGGAAGCATAAAATGAGTAAACCCACTGAAATATCTGCTGTATCCGATAAACAAAAACCTATCGTATTTAGCGGCGCGCAACCGTCCGGCGAATTGACTATTGGCAATTACATGGGTGCATTGCGTCAGTGGGTACAAATGCAAGATGACTATGATTGCATTTATTGCATTGTTGACTTGCATGCCATCACGGCTCGTCAGGATCCAGCCTTGTTACGCAAAAGAACTCTGGACACCTTGGCTCTGTATCTGGCTTGCGGTATTGACCCGAAGAAAAGCACCATTTTTGTTCAATCCCATGTGCCAGAACACTCCCAACTGGGCTGGGCGCTGAACTGCTACACCTATTTCGGCGAACTGAGCCGCATGACCCAGTTCAAAGACAAATCAGCCCGTTACGCTGAAAACATTAACGCCGGTTTGTTTGATTATCCGGTGTTGATGGCAGCGGATATTTTGCTGTATCAGACTAACCAAGTGCCGGTCGGTGAAGACCAGAAGCAACATCTGGAACTGAGCCGTGATATTGCCAGCCGATTCAATAATCTGTACGGCGATATCTTCAAAATTCCTGAGCCGTTTATTCCTAAAGCCGGTGCGCGGGTGATGTCTTTGCAGGACCCAACCAAAAAAATGTCCAAATCTGATGACAACCGCAATAATGTCATCGAATTGCTGGAAGATCCGAAATCTGTGGTGAAAAAGATTAAGCGCGCGATGACGGATTCTGACGAGCCAGCGGTTATCCGCTATGACACAGAGAAGAAAGCCGGTGTTTCTAATTTGCTGGATATCTTGTCAGGTGTGACTGGGCAGCCTGTTCCTGAGCTGGAAGCCCAGTTTGAAGGCCAAATGTATGGTCATTTGAAAGGTGCGGTTGCGGAGGCGGTTTCTGGCATGCTGAGCGAGCTACAGGCGCGTTATCATCAATATCGCGAAGACGAAGCTTTCTTGCAGGAAGTGATGCGTGACGGGGCGGCTAAGGCGCGTGCTCGCGCACAAGAAACGCTGGCAAAAGTGTATGAAGCGATTGGTTTTGTTGCCCATCCGTAAGTGAATCAATCAGTGCGTCAGTCGAAGGGGGATTTCTCCCCCTTCAGAGTCAATTCAGTTTAACCCACCTGTTCAATTTGCTCCTTTACCTCAGCTTTGCCGTGTTCCGCACTGGAAAACCAATTCAGTTTTTTGCGCAAACTGACCACACTGCCGACAATAATCAAGCTCGGGCTGCTGACCTGCTGCGAAAGCAGTGCCAATTGACTCAGTTCGCCGCTGACTACCCGCTGATGTCGCGAGGTGCCATTCTCGACCAGAGCAACTGGCGTAGTGGCTGGCATGCCGTGCCGAATTAATTGCTGCTGAATCTCGCCCGCTTGTGATAACCCCATATAAAACACCAGAGTTTGCTTTTCTGCCGCCAGATTGGCCCAATCTAACTGACTGTCTTTCTTGGCGTGGCCGGTAATCAGCCGCACACTTTGGGCGTGATCGCGGTGAGTTAGGGGAATGCCGCTGTAGGCTGAGCAGCCAGACGCCGCTGTTATCCCCGGCACCACGGAAAACGGAATATTGTAATCTGCCAGTGTTTCCAGTTCTTCGCCGCCACGGCCAAAAATAAACGGGTCGCCGCCTTTCAAGCGCACCACACGTTTCCCCTGCTGCGCCTGCTGCAAAAGAATCTGATTGATTTGATCTTGTGGAACACTATGGCGGCCAGACTCTTTGCCGACAAAAATGCGCTCGGCATCGCGGCGCACCAAATTCATTACTTCATCGGACACCAGCCGGTCATAGACCACCACGTCTGCTTGCTGAATCTGCTGCAAACCTTTCAATGTCAGCAAACCGGCATCGCCCGGCCCGGCCCCCACCAACACCACTTCACCGCGGTCAGACAGTGGCGTATTGAACAGTTGCTCAACATGCTGCTCGACTTGCACCTGATCCTCATTCGCCAGTGATTGCGCCAGCCGGTCGTGGGTCAGCAGTTTTTCCCAGAAGCGGCGGCGGTCAGTCATGGCGGCAAAATGCTGTTTCACCCGCTGGCGTAAATTGCCCGCTAACTGTGCTAACTGCCCCAAATGCTGTGGCAGCATGGCCTCGAGTTTCTCTCGCAGCAATCGCGCTAATACTGGCGCTTTACCGCCCGAGGAGATGGCAATCATGATAGGAGAGCGGTCAATGATTGATGGCATGATAAAACTGGTGCGTTTCGGGTCATCAACTACATTGCAGAACACCCGCTGTTGATTGGCACTTTGATAAACCAAAGCATTGACGGCCACCTGATCCGTTGCGGCAATCACCAGCCATTTTTCTGCCAATAGCCCGGGTACAAACTCGCCGCTGACTAAAGAAAGCCGCCCCTCATCAGCCCAATCATGAAACTGCGGCGTAAACTCGCACGCATTGACGGTGACGGCGGCACCGGCATCCAGCAACAAGCGGGCTTTGCGTTCGGCCACTTCACCTCCACCGACCAGCAGGCAGGCTTTGTTTTGCAGTTGGCAGAAAATCGGGAAGTAGTCCATGGGCAATCCTTCAGGTTGAGGCCGCTAGGGGGTAAAATCAGCCCCTAAGAGCTGGTGAATTCGGGTATCAGACTGCTGATAAAGTCAATTGAAGGGGAATCGTGCCGTTGGGGTCGTAGCGACGTAAGTCGCCGGAGTGCCCCTCGGTGCGGTAAACTCTTCACTCACTGAGCTATCAATCGACCTCGTATAACTCACTCTTGCACTGCTTGTGGCGCATTGATGGCCGCTGGCTGTGGGCGTTGTTCCCGTGGGGTGGCATACCAGTAGCCCAGCCCCATAAAAACCACGCCTGACAAGGTATTGCCCAGTGTGACCCATAACAGGTTGTGGCCGATGCCGCTTAAGGTATAAGCCTCACTGTGATGACCAAACCACGACAACGCAAATAGGGTCATATTGGCCACTGAGTGTTCGTAACCAGAGGCAATAAAGGCCAGCAAACACCACCAGATGGCAATGAATTTGGCAGCACCCTCTACGCGGATTGCCATCCAGATTGCCAGACAAACCAGCCAGTTACATAATACACCCTTGAAGAATAAGGTCATAGCGGGCGCAGAGGTTTTTGCCAGCGCCGCGGTGTGTACCAAACTGGTGTCAACGGACAGCAAATTGCCGCCGCCGTAGTAATAGAGCAGGGCGACAAAAACAGAACCCAACAAATTCCCCAGCCAGGTTTGTGGTAAAACTGCCCACATTTGGCTGGATTTGATGGTGCCGGCTTTGACACCAAAGGTCAGGAACATGGTGTGACCGGTAAACAATTCAGAGCCGGCAATAATCACCAAGGTCAACGCCAGACCAAAGGTGGCTCCCATCACTAATGGGCGGTAAGCCGGGTCAATCAGGTTACCCAGTGTGAAAATCAGAATAATGCCAAGGCCGACATAGGCACCGGCCATTGCCGAACCAATCCAAAAGCCCAGCGGGCTTTCTTTCGCCAGTTTGACGATTCGGGCCGCATTGGCCGCGCATTTGTTGATGGTGTCTGTATACATATTCTATCCCAGTCCCCTAGCTCTCGACGCCGCAGCAGTGTTTGCTGCGACGCCAATATCCTTGGGGATAATTGAAGTTATTTTTATCAGCATCCGGCATTTGCCAGAACCCGTTATCTATTACGCTTTGACTTGCACTATGCCGTCACGAACCCGCACGTCGTAATGGGTCACTGAGCGAGATTCATCTTCCAGACATAAACCATCATGCAGGCGAAAATGCTGTTTTTTCAGGGGGCTAGCCACCCACAAGTCACCTTGATGTTCTGCAATTAATCCACGCGACAACACGCTGGCCTGAGCAAAGGGGTCAATATTGCTGATAGCAAAAACATGTTCGTCGGTATAAGGCCGGAAGACCGCGACGTGATGCTCGCCAATCAGACCGCATACGCCGCTACCGGGCAAAATGTCATTTAATGGGCAAAGTGGGATCCACTGGCTCATAGGTTTTCCTCCAGTTCCAGCATCCGGACTGGGATGCGTTCTTCCGGGCGGGCCGGGCGATGTTGGTCGCGTTCGCGCACCACTTGTACATTGGGGTCGCGCAGCGGGCTGTTGATAAAGTGGGCGAAACGGACTTGCGCCGCAGGGTTTTCCACGGTGACTTTCCATTCGCAGACGACTTTGTCGCGCAGACGGGCAATATCAGTTTCGAGCTGATCATTAATGCCCAGTTTGTCGTCGAGAATAACGGCGCGCAGGTAATTAATGCCGCCCTCCAGACTTTCCAGCCACACCGAGGTGCGTTGCAGCTTATCGGCGGTGCGGATATAGAACATCATAAAGCGGTCGAGATAGCGCATCAGGGTTTCTTCGTCCAGATCCGCTGCCAGTAAATCCGCATGACGAGGTTTCATGCCGCCGTTACCGCAAACATACAAGTTCCAGCCATTTTCGGTGGCAATAATCCCGACATCTTTGCCCTGTGCTTCAGAACATTCACGGGTACAGCCGGAGACACCAAATTTCATTTTGTGTGGTGTGCGGATGCCCTTATAACGGTGTTCCAGCGCCACACCAAAGCCAACGCTGTCACCCACGCCAAAGCGGCACCAGGTGCTACCGACACAGGTTTTTGCCATGCGCAGGGCTTTGGCATAGGCGTGTCCGGTCTCAAAGCCCGCTTCAATCAACTGCGCCCAGATAGCGGGCAGGTCGTCTTTTTGCGCGCCAAACATCCCGACGCGCTGTGAGCCAGTCAGTTTGGTGTAGAGATTATATTCTTTGGCGATGCGGCCTATGGCCAGCAAGCCGTCAGGGGTGATTTCCCCACCCGGTGAGCGCGGGATAACCGAGTAAGTGCCGTCTTTTTGGATATTGCCGAGGAAGTTGTCGTTGGTGTCTTGCAACGGGGTATGTTGCGGTTCCAAGACATATTCATTCCAGCAGGATGCCAGCAGTGAGCCGACCGTCGGTTTACAGACTTCGCAGCCGTAACCTTTGCCGTATTTTTCCAGCAAGGCATCGAAATTTTTAATCTGTTCAACGCGAATCAGGTGGTATAGCTCTTGGCGCGAATAGGCAAAGTGCTCACATAAATGATGATTAACTTCAATACCTTGCTTGCTGAGTTCGGCATTTAACACTTGGGTGACGAGTGGAATACAGCCGCCGCAGCCGGTACCGGCTTTGGTAGCCGATTTCAGCGCCGCCACGGTATGGCAGCCCTGGCCGATAGCCTGAATAATATCGCCCTTGGTGACATCAAAACAGGAGCAGATTTGCGCACTGTCCGGCAGGGAGTCGACCCCCATCGCCGGTTTGCTACCGGCATGAGCCGGTAAAATCAGACTGTCTGGATTTTCCGGTAGCTCAATATTGTTCAGTGCCAATTGCAGCAGATTGCCGTAATCGCTGGTATCGCCCACCAGCACTGCCCCGAGCAGGGTTTTGTTGTCGGCACTGACTACCAAACGCTTGTAAATCTCTTTACTTTCATCCAGATAGACATAACTGCGCGCGCCTTCAGTGCGGCCATGGGCATCACCAATTCCGCCGACATCTACCCCCAGTAGTTTGAGCTTGGCGCTCATGTCCGCGCCGTGGAAAGCATTTTCACGGCCCAATAAATGGTCGGCGGTCACTTGCGCCATTTTGTAACCCGGCGCAACCAGCCCGAAAGTCCGCTCTTGCCATGATGCGCATTCGCCAATGGCGTACACATCCGGATCAGAGGTCTGGCAATTATCATTGATAGCAATACCACCACGGCGTGCTGTGGCTAAACCGCATTGATGGGCCAGTTTGTCTTGTGGACGGATGCCGGTGGAAAAGACGATAAAATCGACTTCCAGCTGCGAACCATCAGCAAACAGCATAGTTTTGCGGCTGTTTTGCCCGCTATGGACAATTTCTTGCGTATTTTTGCCGGTGTGAACTCGGACGCCCATGCGCTCAATCTTCTGGCGCAGTTGGTCACCGCCCATGGGATCAAGCTGTTCAGCCATCAATACGGGTGCAAATTCAATGACATGAGTTTCAACGCCGAGGCTTTTCAGTGCGCCAGCCGCTTCCAATCCTAATAACCCGCCGCCGATCACCGCCCCGCGTTTGCTGCGACGGGTGCAAGCTTCAATGGCATTTAAGTCTTCAATGGTGCGGTAAACAAAGCAATCTTGCCCTTCGCTGCCTTTAATCGGCGGGATCCACGGATAAGAGCCCGTCGCCATAATCAGCTTGTCGTAATACAGAGTACGGCCGCTGTTGGAATGGATGACTTTCTCTTTACGATTGATGGTAATCGCGCGTTCGCCGACCAGCACATTGACGCCGTGCTTTTCATAAAAACCTTCGCGAACCAGTGACAGTTCTTCCGCAGTGTGGTGGGAGAAATAAGAAGAAAGATGAACCCGGTCATAAGCGATGCGCGGTTCTTCGCAAAATACGGTTATCTCAAATTGGTCTTTATCTGCTTTATCTAATAAGTCTTCAATAAAGCGGTGGCCGACCATGCCGTTGCCGATGATGGCAAGCTTGACTTTGCTCATTTTTGCCTCAATTTTTAATTTTCTACCCTCACCTTAATCTTCCGCACGGCGCACTTATTGATGTAAATCAATTTGCTCCCTATATACCTCTAAGGTGGTAGATGGCTGATTTTTAACGTTTTTTATAAGTTGTGGATTTCATTCATGTTTAGCTGAATGGTTTCAGTTTTGGTTTTTTGATTTATTAAAATAAAACGGTGTTTTATTAAAAGAAAATCGGGCGAGGGGAGATGGGTCGGGTAAGCTAAAGGGTAATAATGAAAAACAATCATGGAGGCCTTTATGGCGGGCAAATCTTTAATCCCTCATTTATTAAACACTATCAATAATGTCCGCCTTAGTGGGCAAACGGGGCTGTGGCAGATAACCATTGCAGACGGCAAAATCACCGCGATTGCGCCACAACCGGAGCAGACCGTCGCCGGTGAGGGGATATTGGATGCACAAGGTGGGCTGGCTTTGCCGCCATTTATTGAGCCGCATATTCATCTGGATACCACTCAAACTGCCGGGCAGCCCAGTTGGAATCAATCCGGCACCTTGTTTGAGGGCATTGAGCGCTGGGCTGAGCGCAAAGCGCTACTGACTCGCGAGGATGTTAAACAGCGCGCCTGGCAAACCTTAAAATGGCAAATAGCCAATGGAATTCAGCATGTTCGCACCCATGTTGATGTTTCTGACCCCAGTTTGACCGCTTTGAGCGCGATGTTGGAAGTCAAAGAAGAAGTCAGTCCGTGGGTGGATATGCAGATTGTGGCCTTCCCACAAGAGGGAATTCTCTCTTATCCCGAGGGGGCCGCACTGCTGGAAGAGGCGCTGCGGCTAGGCGCTGATGTGGTTGGCGCGATTCCTCATTTTGAATTTACTCGTGAATATGGCGTCGAATCGCTGCATATTGCCTTTGCATTGGCGCAGAAATATCAGCGGCTGGTGGATGTTCATTGTGATGAAATTGATGATGAACAGTCGCGCTTTGTCGAAACGGTGGCGGCATTGGCGCACCGGGAGAACATGGGCGCACGGGTGACCGCCAGCCATACCACGGCGATGCACTCTTATAATGGCGCTTATACCTCGCGGTTATTCCGTCTGCTGAAAATGTCCGGCATTAATTTTGTTGCTAACCCGCTGGTAAATATTCACTTGCAAGGGCGCTTTGACACTTATCCCAAGCGGCGCGGTATTACTCGGGTGAAAGAGATGCTGGCGGCAGAGATTAATGTTTGTTTCGGTCATGACGATGTGTTCGACCCGTGGTATCCACTGGGCACCGCCAATATGTTGCAGGTGCTGCATATGGGATTACATATCTGTCAGTTGATGGGCTATGGCCAAATCAATGATGGGCTGAATTTGATCACCACCCACAGCGCCAGAACGTTGAATTTGTCGGATTATGGTTTGCAGCCGGGGAATAGCGCTAACGTGATTATTCTGCCCGCCGACAATGGTTTTGATGCTGTACGGCGACAGGTACCGGTGCATTATTCTATTCGCCATGGCGTGGTGATCGCCAAGACGCAACCGACAGAAAGTCGGATATATTTAGGGCAGGAAGAAATAGTTAGCTTTAAATAAAAAAACAGTGATTGCCCTGCAACCGAGATGGCGGCAGGGCAATAAAACAGCTAAATCAGTTGGTTGTATGGCCGTGGCTGCGGTGCTTAGTGAAGAAGCCCAGAATCAGACACATCACAAACACGGTCAGATACAAACCATTGGCGGTTGCCAGCGCGGCATGAACACCACTGTTAGCCACAATCGGGCCAGTGACCACGAAAGTCAGCATGGTGCCGACGGTGCCGCAGGTCAGAATGAAGTTCACCAGTTTTGGCGAAGACACTTTGGTTTGCAGTGAACCCAATGTAATCAAGGTGGTGTAAATAGCACTGGAAACAAAACCTAACGCCAGAATGTAGTAGCTCAGGTGCTCTGGGTTATTGGTGCTGACAAACATGTACATCGCCAATGTCGCCAGCGCAGCCAGTATGGTCACGATGCGCTGTAGGTCAAAGAAGCGCAGGATAAAGCTGAATGCCCACATCCCAATCATGTAGGAAATCCAGAAGTTACTGACCAATTGGCCCGCCTGATTGATATCCATGTTGAAGTTTTTGGTGGCATATTCCGGCACCCACTGGATGAAACCGAGTTGGCCGAGGATATAACACAGTGCAGCAATCGCCAGGAATAATACGCCAAGGCCCCATTTTTCTTTCTCCACCGGCTTGCTCTGGTCAGTGGCTTTGTGGCCAAGAACCGGGAATTCAGAGCACAATGTCAGCACGAAAATACCGACATACAGTAGGCCGATGCAAGCATAAACCCAGTACCATTCAATATGGCGCGCCAGCAGCATTGCTGCGGCGACCGGGAAAATCATCCCAGCCATGCTGAAGAATGAGTCGGTGAACAGCAGGCGAGAACCGCGCTGACGCCCTTCATACATATGGGTGACCAGGAATGTCCCGATCGACATAGTTATCCCGCTGACAACCCCTAGAATGAACATGCTGATGGAGAAGACCATCAGATTATGGCCAACCATTAATCCGGCAATAGCAATTAACATCAGAATAAAACCAAACACTAACTGACGTTTTAATGGAATGATTTCCATCAACCAAGCATTCAGGAAGATAGAGATCAAAATACCGGCGTTAAGGAAAGTGAATGTGTTACTCATACTGGCAATAGGCAGATTGAAATACTCTGCGATATTTCCCATCACCATCCCGGTGACAATAACTAACGCACCGGTCAGCGCGTATGAAAGGTAACTGATCCAAGTGAGTCGAAGGCGATTGCTGTTATTCATAGATGGGGCCTGTGTCAGCATAATATTTAAACAATAATAGTAAGAACATTTATAGAAAGCGTTCAAACCAGTTTCACTACTGAGGCCGCGGATCCTAGCATAGGCATAGTGATTTTTTGTGATTTACATTCAACTTTTAATGTAATTTATGAAATGTCATTGATAATAATTGTGATGTGTCACAGTTCGGGAGTGAGCCAGAGGATAAATATTCTGAATATGACCGGGATGTGAGCGCGCTTTGAGCGCGACTAAGACGGATGTGGTAGTAAGTATCGTGGTAGTAAGCGTCGTGATAGCAAGGAAGGTGGTCGGGTACTGTATGAGTTGGCAGAAAAGCTACTTCTTGGGCGGCATAACTGACTCGCGCATGATAATCGCCGGTGGGAAACTGGCGTTGGGAATCAACGGGTTAATTAGCAATTGAGTTGCATGTCGCGCCATTTCTACAATGGGGAAATGCAAGCTGGTCAAGGCCGGGCGGACAAATGGGGCGCGTTCGCCGCTGTCATAGCAAAGCAATGAAATATCCTGCGGTACTTGTAAATGGTGCTTATTGATAGCCAACAAAGCGCCGATGGCCATTTCTTCGTTGCAACAATAAATGGCGGTGGGGAGATTGGGGCGGCTGAGGATTTCATCGGCGCGCTGATGACCACTTTCCAAGTCATAAACCCCTTCTACACAGGCCACCGGCTCTAAACCGGCTAATTGCATAGCATCAAGAAAACCCTGACGGCGTAATTCACTGGAATGGCGCTGTGCGGAGCCACTGATACAAGCAATATGGCGATGGCCGGCATCAATCAATGCCTGTGCTGCCATTTGGCTGGCGCGACGATGATCAAAAGTAACACAACGGGCTTCCAGACCGGGAACCAGCCTATCCAATAACACAAATGAGCGCCCAGCCGCTGCCAACTGATGCAGCTTCTCATCACTGAGAAAACGGACATGCAAGATTAAACCATCGCAGCGTAAGTTATACAGGCGCTGGATAGCTTGCCATTCTTTATCTGCATTATCCCGCCCTTGAGTGACTAATAGCTGTTTACCCTGAGATTCAGCTTCAGTTTGGACACAATCCATCAATGCACCAAAAAAGCCGCCGCGATAAGAGGTGGTCACTAGCCCCAAGGTATGACTTTGGCTGGAGGCCAGTGCCCGTGCGGCAGGGTTAGGGGTATAGCCCAATACCGCGACCGCCTGTTCGACTTTTTCGCGCGTCTGCGCTTTGACATTGGTATCACCGTTGACCACGCGGGATACTGTAGCGCGGGAAACCCCGGCTAATACCGCGACGTCTTCCAGTGTGACCATCATCTTGCTCCAGTCCCTTTCATATTTGAAGTTGCAGGGGGAACTGCAACTCCAATTACTGTGGGTAATAAAATGAGTTAATGTTACAAATCTGCGAACTGCGGCAAGTAAGGTTTATTGACCTGTAAAACCTCTTCCAGCAGTGGCTGAGCAATGCTGGCGTTGCCAATCAGCGGATTGGTCACTAATGCCAGCAGAGCACTGCGGCGATCACCGTGAACTGCCGCTTCAATCGTCAGGCGCTCATAGGCTTTGACTTGCTGAGTTAGCCCGTGCATTGACACCGGCAAAGGCCCGAAAGTGAGCGGATGAGCACCTTGTGCATCAACAATACAGTTGGTTTCTACCACGGAACCATCAGACAAGCCACGAATCGCACCACGGTTTGTGGTATTCACTACAAGTTGCGTTCCTAAATTATTATGAATTGCACGAATAAGTTCCAGTGCTACTTCAGAATAAAATGATCCGCCCCGGAAACTCAATTGCTCCGGTTTGCTGTCCAGATGGGGGTCAGCGTACAGATCAAATAACTCTTTTTCTACCTGCATCACCTGCTCTGCGCGGGTACCACGTTCAGCGGCAGCGGCCTGCTCTTCTGCCAGCATATCTTGAGTCTGGTAGAAATAGCGATGATATGGGCAAGGAATTGCGCCCATTGCCCGCAGAAATTCCGGCGGCCATGGTGCTTCCTTGATGTTGTTCATGGTCAGTGAAGCGCCGTCACACAGCATGTTCAGCACATCTGCGGTGACATTTTTACCCTGCTGCAATACTTCATGCACCCACACCATATGATTAAGCCCGGCGAAGCGCAGTTGGATATCTTCATAAGGCGCATCCAGTAGTTTTGCAATCATGTGGTGCATGCTGATTGGAACATTACACAGGCCAATAATTTTCGCTTTGCTATAGCGGGTTACCGCTTCGGTGACGATACCGGCGGGGTTAGTAAAGTTAATTATCCAAGCATCTGGTGCCAGTTTCTCAACTTTAGCCGCAATATCCAGCATTACCGGAATAGTGCGTAGCGCTTTGGCAAAACCGCCGACACCAGTCGTCTCCTGCCCGAGCAAGTTATATTTCAGACCCAAGCGCTCATCTGCTGCCCGTGCTGGGAGTTGGCCAACCCGGAATTGTGTCAGAACAAAACTGGCACCTTCGATTGCGGTATCCAGGGAGAAGTGAACACTAACTTTCACGCGCTCCAGCCCGTGGCGATCCAGCATTCTGCGGGTCAGTGCAGCAATAATTTCCACTTTTTGACGGCCTAACTCGACGTCAGCCAGCGCCAGTTCCGTGACCGGTAACTGGTCAATCCGCTGAATTAATCCATCAACTAATTCTGGGGTATAGCTACTGCCGCCACCAATAATGGTAATTTTAAAGGTTTTCATATTTGGCCTCCAAATGAATAAATTAGAAATGAGAGCGCTCTCATTTGAGAGGAAAGACTAACGATTAACCAAAAACAAAATGGGATGCTGCTCGCAAAAATGGCAGTTTGAGAGTAAGAAAATAAGCAAGACGTGATCCCGGTTACAGAATTTCACTGTCGGCTAGGATTTGGTAGAGGGGTTAATATGATTAATTAATCGCCATTACGCTATTTCACTGCTGATGCGGTGAGTTTTCAGCGAAAATGCGCATTCTGTAACATAAATAACCGTAAATGGGTGGCATTGCGTGGGTCAGGTCTTTAGAATCAAAGCGTTTTTCCGTTGTTCGCATCCCACAGAAAGGAACCGTTAATGTTTAAACGTACTTTAGTGACCTTCATCGCACTTTGCTCTCTAAGCGCCGTGGCACCCGCTGCTTTGGCTGCCGGTGAACCTCATGTGTTGTTAACGACGTCGGTTGGGAATATTGAGTTGGAACTCAATAGCCAGAAGGCACCGGTTTCAACGCAGAATTTCGTTGATTATGTCAACAACGGCTATTACAACAACACCATATTCCACCGCGTTATCCCCGGTTTTATGATTCAGGGCGGAGGTTTTACAGCCGATTTCAAACAAAAAACGGCTAAAACCCCCATCAAAAATGAAGCGGATAACGGCTTGCGTAACCTGCGTGGCACTATCTCCATGGCCCGCACCGCAGATAAAGACAGCGCCACCAGCCAGTTCTTCCTCAACGTGGCAGACAATGCTTTCCTCGATCACGGCCAGCGCGATTTTGGCTATGCCGTGTTCGGTAAAGTGGTTAAGGGGATGGATGTGGTAGAGAAAATCTCCCAGGTTCAGACTGAAAACGTCGGCCCGTATCAGAATGTGCCAGTGAAACCTATCACCATTCTGTCGGCGAAAGTTTTACCTTAATTGCTGCAACCAGCTTTCATCCCCGAAAGCTGGTTTATCTCCTAAAAATCCCATCCCATCAGAAATTAATCAACAGGTTGCATATAATCAATTATCTGTCTTAGCTTGGGGGAAAGGTTCATGAGTGAAGCATTGCTTATCGCGAAGGCGCAGCCAGCACAGGATTTAGTGATTTTATCGGCATTGGCAAACCGTCATGGGCTGATTACCGGCGCGACCGGTACCGGTAAAACGGTCACATTACAAAAAATGGCTGAGCAGTTTTCCCGTATTGGCGTACCGGTATTTCTGGCCGATGTGAAAGGCGATTTATCCGGTATTGGCGCGGAAGGTATTGAATCAGAAAAACTGCAAGCAAGACTGACGGCAATTGGCGTCACTGACTGGCAACCCCAAGCTTGCCCGATTGTACCTTGGGATATTTTCGCTGAAAAAGGCCATCCCATCCGGGCCACCATTTCTGATCTTGGCCCGCTGCTACTGGGGCGTCTGCTTGATCTCAATGAAGTGCAAAGTGGCGTACTGCAATTAGTGTTTAAAATTGCCGACGACAATAATTTGCTGCTGTTAGACATGAAAGATTTGCGCGCCATCGTGCAATTCGTTGGCGACAATGCCAAGCAGTTCCGCACCCAATACGGCAATATTACGCCCGCCTCGGTAGGCGCTATCCAGCGCGGTTTACTGACCTTAGAACAGCAGGGTGCTAATCAATTTTTTGGTGAGCCGATGCTGGATATTCACGATTTGATGCGAACTGACAGTAATGGGCAAGGTGTTATCAATCTATTGGCCGCTGATCGGCTGATTAATCAACCTAAACTCTATGCCATTTTCCTGCTGTGGTTGTTAGCCGAACTGTTCGAGCAACTGCCGGAAGTCGGTGATGTCGATAAACCAAAATTGGTTTTTTTCTTTGATGAAGCCCATTTATTATTCACTGATGCCCCGGCGGCGCTGGTGGATAAAGTTGAACAAGTGGTGCGGTTGATTCGCTCAAAAGGGGTCGGCATCTATTTTGTGACACAAAATCCATTGGATGTTCCCGATAAAATCCTCGGCCAATTGGGTAACCGTGTGCAGCATGCTTTGCGTGCTTTTACTCCACGGGATCAAAAGGCGGTGAAATCCGCTGCGCAAACCATGCGCGCGAACCCGGCATTCAGTGCTGAACAGGCGATTACTGAGCTGGGTGTCGGCGAGGCACTTATTTCTTTCCTTGATAAGAAAGGGCGGCCCAATATTGTTGAGCGTGCCATGGTGATTGCCCCACAATCCAAAATGGGCGCGCTGGATGCCACTGCACGTAATCACGCCATTAATCATTCGCCGCTATATGGCCGCTATGAAGAGATGGTGGATCGCGAGTCAGCTTATGAGAAATTGTCTGCCGGTGGCTCCTCAACCTTGGGAGATGCGGCTTCGGGTAGGGAGGCGGCACCTCAGCAACCAGATGCTCATGGCGGCGGTTTGATGGATGGGCTGAATGATTTGCTGTTTGGCTCTACCGGGCCGCGTGGCGGCAAGCGCGATGGTATTGTCCAGACTGCCGCCAAAAGTATGGCGCGCGATCTGGGCCGACAAATTTTGCGTGGTGTTTTGGGGTCAATTACTGGTGGGCGCAAGCGTTAAAAACACTGCAATGACCTAGTCTCTAAAACGAGAAAACCCGCCATTAAGGCGGGTTATCCCGAATATCTGTCGGCTACAAAGGCATAGTTTCCTACCCTATGTGCCTATCAAGTTGTACCTTGGTTCATTGGTACGAGAGGGACTATATAGCGCGTAAATTACAGAGTCAATAGGTGCTGTCAAGTTGCTACCTTAGTCAGGGTATTGTTGCGAGTCAGTTCTGAGGAACCAATAATAAATCTTTAAATGTAGCGCTCTGGAGATTAACGTTAACAAATTGAAATAACAAAATATATTACTGGATATTATGTATGTCAGTTGAACGTATTATTGAGTCAATATCAGGAAAACGTATTGCGACATATGAGCGTTGTTTTGAAACAACTGATATATCGGAATGTCTCGGTATGTATATCTGGAATAAGCGAGTATGCGCCGAACTGTTGCCTGTACTACAAATACTGGAAGTCTCTCTTCGCAATGGCCTCTGTTCGGGCTATGAATCCTTATTCAGAGAACGCCTAAAGCAACAGGGTAAGAATGCGGCTGAAATTGATGCTGCATTCGACCCTATGTGGCTTAAGAATTTCTATGATTCAGCCACCGATAATCAATATAAAGATACCAAGGTTGCAATAGTATCGGCAGCAAATAAGTTGGAAAAGAGGGGAATAGAGCTCACTGCGGATAATTTAATACCAGAATTAACCTTTGGGGTGTGGAGCCATTTGTGTCAGTCCCATGACATAAATGCCGATCAATCTTTACGACTGTGGCCGGACTTACTTTACCATGCATTCCCCGGTAGAAAAATGAAGCACCCGCAACTGATTAATATTCTAAGAAATGTTAACCGATTACGGAATAGAATTGCTCATCATGAGCCAGTCTGGTACTCAAAAAGTCTTTATGGCACACCCGCATACTTGAATAAAGTCATCAATTTTTATAATGAGTGTTTGATATTGATTGAAGCAATCAACCCTTCAAATCTCAAAGCCATTACTTTGGTGAATAGTCATGCGTCATTGACTGCACTTTGTTCTATCCAATGTGTTGCAGAGTATAAAAATCTCGCGGCGGGAGTCCATGAAATTCCTCAACTCAATATTAAAAACTGGCATACTCATGCACAATTTAGTGAACGTATACGTGGTGCAATATCATCAATTCAGGGCGATTTAGTATCAATAAAAGCTGTTGATGGTAATTATGCCGGGCAATTTTTTATAGATAAAAGAGATAAGGCCATCTTGGTGGGACTTGCTCAGTTAAAAGTAGGGGAACTGGTGACCTTTATCCCTACAAGATTTGATGACTCTTTTATTGCCACCAAAGTGCATTACAATCTACCAACTTAGTCAGTTAGGTTAAATATGCTGTTATTGATCGATAATTACGATTCGTTTACCTACAACCTTTACCAGTATTTTTGTGAGCTGGGCGCGGAAGTGGTTGTTAAACGTAATGATGAAGTACAACTAGCTGATATTGAAAGATTATCACCATCCCATTTGGTGATTTCGCCCGGCCCCTGCACCCCCAATGAGGCCGGGATTTCTGTGGCCGCGATCCGTCATTTTGCCGGTAAATTGCCCATATTGGGCGTCTGTCTGGGCCATCAGGCGCTTGGGCAGGCTTTTGGCGCACGTATCGTGCGGGCGCGGCAAGTGATGCACGGTAAAACCACAGCAATTCGCCATAATGGTCAGGGTGTCTTTCGTGGGCTTAATCAGCCGCTTACTGTGACCCGCTACCACTCTTTAGTGATTGCTACTGACTCTCTACCTGATTGTTTTGAGCTGACCGCATGGACTGAACAAAACGGCGTGATGGATGAAATTATGGGCATCCGCCATCGCACTTTGCCACTGGAGGGCGTGCAGTTCCATCCGGAAAGTATCCTCAGCGAACAAGGCCATCAATTATTGGATAATTTCCTTAAAAATTAATTGGTTGAATTGCATTTTCTCTATTGGTTAATTTTTTGTTTGCTTGATTTTGATTTTTTATGCATATTTTGTGATTATATTCTCACTCGTCAGTAATTGGCGGCTCAATATTTTCTCAGATTGGACAGTGCAATGGCAGATAAATTAGCAGTGACTCGCAGTACATTCGACCAGGTTATTTTGCCTGTTTATGCACCCGCGCAGTTTATTCCGGTCAAAGGGAAAGGTAGCCGCGTGTGGGATCAACAAGGCACGGAATACATTGATTTTGCAGGTGGAATTGCGGTTACAGCACTCGGTCATTGCCATCCGGCGCTGGTGGCGGCATTACATCAGCAAGGTGAAATGTTATGGCATACCAGTAATGTATTCACCAATGAACCCGCCCTACGTTTGGCACAAAAACTGATTGCGGCGACCTTTGCTGACCGCGTGTTTTTTGCCAATTCCGGTGGCGAGGCGAATGAGGCGGCATTTAAGTTAGCCCGTCATTACGCTATTGAACGCCACAGCCCGTATAAAACTAAAATCATTGCTTTCCATAATGCATTCCATGGTCGCACGCTGTTTACTGTATCGGTCGGTGGGCAACCCAAGTACTCCGATGGTTTTGGCCCGAAACCGGCCGATATTATCCATGTGCCGTTTAATGACCTGGCTGCGGTAAAAGCGGTCATGGACGACCACACTTGTGCGGTGGTGCTGGAACCTATTCAAGGGGAAGGGGGCATTACCTCCGCGACACCAGAGTTTCTGCAAGGTGTGCGCGCGCTGTGTGATCAACACAAAGCGCTGCTGGTGTTTGATGAAGTGCAAAGCGGTATGGGGCGCAGTGGTAAGCTGTTTACTTATATGCACTACGGCGTGACGCCAGATATCCTCACCACGGCTAAAGCGTTAGGCGGCGGGTTCCCGGTCAGCGCGATGCTGACGACTGAAGAAATTGCCTCGGTGATGGCGGTAGGAACCCACGGCACTACCTATGGGGGGAACCCACTGGCCTGTGCGGTCGCAGAGGCCGCGCTGGATGTGATTAATACTCCAGAGGTACTTGATGGCATTGAACAGCGCCACGGCCTGTTTGTGCAGGCTTTGCAAGAGATTAACAGTAAGTATCAGGTGTTTGATGACATCCGCGGCATGGGGCTACTGATAGGGGCACAATTAACGCCGCAATATCATGGTCGCTCGCGGGAGTTCCTGACGGCAGCAGCAGCGAATGGTTTAATGATTCTTAATGCCGGGCCAGATGTATTACGGTTAGCGCCTTCGTTGGTGATTGAACCCGAAGATATCCAGCAAGGTATGGCGCGTTTAGAAAGGGCGGTTACCAGCCTGGTCAAAGGTTAAATCGTATTTTTGTCAACGGATTGTGGAGAGGTTTTTTGCCTCTCTTTTTTACGATGCCGTCCCCCGCAGTTTCCGGCTACGCCAAATACCATGGTGCGGCTGTTGCTGCCATGCCAGCGATGAAACGGTATGCATCACACTCAAATGAGACAAAATACGCCGTAAATTACGTTCAAGTTCAGAGATTTGCGTATCAGTATCTCTATCTGGCATTTGAACAAAATCGTTATTCCCCTCACGGGTATCTGACTCTAGCCGTTGCTGACATTGTTGAATCGCCATTTCACAGAGCTGTAAATACTCTTCCGCCAACCTAACCGTCAGCTGAATGTGGTGTTTATCTGATTCTGCCGGTGACTCTGCCAATGGATAAGCCCGCGTCAGTATAGTCATCTCATTGATATTCCCGACAATAAGTTCGCTATGGGTGGCCCACAGACGCATGTCCGCCAGATATTCTGAGTTGAACCCCGGCTCCTGCATAGCTTCTTTCAGTGAACTGAGGACGGCGTTGCTGGCTTTGTTCACGTGGATGCGCTCAAACGACAGTTGCTCAATATTCGGATTAGGTTTCAACAGGATGCGCAGGATTCTCTGATAACTTTCCAGCGTTTGATGCGCATTTTTACGCAGTAAACCGCTTTGCCACTGCGGCCATAGCCACAATGTACTGGCAAAGGCCAATGCACAGCCGATTAACGTATCTAACAATCGCGGGATTAAAAAGTCCGCACCTTCGCCGGTCAATAACTGCAAGATATAGACCGTAGTGATGGTTCTGAGAATGACCGACCAGCCATAGTTTTTGCGTTGAACCAGATAGGCCCCCAGGGTGATAAGCAACATAATGCTTAGCGTGGTGCCTTCCGGCATTTGAAAATGCAGCAAAGCTGCCGCGAGTAACAGCCCAATCAGGGTGCCAAGGGCGCGGTGATGAATTCGAATTTTAGTGGCGTTATAGCCGTTTTGTGTGACCAGCATCACGGTGAGCAAAATCCAATAAGGTTTAGGCAGATGAATCAAGGTACCGATGTAACTGCCGGCGGCCAAAGTGACGCCAAGGCGAGCGGCATTCCGCAAGGCACTGGATTTAAAAGATAAATAGCTGGTGAGTGCTGGCCAGAACGGCTGAGATAGCTGGCTGGACATCAAAGTGCGTTCATACTGCGGGCGTTGGTCGCTCAGGATTTGGGTAACATGGCTGATATGGTAATAGAAGAATTGTGCCGCTGGGTTATCCGGATGCTGCTGGGCAATCTCTTCCAGTTCGACCAGCGCATCATCTGCACTGAAATGATTTTTCGCTCGGTGATGATAGAGAATATCATCGGCGATGGTGCGCATTTGCGTCGAGATAACCTGCATATTGCGCTTAAGGACTTTCTCTATCGGGCTTTGGTCAATTAACTCTTGCGTTTTTTCTGACTGACTCACTGCCGCGGTGATGTGTTCCTGTAAATCGAGCGCCATCTGAAACAAGTTCAATAGCCGTTTCCGCTCTTTTTTAGTGGCATTGTCTATCAAGTTAAATTGCTGATAAATCTGATTAATCTTGTCCATTATACCTTGTTGCCGGTCAAGCAACGGCGGTATTGCCTTTTCTAGCGCCACATGTTGACCCAACAAACTGTATTTAGCATCACAATAATCGGCCAACAAATGATAAAGCTGACTCAATGGCTCACGGATCGGCTGGTCTTTACATAACCGGAACCATAGCCAGGTAAATAGGCCATACCAGAGAGTCCCCACGGCACACATCAATGGCGCTTGCCAGATAGGCGTACGGCCTACCATGCTGAGGCTAAAAATAGCGGCGATAAGTGCGGCGGGGAGCAGGCGGCCATTGAGCTGGCTGATAGCGCCACTGACACCCAATATTAATGCCAAGCCAAGCATCACCGCAGGTAATGGAATATCCCACAGCAGTAGTTGTTGAGTCAGAAAACTACTGAAAGTAAAGATAGCCCCGCCGACAATCAGTCGCTGGAAGAAATGTTGATGGGGGGTATCTAGCGCTGCAATATTACAGCAGGCGGGTATCAGGGAGAACATCAACCCCAACCGCAATTCGCCTATCGCGAACCCCAATGCCGCCGGCAAGCAGAGAACAAGTGTCTGGCGGAGTGCATAATTGACTTCAGGATGATAAATAAGCCGTTGCCAATTCATATAGGCCCCAGAGATTTATTAATTACATAACATATACCCAGAAGGCGGCAATTGAGCGAGTCCCCAAGAGCCTATTTACTTTAAGGTCAACGACCAGTAAGTGACTGGGGTGACAAATCTGCCGGGAGCAGATTTGAACGCTGCTTGCAGCGGCCTCGCAGAGGCGAGGCCCATGGACGGGCCGAGTAGTGAAAGCAGCCAACACACATGCAGCTTGAAGTATAACGGGTATAGAAGAAAACTGGTGCCGAGGGTATCGGCACCAGTTTATAGGGAATTAACGAGTGCCGTAAACGACAATCGTTTTACCATGCGCGGAGATCAGATTTTGATCTTCTAGCATTTTTAGTATCCGCCCCACAGTTTCGCGGGAACAGCCAACTATTTGACCAATTTCCTGGCGGGTAATCTTTATCTGCATCCCATCTGGGTGGGTCATGGCATCCGGTTGTTTTGCCAGATTAAGCAGCGTTTGTGCAATGCGCCCAGTGACATCCAGGAAGGCGAGGTTACCCACTTTCTCAGATGTTATCTGTAAGCGATTCGCCATTTGTGACGACAGGCGCATCAAGATATCTGGATTAACCTGAATCAGCTGACGGAATTTTTTGTAAGAAATTTCAGCCACTTCACAGGCGGTTTTTGCCCTAACCCAAGCACTACGTTCTTGGCCTTCTTCAAATAATCCAAGCTCGCCGATGAAATCTCCCTGGTTTAAATAGGAGAGAATCATCTCTTTACCTTCTTCATCTTTGATAAGCACCGCAACGGAGCCTTTCACGATGTAGTAAAGCGTTTCGGCTTTTTCACCTTGGTGAATTAGCGTACTTTTCGATGGATATTTGTGGATATGGCAATGAGACAGGAACCATTCGAGAGTCGGGTCTGTTTGTGGCTTGCCGAGAACCATTCGCTGTTATCCTCTGTTGTTATCGCAGCCTAACTTAACAGGGCTCAGAGTTCCCTGTACGGCGTGCTTATAAAATACACTTTCATTTAGCATATTAATTTGCTCAACTGCCGAAAGGTATAGCCAAGATGCGTACCGAGTAGAAACCCTTCACTGAGTATTGAGAAGCTACCCTATTTAATTCTAAATACAACACTTTCGGTTCTGTTTGTAGCACAGGATGAGGTCGGTGTCTTGTGTTGTATCGCTTCAGCATGATGAACATCGGGTTACATTGCCAGTTTGTAAATGAAAGGGTAGTCTGAATGAGAAAATTTAACCGGGAGCATGAGTTATGCAAGCACGTGTAAAGTGGGTTGAGGGGCTGACATTTTTAGGTGAATCCGCATCTGGTCATCAAGTTTTAATGGATGGAAATGCAGGAGATAAAGCCCCTAGCCCGATGGAAATGTTGTTAATGTCGGCGGGGGGCTGTAGCGCAATTGATGTCGTTTCCATTTTGCAAAAGGGGCGCAACGATGTGCGCGATTGCGAAGTGACATTAACCTCGCAGCGCCGGGAAGAAGCACCGCGCCTGTTTACCCAAATTAACCTGCATTTTATTGTCAGCGGCAAAGGGTTGACTGATAAAATCGTTGAGCGTGCAGTTGAGCTTTCAGCAGAGAAATATTGCTCGGTTTCTTTGATGTTGGGGAAAGCGGCGACTATTACCCACAGTTTTGAGATCCGCGAAATCGCCTAAATAAATCCTTCGCCCTTGCAGCTGCAGAGTTGCTAACCGCCTACCTGCAGCTCCAAGACAGAAGAATTATCCGATCTTCTTGCCTTCCAGCAATTGCTGCACCAGCGGGGCCATAATCAGCTCCATTGCCAGCCCCATCTTCCCGCCGGGGACAACCAACGTGTTGATATTGGAGATAAAAGACCCTTGCAGCATTGCCAATAAGTAGGGGAAATCGATTTGGTCCAAACCTCGGAAATGAATGACAACAAAACTTTCATCCAGTGAGGGAATGGCTTTAGCAGCAAATGGGTTTGAGGTATCGACGGTCGGCACGCGCTGAAAGTTAATGTGGGTGCGCGAGAACTGCGGCGTAATGTAGCTAATGTAATCGTCCATGGAACGCACCACGGAATCCATCACCGCCTCACGGGAATGGCCGCGCTCACCGGTATCCCGGACTAATTTTTGAATCCACTCCAGGTTGACGATGGGCACCACGCCGACCAGTAAATCTACATGTTTTGCCACATCATGATGCTCGGTCACGACTCCGCCGTGCAGCCCTTCATAAAATAATACATCGGTGGGTTCTGGCAGCGCCTCCCAAGGGGTGAAAGTGCCCGGAATTTGGTTATAAGGTACAGCTTCATCATAAGTGTGCAAATACTTACGTGAACGCCCCGAGCCATTTTTGCCGTACTCTTCCACACTGTCTTCTAACTGACCAAAGTCATTGGCTTCTGGGCCAAAATAGCTGATATGACGCCCTTGATCCCGTGCCTTACGGATGACGGTATCCATTTCTGGGCGGGTATAGCGGTGGAAGCTATCGCCCTCAATTTGCGCCGCGCGAATATTCAATTGCTGAAAAATTTTGCGGAACGCCAGGCTGGTTGTCGTCGTCCCTGCGCCACTTGAGCCGGTGACGGCTATAACCGGATGTTTAGTTGACATATTAGCTGTAACTCCATGGGGTTAGATCCTCAGTGGACAGGCTGAAATTGGCTGTTTTTTAGCGCTAATGGCTGATTTTTTTAGGGCTAAGGGCTATTTTTAGGGCAAATTGTCCGGCTTGTCACTCTGATTTTACTCGGCGAGTGTCGTGATCCGGCGAGGATTATGGCAACTCTTCGGCACCGGCTCGAAATGCACCGCGCGGCATAATATTGATGGTCTCGTGTAACTCGGACCAGACCAAAACAGCCTCACCACTGACCAACTGACGGCGGACGTCTTCGACTTTTTGGGTCAATGAGCGCTCATGCTCGCCGTAATCTGTGCCTTCACGTAGCACAAAGGCTTCCAGCAGATTATCCAGTGTTTCACTGTCGACTTGTTGCCAAGGGATCATCATGATGATTGCTCCAAATAGGGGGAAAGCCAGGCTGGAATACGTTGTTCCAGCCACATTTGTGGGTGTTTTAAGGAGCCGCCGACAAAACCGACATGGCCGCCGTGCTCTGTGAGCTGATAAGCAATATTGTCCGGTAACTCGTTGAGATTCGGGATAACCTCGGCGGTCATGAATGGATCATCTTTGGCATGAATGATAAGCAGCGGCGTCTTAATTTGTGACAGCTTAGGTAAAGCGCTACAACGCCGATAATAATCCAACGCATCATTGAAGCCATGTATTCTAGCCGTTATGACATCATCAAACTCTCTGATTCGCCGCAGTCCTTTCAATTGAGTCAGATCCAACGGCAGACTGCCGGGGTAATGCAGTAGCTTACGGGTGGCATTTAATTTGAGTTGGTTCAACAAATAGCGCTGATAAACCCGAGAGAAACCTTGCTCCATGCGGTCAGCACAAGGTTCTAGCATCAGCGGTGCAGAAACCACCACGGCTGCCTCTAATAAACTCTCTTGCTCTTGTTGAGCTAACTGCCCTTGTTCAGCTAAATAGAGGGCCAACATATTGCCCCCTAAAGAGATGCCAACCGCGGCGGTGGGTACCTGACCATAACTTTCCCGCAACCAGCGCAGAAAGAAGCGGGCATCCTCTGTTTCACCGGAGTGATAAATGCGTGACTTGCGATTTGGCTCACCACTGCATCCACGAAAATGCATCACCACACCCAGCCACCCTCGGTCTTGCCAGGCGCGCAGTAACCCATGGGCATAAGGGCTATAAAAATTTCCTTCCAACCCATGGAATAGCACCACTCTGGGCTTATCGCGCGCCAGCTCAGGGTTTTCACTCCAGGCCAGATCGACAAAATCCCCATCGGGCAGTTCCAGCCGTTGCCAAAAAGGTTGCAGTTGTACGCGCCGCCTGACCAAACGGGGCAGCAGCGTTTGTAGATGTGGGTTACTGGCACCGGCCAGCGGACGAAATATTTCATGCATATGGTGAATGGAAATCATGTCATTGCTCTTGTGTGATCAATAGCACACTGTTAGCTTCATGGGTATATCGCGCATCATTTTGGGTGAGAGGCACCCGTCTCATGGAACTGAGTTTATTTCTTTCAATGGTAGGTTTTCTCTGGGTTGCTGCAATTACCCCTGGCCCAAACAATATGTTATTAACCTCAGCCGGGGCCAACTTCGGTTTTATGCGCTCTATCTGGTTGATGTTAGGCATTATGTTGGGCATGCAGAGTATGCTGTTGCTGGTGGCATTTGGTGTCGGCGGCCTGATATTAGTTTATCCTTCCCTGCATTTAATCCTGAAAATTCTCGGCAGTCTTTATCTGCTGTGGTTGGCATGGAAAATTGCCACTTCGGCCTATGAAAAATTAGAAACCAATGTCGTCCCGCCAAAACCGCTGCGATTGTATCAGGGTTGGCTATTGCAGTTCCTTAACCCAAAAGCCTGGCTGATGGGATTAGGGTCAGTCGCCAGTTTCAGTATGGCGGGTGCGGCTTATAATCATTCCATCTTAATGATAAGCCTTGGCATGTTTATGGTGAATCTGGTGGCCGGTATTATTTGGCTGGGTTTTGGTACTTTGATTGGCCGTTTGCTGCGCAGCCGCCGGGCCTGGTTTACTTTTAATATCTCGATGGGGTTGCTGACAGCGGCCTGTGTACTACTTATTTGGCACTGACAATACTCGTCATACTGCAAGCTGCATGCGCGTTGGCTGTTTTTATGACTCGGTTCGCGGCCGATTTGTCACCCCAGTCACTTACTGGTTGTTGACCTTAAAGTCAGTAGACTCCGGGGGATTTACTCAATTGCCGCCGGCCTGCAACTCGAATTATTTAGAGTACGATCATGGGAGCTATTGATGGCTTATAACTATTTCCATGTTGATGCGTTTATCGGCAGCGGATTATCTGGTAACCCGGCGGGTGTGTATCTGCTGAAAAAGCCGCTGTCGACAGAACAGATGCAAAGTATCGCCGCCGAGATCAATTTGCCGGAAACCAGTTTTGTCTGGGATGAAGGAGATAAATCGGCTATTCGTTGGTTTACGCCCGAACGTGAAGTGGATTTATGCGGTCACGGCACCTTGGCGGCGGCGCATGTGATGTTCAATGTGATTAATCCCGGTTTGCACGATATCTGTTTTCGTAGCGCCAGCGGTGATTTACATGTCAAACGCGATGCCGATAACTTCAGTCGGTTGTCGCTGAACTTCCCCACATTGCCGCCAGAGAAAATCGCGATTTCGGTGCAGTTGAAAACCTTGCTAGCTGTTGATATTCAACAAGTATGGCAAGCAAAATCTCTGCTGGTAGTGCTGGAGAATGAGCAACAGGTTCAGCAATTACAGCCGGATATTGCTGCGCTCATTGCTTTCGCTGGCCGTGGTGTCATTGTGACGGCACCGGGTGATGAGGTCGATTTTGTTTCGCGCTACTTTACCCTGAGCAGCAATGAAGACCCGGTGACTGGATCGGCCCATTGCACATTAATGCCCTATTGGGCGGCTCGGTTGGGCAGGTCGTCCCTCCATGCCCGCCAGATATCGGCGCGAGGTGGCGAGTTATTCTGCACGTTAGCCGGAGATCGCACGGTTATCTCCGGTGAATCTCGCATTTTCCTCAAAGGCGAATTATCCCTTTAGTTAACTATTTGTTGTAGATAATGATCCGCTCGTGAGTTAATTTGTTATCACATAAAGGAATAAAGAATAATTTTTTATTCCTTTGTCTCTATTCCGCCTTCAGGTATCACTGTCATCTCAGCGCCCCTGTGCGCTAAAGGTCGCAATAATAGCGAATGACATTGTTAACCGAGCGGAGTGAACCATGGCGGTAATCCTATCTTCTACAAGCTTATCTTCTGCACGTTTATCTTCTGCAAACATTGCCGCCGCCATTCGCGGCTTCTTACGGCCCGGTAGCGCGCTGTTGGCTCTGTCATTGGTGGCGGTCAGTGCGCATGCTGTCGATGTGACGGTGGCCTACCAAACTTCTGCCGAACCGGCCAAGGTCGCTCAGGCGGATAACAGTTTTGCCAAGCTTTCCGGTGCTAAGGTCGATTGGCGCAAATTTGATAGCGGCTCCAGTGTGGTCAGGGCGCTGGCCTCGGGTGATGTGCAGATCGGGAATATCGGTTCCAGCCCATTGGCAGTTGCGGCCAGTCAGAATGTCCCGATTGAGGTTTTCTTGCTCGCCTCACAGTTGGGTAGCTCGGAAGCATTAGTCGTCAAAAAAGAGATCAAAACCCCGCAAGATTTAATCGGTAAGCGTATCGCCGTGCCCTTTATCTCCACCACTCATTACAGTCTACTGGCGGCTCTGAAGCATTGGGGCATCAAGCCGGATCAAGTCACGATTCTGAACTTACAGCCACCGGCTATCGCCGCAGCGTGGCAACGCGGTGATATTGATGGCGCGTATGTTTGGGCGCCCGCCGTAAACGAATTAGCCAAAACTGGCACGGTGCTGACGGATTCCGCGCAAGTGGGTCAATGGGGCGCGCCAACTCTGGATGTTTGGGTGGTGCGCAAAGATTTCGCCCAAGCACATCCCGAAGTGGTGACCGCCTTTGCTCGCAGTGCATTAGCTGCCCAAGGAGCTTATTTGGCCCAACCGAATCAATGGCTTAAAAACTCAGAAAATTTGAAACAGCTTGCGCGCTTAAGTGGCGTACCCGCCGAGCAAGTGCCGGAGTTGGTGAAGGGCAATACCTATCTGCCGGTGGCTGAACAGATAACACAGCTGGGCCAGCCAGTGGATCAAGCTATCCGCGATACTGCCGCGTTCCTCAAAGAGCAAGGTAAGATCCCGCAAGTGGCCAGTGATTATCATGATTTCGTCACTGACCGCTTTGTGAAAGCGGTTCAGGCGGCACCGCAGTCCTAGGAGTTATTATGCTAAACGTCAGCGGCCTGTGGGCTGAATATCAGGGCAAACCGGCTTTACAGGATGTGTCATTACAAATCGCATCCGGACAGTTAGTCGTGGTATTGGGGCCATCGGGCTGCGGCAAAACCACCTTGTTGAATTTGATTGCCGGGTTTATGGAGCCTTCAGCTGGCAGCATCACTCTGGATGATATTCCGGTTCACGGCCCCAGTGCCGAGCGGGGAGTGGTGTTCCAGCATGAGGGTTTACTGCCGTGGCGCGATGTGGTCAGTAATGTCGAGTTTGGCTTGCAACTGGCGGGGCTAAGTCAATCCCAGCGGCGGGCAACCGCGCTGAAAATGCTTCATCGGGTCGGGTTAGCCGGTTTTGAACATCACTTTATTTGGCAGCTTTCCGGTGGCATGCGCCAGCGAGTCGGGATTGCCCGTGCACTGGCGGTTGACCCGCGTTTATTGCTGCTCGATGAGCCGTTTGGCGCACTGGATGCTTTCACTCGCGAACAGATGCAAGAGTTGTTGCTGACGATTTGGCGTGATACTGGCAAGCAAATTCTATTGATTACGCACGATATTGAAGAGGCGGTATTTTTGGCCAGTGAGTTATTGCTACTGTCGCCAGGGCCGGGGCAGGTGGTCGAGCGGTTATCACTGAACTTTGGTCAGCGCTATGCCGACGGTGAAGCTTGCCGCAGCATTAAATCTGATCCTGAATTTATCGCCCGCCGTGAATACGTGCTAGGTAAAGTCTTCCAACAGCGGGAGGCCCTGATATGAGTCTGCACAATACCATACGCGACAGCACCATACGCGACAGTACATTGCGCGAAGCCAATTTGCGCCCAGTATCTTTGCCCACTCAAAAACCCACCCGCCGTTTCCCTGGCAGTTTTTTACCGGGCAGTTTTTTACTGGGTAGTTTTTTACCGGGTAATAAAGGGGTGTGGCTCAGTATCGCGACGTTGGCGAGTGTGGTGGCGCTGTGGTGGGCAGTCACCGCGCTTGGGCTTATCAGCCCACTGTTTTTGCCCGCGCCGCAGCAGGTTTTGCATCAATTATTAGTGATTGCCAGCCCGCAGGGGTTTATGGATGCCACGCTATGGCAGCATTTGGCGGCCAGTTTGGGGCGCATTTTAATTGCCCTGTTCGCCGCCGTGGCGCTGGGGGTGCCGACGGGGATCGCCATGGGCCTCAGCACTCGGGTGCGCGCGGTGCTGGACCCGCTGATTGAGATTTATCGCCCAGTGCCGCCGTTAGCCTATTTGCCGCTGATGGTGATTTGGTTTGGTATTGGCGAGACTTCAAAAATCCTGCTGATTTATCTGGCTATCTTCGCGCCGATCACCTTGGCCGCCGTGGCCGGGGTGCGCAGTGTAGCGCAGGTGCGAGTAAGAGCCGCCCGCGCACTAGGAGCCAGCCGCTGGCAGGTTTTATGGTTTGTTATCTTGCCCAGCGCATTACCGGAAATCCTAACCGGTATCCGCATTGGTTTGGGGGTCGGTTGGTCAACATTAGTGGCCGCCGAGTTAATCGCCGCCACCCGGGGTTTGGGCTTTATGGTGCAATCCGCCGGTGAGTTTCTTGCGACTGACGTGGTGATTGCCGGCATCAGTGTGATTGCTATTATCGCCTTTGGGATGGAATTAAGTTTGCGGGCGATTCAGCGCCGGTTAACGCCTTGGTATGGAGCACAGCAATGAATGAACGTTTGGTCGTGACCCCGTTGGGGCCATATATTGGGGCGTTGGTTGAGAATATTAATATCGCCCGCCCATTGGGAGACAGCCAGTTTGAGCAGCTTTATCATGCTTTGCTCAAGCATCAAGTGCTGTTTTTCCGCAATCAGCCGATTACCCCTCTACAGCAACGCGAGTTAGCCGGGCGCTTTGGCGATTTACATATTCACCCGGTTTACCCTCATGCTAAAGAGTGTGAAGAAATCATTGTGTTGGACACGCACGATGATAACCCACCGGATAATGACAACTGGCACACTGACGTGACGTTTATCGAAAATCCGCCATTGGGCGCGATTCTGGCGGCCAAGCAGTTGCCGACAACCGGCGGCGATACGTTATGGAGCAGTGGGATTGCGGCTTATGAAGCCCTTTCCGCGCCGTTTAAGCAGCTATTGGCGGGGTTACAGGCGGAGCATGATTTCACTCATTCTTTTCTGGAGCGCAAACACCGCGCTACGCCGGAAGATCATCAGCGCTGGTTGTTGGCAAAAGAGAAAAATCCGCCGTTGCTCCATCCGGTGGTGCGCACCCACCCGGTGAGTGGGCGTCAGGCATTATTCGTCAATGAAGGATTCACTACTCGAATTATTGATTTGAGTGATAAAGAGAGTGATGCGCTACTGCGTTTTCTGTTTGCCCACACCACAAAACCCGAGTTCCAGGTGCGCTGGCGCTGGCAGCAGGATGACGTGGCTATCTGGGATAACCGCGTCACCCAACACTATGCCAATGCGGATTATTTACCACAGCGGCGGATTATGCACCGAGCGACGATTCTCGGGGATAAGCCGGTGTTCCGGCCTCAGTAGGTTCCAACAGTGACGGCGCGTCAACCAACAGGGTGCGGGCGGCAGTTTCGACGGCATCGACGGTGATGTCTTCGACCTGCGGGCCGGCGTGCAGCAATATGTGGCGAGTTAGCGGATACCAACGCAGATATTTCTCTGGTCGGGATTCAAACAAAGCCACCACCGGGATTTGCAGTGCTGAACTGATATGTACCGGCGCACTGTCGGCGGAAATCACCACATCCAACTGGCTGGCTGCGGCCACAAACTCATCAACCGAGGGGGTTAACAAAGGGCGCGCTGCGATACTTGCCAACTGTTGCTCACTCGGTGGCTCTTGAGGGTCATAAAGAATGATGATATCAGCCTGATCACTGAGTTTCAGCGCCAACTGTTGCCACTTCTCCCAACTCCAACGCCGTTGCGGGGCTTTGTTAGAAACAAAAAAACCGACCCGTGGCCGCTTTTTTTTACCGAGTTCTGTCTGCCATTTCGCCTGCAATTCAGGATCAGGATAGATATGCAGTTTCACTGCTTCAGTATCAATTTGCTCTAATTCTGGCACCAGTGCGAAACCGGAGAGTGCTTCGTGGCGTATTGGCCGGTTAACAACATGGTCAGGATTGCGGTCATCAAACTCACTGACAGGAGTATGCCAGCGGCTATCGGCCACATTAAGTTGCTTGGCGAACTGAATACTATTTTTATTCATGCCGCCATTAGGAATTACCAGCAAATCAAAACGCAAACGCCGTAATTGCCAAATCAAGGCCAAGCGATCAAGAAGGCTTTTAAGTCTGCCAGGCTGCTGATTTCGTTCACATTGTTTGCTGTAAACGTAAGTATGTACTGCACTGACATCAGGGTTGCGTGCCAGTGCTGCCCGGTTGTATTTGTTCGCTAAGACATGAATCTCAGCTGCAGGCCACCGCTGTTTTAGTGCATGTAAAAAAGCAGTGGTGCAGATCATATCGCCAAGGAAATCAATTCGGATGACCAAAATGCGCTGCATTGATACTTTCCCCAGAAATAGTTTTATGCCTTATTAGACATTAAAATCCTCTGAGCAATAACAAAAATAAACATCAATTTAATATCTATTTATGTAATGAATGTTTTTGCCATGCATAACGCGTGATAGTCAGTGTGCAACGTAGTGCCCGCCAGAACTCATGTTTGTTACCAATGCCGCGGAACAGGGCTGAGTGTAACTTCAATTGACAGAACTTGGTGGCGAGTACGCTGCGTTCCGATGAGGTGGGCAATCTTTTGCGCATCAGCCCTAAAAAATGGCCGCTCTCTTGGTTAGCATGGCGGAGCAAAGTACGGCGTAAGTTTGGCTCTGCCGCGTCAGCGATATCAACTAATCCTTTGATAATATTGATATAGCTGTTCGCTCGAAGCAAGATATCTTGAGTTGAATGGGAGTGAGTGATTGAACTGGGATTGGTGCGGTAGCCATAAAATGGTGCGGCACAGTAACCCACACGTTGTGCTACTAATGCCAGTTGGACTGTCCACAGAATATCTTCGTGTAACATTTCTGGGATGAATGCGAGCTGATGGGTTTGAATAAGATCACGGCGAATCAGTTGCAGCCAGACATAATGTGGCCACTCATTGCGCTCAACACTCCCAATAATCCATTGTTTACCACTCAGTACCTGACCCCAAGACTATTTATGCAACAGTTGGGGGCTGGTGGAGTGTTGGGGGGCGGTGACGAAGGAATAGCCATTGCCAATCAATAAATCGAGTTGTTGTTGATTAGCTTGCTGTAGCCAGGTTGATAAAGTCTCGGGAGCCAGCCAGTCATCTCCATCGGCAAATGCAATCCAGGTTCCGGTCGCCCGGGCTATTCCAGCATTACGCGCCGCAGATAGCCCCTTATTCTGTTGATTGACAATTAAATACCGGCACTATGACGGTAATATCCTTTTTATTCATAACCTTATTATCCTTAATATAGGTCTTTTTTGAAAAGCGGGTTACCCCGCTTCAAATTGCTTGGTGATATTCTCCAACTGCTCTTGTGCATCCAACCAATGCATCTCAGTTTCTTCCAGCTTGGATTTCACCTGCGTCTGCTGTTGTAAGCATTGGGTGAGATCGCTCTTGCGAGCTATGTCGTACAGCGCGGAATCAGCGAGTTGCTCCTCAACTGCTGCTAATTCGGTACTGAGTTTATCCATCTGTTTTTCCAGCGTCATAATTTGCTTACGCAAAGGCTGGGTTTGGCTGCGGAACTCAGCATCGCGGCGTTTTTGGTCTTTGCGTTGTTGTGCGCTGTTGCCGGATAACTCTTTGCCGGGGTTATCTTGCTGGTTTTGCTGGCGCTGTACATCCACCAGAAACTGTTGATAATCCTCCAGATCGCCGTCGAACTGCTCCACTTTACCGTCATGTACCAGGTAAAGGTCATCAGTAGTAGACCGTAATAAGTGACGATCATGGGACACCACCACCAATGCGCCTTCGAAATCAATTAAGGCTTCGGTCAATGCCTGGCGCATATCAAGATCCAGATGGTTAGTCGGTTCATCCAGCAGCAACAGGTTAGGGCGCTGCCAGATAATCAGCGCCAATACCAGCCGCGCTTTTTCACCACCGGAGAAGCGAGCGGTAGGGTCGGTAACCTGATCCCCCTGAAAACCGTAGCCACCGAGATAATCGCGCAACTGCTGCTCCGGCTCCTTGGGGGCCAGGCGGCTCATATGTTGCAGCGGAGATTCATCTGCTCGTAAGAATTCAAGCTGATGCTGGGCGAAGTAACCCAGTTTAATCCCTTTGGACAGACCGATTTCACCACTTTTTGGTTCCAGTGTCCCTGCTAACAGTTTGATTAAAGTAGATTTACCCGCGCCATTGCGGCCTAGCAGGCCGATGCGCGAGCCCGGCACCAGATTGAGCTTGATGGATTCTAAAATAGTGCGGTCGCCATAACCGGCGCTGACTTTGTCCATCCGTAACAGGGGGTCTGGCAAGCTTTCCGGTGTGCGGAAACTGAAGTGGAATGGATTATCCACATGGGCCGGTGCAATCAGCTCCATCCGCTCAAGCATTTTAATACGGCTTTGGGCTTGTTTGGCTTTGGTCGCTTGGGCACGAAAACGGTCAATATAACTTTTCAGATGCGCGACTTTTTCTTGCTGATTCTGATACATCGATTGTTGCTGCGACAGCTTGGTGGCGCGCTGGCGTTCGAAAGATGAATAGTTACCGGTATATTCATTCAGAGTCTGCTGTTCAATATGCAGAATTTTATCAATAATAGGATCAAGGAAATCACGGTCATGGGAAATCAGCACCAGTGTGCCGGGGTAGCTTTTCAGCCATTTTTCCAGCCAGATCACTGCATCCAAATCTAAATGGTTGGTCGGTTCATCCAGCAACAGCAAATCAGAGCGGCAAACCAGTGCTTGCGCCAAGTTAAGGCGCATCCGCCAGCCGCCGGAAAATGAACGCACCGGCTGCTGTAATTGCTCTTGAGAAAAGCCCAGCCCGTGGAGCAAACTGGCTGCACGCGACTGAATGGTCCAGGCGTCAATGGCATCGAGTTTGCCATGCACGGTAGCAATGGCATGGCCGTCATTTTTTTCATTGGCGGCCTGAAGTTCGGCCTCTAACTGACGATATTCGCGATCGCCGTCGATAACATACTCTATCGCCGGCACATCCAGAGCGGGGGTCTCTTGATTGACCCAAGCCAGCGCCCAGTTACTGGGAAAAGTGGCATTGCCCCCATCGGCGCTGAGTTCGCCTTTGAGCAACGCCAGCAGAGTGGATTTACCACAGCCGTTTTTGCCGACCAGCCCGACCTTTTGCCCAGGGTTAATCGTTGCTGTCGCGTTGTCCAGCAAGACACGAGTACCACGTCGAATTTGTAGTGAGGAAAAAACAATCATAGAGTGCCGTATGTTAAATTGTCATTATGTGAGGGTGAACAGGGTGTTTAGCGCCCTATTTTTTGGTCTTTGCGAAGCATGGTAACGGAAAAACCGGACCCTGACGACGCTTTGGAGGGGAATGATGTCGCAGCCACCCAAGGTTTTGCTGCTGTATGCCCATCCGGAATCACAGGACTCGGTGGCTAACCGGGTTTTACTGCAACCGGTGCAGCAGCTAGAGCATGTCACTGTGCACGATTTATATGCACATTATCCGGATTTCTTTATTGATATTCACCATGAGCAGCAATTGCTACGTGAGCATCAAATTATTGTCTTTCAACATCCTCTTTATACTTACAGTTGCCCGGCGTTACTGAAAGAGTGGCTGGATCGGGTGCTGGCGCGTGGCTTTGCTAATGGGGTCGGGGGGCATGCTTTGACCGGTAAATACTGGCGTTCGGTGATAACTACCGGCGAGCCAGAAGGAGCCTATCGCGTTGGCGGTTATAACCGTTACCCGATGGAAGATATTTTGCGGCCTTTCGAATTGACGGCAGCTATGTGCCATATGCATTGGATGAATCCGATGATTATTTACTGGGCACGGCGGCAGAAGCCGGAAGTCCTGGCCAGTCATGCGCAAGCTTATGGGCAGTGGTTGCAGTCACCGCTACCGACCGGAGGGCTTTGAATATGGAAAGCTCGGCGCTACTGACCGCGATTTTATTATTCTTATTTGCCGCTGTGGTGGCGGTTCCCATTGCCCAGCGCCTCGGTATTGGGGCGGTTTTGGGCTATTTGATTGCGGGTATCGCCATTGGCCCTTGGGGATTGGGCTTTATTCGTGATGTCGATGAAATACTCCATTTCTCCGAGTTGGGTGTTGTTTTCCTGATGTTTATCATTGGCTTGGAATTGAATCCGGCCAAGCTTTGGCAGTTGCGGCGCTCTATTTTTGGCGTTGGTGCGGGTCAGGTGGTGATAACCGCAGCGGTGCTGGGGGCATTGCTCTACTTTAGCCATTTTGCCTGGCAGGCGGCGGTGATTGGCGGTGTCGGTTTGGCGATGTCTTCAACCGCGATGGCATTGCAGCTGATGCGGGAAAAGGGCATGAACCGCAATGAAGGCGGCCAGCTCGGTTTCTCGGTTTTGCTGTTTCAGGATATGGCGGTGATCCCCGCCTTGGCGCTGATTCCTATTTTGGCCGGTGGCGGCGGGGCGGCGAATGATTGGGTCAAGATTGGCATCAAAATCGCGGCTTTTGCTGGCATGCTGATTGGCGGCCGCTATTTGCTGCGCCCATTATTCCGCTACATTGTGGCCTCTGGTGTGCGGGAAGTTTTCACTGCTGCGGCTTTGCTGGTGGTATTGGGGTCGGCGCTGTTTATGGATGCTCTGGGCCTATCAATGGCGCTAGGGACTTTTATCGCTGGGATATTACTGGCTGAAAGTGAATTCCAGCATGAGTTGGAAATTGCCATCGAACCCTTTAAAGGGCTGCTGCTCGGGCTATTTTTCATCTCTGTCGGGATGGCTTTGAACCTCGGCGTCTTGTTTACTCACTTGTTGGATGTGCTGCTCGGCGTGCTGGCCTTGGTCTTCATCAAAGGCGCAGTGCTATATGGTTTGGCGCGGACATTTGGCTTGCGCCGTTCGGTGCGGCTGCAATTTGCTGGAGTGCTAAGTCAAGGGGGCGAATTTGCTTTCGTGTTATTCTCCGCAGCATTCTCTCAGCACGTGTTGGATGCTGAACAACTGGCATTGCTGCTGGTGGTGGTCACTCTGTCGATGATGACCACGCCGCTTTTGATGCAGGGGATTGACCGCATTTTGATCCGCCGTTACAACGCGCAGGAAGAGAGCGACGAGAAGCCGTTTGTTGAAGATAATGACCCGCAGGTCATTATTGTCGGCTTCGGGCGCTTTGGTCAGGTGATTGGGCGCTTACTGATGGCGAACAAAATGCGCATTACCGTGTTGGAGCGCGATGTCAGTGCCGTCAGTGTGATGCGCAAATACGGCTATAAAGTTTACTATGGCGATGCTACCGAGCTAGAACTGTTGCGGGCTGCCGGAGCGGAAAAAGCCAAAGCTATCGTGATCACCTGTAACGAGCCGGAAGACACCATGACGCTGGTGCATTTATGCCAGCAACATTTCCCCAACTTGCACATCCTGGCCCGTGCCAGAGGGCGTGTTGAAGCGCATGAATTGCTGCAAAATGGGGTTAAAGATTTTACGCGCGAGACTTTCTCCAGTGCGTTGGAGTTGGGGCGAAAAACACTGCTGGAATTAGGGATGCATCCGCATCAGGCCTACCGAGCACAGCAACATTTCCGCCGTCTCGACATGCGAATGTTGCGTGAGCTGGTACCGCAGCATCATGGGGATGTCGCGCAAATTTCCAGAATTAAAGAAGCCCGCCGTGAGCTGGAAGATATTTTCCAACGAGAAATGCTGCATGAAAGTCGGCAGTTAGATGGGTGGGATGAATACGAATAATGCCGGAGAAAATGATGTCTATTACGCTAAATAACAAAACAATTCCGCCAAATAACAAGACAGCAACACGTAAAAGATTCATCGCCGGGGCTGTTTGTCCTCAATGTAAGGCACTGGATACGCTGGCTTTATGGCGTGAAGATCAAGTAGAAGTGGTGGAGTGTGTTAAGTGCGGTCACCATCAGCGTCAGACGGATGAACAGGTCAATCAGCATGTCCGTGAGAATGAACAAGTGATCGGAATTTTCGATCCAGAGTAGCGTTATTCTTCGTGTTTTTTTATGCTGAAGAGTACAGCGGTGCAGATTTCCGCTACAATCTGTGCCAATTTTTGTTCCAAGGGTAGGAGATATCATGAAAGTAGCAAAAGACTTGGTGGTCAGCCTGGCTTACCAGGTGCGTACAGAAGACGGTGTGTTAGTTGATGAGTCTCCGGTGAGCGCGCCGTTGGACTACCTGCACGGCCACGGTTCCCTGATCGCAGGTTTGGAAAAAGCGCTCGAAGGCCACGAAGCGGGCGACAGCTTTGACGTGCGTGTAAACGCCGACGAAGGTTACGGCAGCTATGATGAGAATCTGGTGCAGCGCGTACCGAAAGACGTCTTTATGGGCGTTGACGAGTTGGAAGTTGGCATGCGTTTCCTGGCTGATACCGACCAAGGCCCAGTGCCAGTCGAAATCACGGCTGTTGAAGACGAGCACGTTGTGGTTGATGGTAACCATATGCTGGCGGGTCAGGATTTGAACTTCCACGTTGAAGTGGTTGCTATCCGTGAAGCAACAGAAGAAGAACTGCAGCATGGTCACGTCCATGGTGAGCATGATCATCACCATGAACACGGTGACGGTTGCTGCGGTGGCCACGGCCATGATGAAAGTGACCAAGGTCACGAACATGGTAAAGGCGGTTGTGGTAAAGGCGGCGGCTGCGGCTGTCACTAACATCTGACCTGTCACTAACATTTGATATGGTCAGTCAAAAGCCAGCCTTGCGGCTGGCTTTTTGCTATTTATGTCAATCGAATTGCAATTACGCGAGCGACTAATAGTGCGGCGGCGGCGGCTCTTCTGCTGGTGAAGCCATCATGGAAGACTGAGACTCTCGCAGCTTATCGGTCAATAAACGCAGATGTTCGCGTAATTTGGTTATTTCCATCTGGTGCTCCGTCACGATCAAATTGAGTTCTTCAATCGTCACTTCCTGAAATGCCAGACGGCTCTCCAGCGTTTCTAGCCGTTGCTCAAACAGGGATTGTTCCATCTTAATATCCTCTTATGACTGCAAACCATACCCTCTGATCACTTTCCGTTTGACGGCCATAAAACAGCTCGACGGCCATAAAACAAGGGCGGGCAATACTACCTGTAAAACCCCATGATTGCCCTGAGAGGGTCAAGATATCGATAAAACGAAACTTCTTGTAGTAAAAAAAGTCTTAATATCACTTAATAGCATCTGCATAGAGATTGTTTTGTGTTCGCACAGACAGTTATAGTACAAGACACACTTATAATCGTTGCTTGGGGTAAGTGTCCTTAAGCCAATGGAGAAATGGATGAAATCACTGTTTAAAGTAACGCTACTGGCTACCACCATGGCGCTGACCCTGAATACTTCTGCGACTTTTGCTGCTGAAACAGCCAAAACCGCTGATGCGGCTGCAACGACAAATAGCGCATTTAAGAATGATGACCAGCAATCTGCATATGCATTAGGTGCATCATTAGGGCGTTATATGGATAACTCCCTGAAAGAGCAAGAAAAATTGGGCATCAAACTGGATAAAGACCAGTTGATCGCCGGCGTACAGGATGCTTTTGCGAGCAAAAGTAAACTGACTGATGAAGAAATCGAAAAAACCTTGCAAGGTTTTGAAGCGCGCGTGAAAGCTTCTGCTCAAGCCAAAATGGAGCAAGATGCTAAAGAAAACGCCGATAAAGGTGCTAAGTACCGCGAAACTTTTGCTAAAGAAAAAGATGTGAAGAAAACTGAATCTGGCCTGCTGTACAAAGTAGAGAAAGCCGGTACCGGTGAAGCACCAAAAGACAGTGATACCGTGGTAGTTAACTACAAAGGGACTCTGACCGATGGTACTGAGTTTGATAACTCTTACAAACGCGGTGAGCCACTGTCTTTCCGTCTTGATGGTGTTATCCCTGGCTGGACCGAAGGCCTGAAGCAAATCAAGAAAGGCGGCAAAGTCACTCTGGTTATTCCACCAGAGTTAGCTTACGGCAAAACTGGCGTCCCAGGCATTCCAGCCAACTCTACTCTGGTATTTGATGTAGAGTTGTTGGATGTTAAAGCGGCACCTAAAGCTGACGCTCAAGAAGAACAACCTGCTGCTACGGACGCAAAAGCTAAAAAATAATTTAGCGCCTTTGTTGTCGTAACCTAGTACCCGGTTCTGCTATAACCGCCGCGATAATTGTCGTGGCGGTTTTTTTTGCGGTATATCTACCTTCTGCTCGTTGATAACTTGACGATTTATGGTTTGTGGGCTTAACGTCAAGATCACGCGCAAACGCAAGGATTTTATCTCGGCATATTTGCTAGACTTAAAATTCGATATATTTGAGTTATGAGTCTGCCGACGATATTGAGACAGGCTTTATGTAGAGGATGGTGTCTTCGATGTCTAATTCGCTTCTCAGTAGCGAAACCAGTGAACTGGATTTACTGGATGAACGTCCGTTCAGTCAGACGGACCATGAAATACTCAAATCATACGAAGCTATCGTTGATGGCTTGGCGATGCTTATTGGCAACCACTGTGAAATTGTCCTGCATTCACTGGAAGACCTGAAAAACTCTGCGGTAAGAATTGCTAATGGCGAACACACCGGCCGGCAAATTGGCTCGCCGATAACTGACCTGGCCCTGCGGATGCTGCATGATATGGCGGGTGCAGACAGCAGTGTTTCAAGAGCCTATTTCACACGCGCCAAAAGCGGTGTGCTGATGAAATCTGTCACTATCGCTATCCGTAACCGCGACCAGCGCGCTATTGGCCTGTTATGTATTAACATAAATCTGGATGTGCCTTTCTCGCAAATCATTAAGACTTTCATGCCGCCGGAAACTCAGGAGGTTGCTTCCTCAGTAAACTTTGCTTCATCGGTCGATGACTTGGTGGCGCAAACACTGGAATTTACTATTGAGGAAGTTAATGCTGATCGCAATGTGTCTAACAATGCGAAGAACCGCCAGGTTGTTCTCAATCTGTATGAGAAAGGTATTTTTGATATCAAAGATGCAATTAATCAGGTGGCTGAGCGACTAAATATTTCCAAACACACGGTTTATCTTTACATTCGCCAGTTCAAAAGTGGCGATCTCGTGGGACACGAGCGTTAATGTCAGGGGCAAAGGTGGCGAAATATTGTCTGATGGTCACAGGCCCAGCCTATGGCACCCAGCAGGCCAGCAGCGCCTATCAGTTCGCCCAAGCACTGATAAGTTCAGGCCATAATTTGGTTAGTGTTTTCTTCTACCGCGAAGGTGTTTTGAATGCTAACCAATTAACTGCACCTGCTAGTGATGAGTTTGATTTGGTACGGGCGTGGCAGCAACTCGCACTTAACCATTCGATTGAGCTAAATGTTTGTGTGGCGGCGGCATTGCGCCGTGGTGTTACTGACCAAAATGAAGCTGACCAACTCGATTTGGCGGGAGCAAATCTGCAACCCGGTTTTACCTTGAGTGGGCTAGGTGCACTGGCTGAAGCCGCATTAACCTGTGACCGCATGGTGCAATTTTAATGGCAGAGAATGGTAAGAATAGTGTTGCTTTTGTTTTCACCCAAAGCCCGCATGGTAATTCAGCGGGACGGGAAGGGTTAGATGCCTTGCTGGCAACTTCTGCTTTGAGTGAAGACATCGGGGTATTCTTTATTTCGGATGGTGTTTTGCAGCTTTTGCCACAGCAGCAGCCAGAAAAAATTCTCTCCAGAAACTATATTGCAACTTTCGGTGTCTTACCTCTGTACGATGTTGAGAATTGTTATATCTGTGAAGCCTCATTACAGCAGCGTGGATTGAGTGAAGTGACGGATTGGATACTTGATGTTGCGGTGTTATCTCCGGTAAATTTACGCCGCCAATTGGCAAATTATGATGTTGTACTGACTTTCTAATGAGATTTGGGTAGCCATAATGCTGTATACCGTCAGTCATTCACCTTATCACTGCGATTTATCTGCATTGCTGAAACTCGTCACATCGGAAGATGAAATTCTATTTCTGCAAAATGGAGTGATGGCGGTTTTAAAAAATAGTGAAAGTCTTAACTTGTTGTTAAATAACCCCGCTTCGCTATTTGTGTTGGAAGATGACGTTATTGCCCGTGGCTTGGGTGGTCAAATTTCAGACAAAATCATGCTAATCGGTTATACTCGCTTTGTGGATTTGACCCTAAAACATCAGCAGCAACTGGCATGGTAATGCAGTCAATGCTGTATATTTCTTGACACCTTAGATAGTCAGCCATAAAATTCTGCGTCCTCGTTCTCTGCCAGTAGTGCAAACGAGGGGGATTTATCACGTGTTTACGAAGCAAAAAACCAGGAGCTTTTTTAATAATGGCAACGATTAACCAGCTGGTTCGCAAGCCACGCAGCATGAAGGTTGCTAAAAGCAACGTTCCTGCGCTGGAAGCATGCCCGCAGAAACGTGGTGTATGTACCCGCGTATATACAACCACCCCGAAAAAACCTAACTCCGCACTGCGTAAAGTTTGTCGTGTGCGTTTAACTAACGGTTTTGAAGTCACCTCCTACATCGGCGGTGAAGGTCATAACCTTCAGGAACACTCCGTGATCCTGATCCGTGGCGGTCGTGTTAAAGACTTGCCAGGTGTGCGTTACCACACCGTTCGCGGCGCGCTTGACTGCTCAGGTGTTAAAGACCGTAAGCAATCACGTTCTAAGTACGGCGTGAAGAAGCCAAAGGCTTAATGGTTCTCCGTTAAGTAAGGCCAAACATTTTCACATTAATGTCAAAATAAACTCTTAGAGTTTTGGACAACCCTGAATTAACAACGGAGTATTTCCATGCCACGTCGTCGTGTAATTGGCCAGCGTAAAATTTTACCAGATCCTAAGTTCGGATCTGAATTGCTGGCTAAATTTGTAAATATCCTGATGGTAGATGGTAAGAAATCTACTGCAGAAGCAATCGTCTATACCGCGCTGGAGACCCTGGCTCAGCGTTCTGGTAAAGATTTTCTGGAAGCTTTCGAAGTAGCTCTGGACAACGTGCGCCCGACTGTCGAAGTTAAGTCTCGCCGCGTTGGTGGTTCTACTTATCAGGTACCAGTTGAAGTTCGTCCGGTTCGTCGTAATGCCTTGGCAATGCGTTGGATCGTTGATGCTGCTCGTAAACGCGGTGATAAATCCATGGCTTTGCGCTTAGCGAATGAACTGTCTGACGCAGCAGAGAACAAAGGTTCTGCTGTTAAGAAACGTGAAGACGTTCACCGTATGGCTGAAGCTAACAAGGCGTTCGCGCACTACCGCTGGTAATCACCACGCAGTAGTCATGCTAACCATGCGGGCGCTTTAAGCCAACCCGCATGGGTTAACCGAATGAACGCCCTAGGAATAGAGGAATCAAATGGCTCGTAAAACACCCATTGAGCGCTATCGTAATATCGGTATCAGCGCTCACATCGACGCCGGTAAGACAACCACTACCGAACGTATCCTGTTTTACACCGGTGTAAACCACAAGATCGGTGAAGTTCATGACGGCGCAGCCACCATGGACTGGATGGAACAGGAGCAGGAGCGTGGTATTACCATTACTTCTGCGGCTACTACCTGCTTCTGGTCTGGTATGGCTAAACAGTACGAACCACATCACGTCAACATCATTGACACCCCAGGGCACGTTGACTTCACTATCGAAGTAGAACGTTCCATGCGTGTTCTTGATGGCGCGGTAATGGTTTACTGTGCAGTTGGTGGTGTTCAGCCACAGTCTGAAACCGTATGGCGTCAGGCTAACAAATATAAAGTTCCACGCATTGCGTTCGTTAACAAAATGGACCGCATGGGTGCTAACTTCCTGAAAGTTGTTGGTCAGATTAAATCTCGTCTGGGCGCGAATCCAGTTCCATTGCAACTGGCAATCGGCGCGGAAGAGAAATTCACCGGTATTATCGACCTGGTGAAAATGAAAGCGATCAACTGGAACGAAGCTGATCAGGGCGTGACCTTCGAATACGAAGAGATCCCGGCTGATATGGCTGAGCTGGCTGCTGAATGGCACCAGAATCTGGTTGAATCTGCTGCAGAAGCATCTGACGAGCTGATGGATAAATACTTGGGCGGCGAAGAGCTGACCGAGGAAGAAATCAAGAAAGCTTTGCGTCAACGCGTTCTGCGCAACGAAATCATCTTGGTTACCTGTGGTTCTGCGTTTAAGAACAAAGGCGTACAGGCAATGCTGGATGCAGTTATCGACTATCTGCCAGCACCAACTGACGTTGAAGCAATCAACGGTATTTTGGACGACGGTAAAGATACTCCGGCTGTTCGTCACTCAGACGACAAAGAGCCGTTCTCTGCACTAGCATTCAAAATTGCTACTGACCCGTTTGTGGGTAACCTGACGTTCTTCCGTGTGTACTCTGGTGTTGTTAACTCCGGTGACACAGTGTTGAACTCAGTACGTTCACAGCGTGAACGTCTGGGCCGTATCGTTCAGATGCACGCCAACAAACGTGAAGAGATCAAAGAAGTTCGTGCAGGCGACATCGCAGCAGCGATCGGTCTGAAAGATGTGACGACGGGTGACACTCTGTGTGATCCAACTAATCCGATCATCTTGGAACGTATGGAGTTCCCAGAGCCAGTAATCTCTGTTGCCGTTGAACCAAAAACCAAAGCCGACCAAGAAAAAATGGGTATGGCTCTGGGTCGTCTGGCGAAAGAAGATCCATCATTCCGCGTTTGGACTGACGAAGAATCTGGTCAGACTATCATCGCTGGTATGGGTGAGCTGCACTTGGATATCCTGGTTGACCGTATGCGCCGCGAATTTAATGTGGAAGCAAACGTTGGTAAACCTCAGGTTGCATACCGTGAAACTATCCGCGATACCGTTAAGGACGTGGAAGGTAAGCATGCTAAGCAGTCAGGCGGTCGTGGTCAGTACGGTCATGTTGTTATCGACATGTCTCCGTTGCCACCGGGTGGTGTTGGGTATGAGTTCGTCAACGAAATCGTTGGTGGTTCTATTCCTAAAGAGTTCATCCCTGCTGTTGATAAAGGTATCCAGGAACAACTGAAAGCCGGTCCTCTGGCTGGTTACCCGGTTGTTGACGTTAAAATCCGTCTGCACTACGGTTCTTACCATGACGTTGACTCCTCAGAATTGGCGTTTAAATTAGCCGGTTCTATCGCCTTTAAAGAAGGGTTCAAACGAGCTAAACCAGTTCTGCTTGAGCCAATCATGAAGGTTGAAGTCGAAACCCCTGAAGATTACATGGGTGACGTAATGGGCGACCTTAACCGTCGTCGTGGTATCATCGAAGGTATGGAAGATACTGCTACCGGTAAAACCGTTCGCGTCAAGGTTCCGTTGTCTGAAATGTTCGGTTATGCTACTGACCTGCGTTCTCAGACTCAGGGCCGTGCTTCTTACTCCATGGAATTCCTGGAGTATGCTGAAGCACCTAGTAACGTCGCTAAAGCCGTTATCGAAGCCCGTGGCAAATAAGCTTTCGGGTTTAAAACAATGATCCAGTGCTCTCTCATAAGTGGGAGAGCACAAGAGTAAGGAATATAGTCGTGTCTAAAGAAAAATTTGAACGTAACAAACCCCATGTAAACGTCGGTACTATCGGCCACGTTGACCATGGTAAAACTACCCTGACTGCTGCAATCACCACCGTACTGGCTAAAACCTACGGCGGTAGCGCTCGTGCTTTCGATCAGATCGATAACGCACCAGAAGAAAAAGCACGTGGTATCACTATCAACACTTCTCACGTTGAATATGACACCCCAGCACGTCACTATGCGCACGTTGACTGCCCAGGGCATGCCGACTACGTTAAAAACATGATCACCGGTGCTGCTCAGATGGACGGCGCGATCTTGGTTGTTGCTGCAACTGATGGCCCTATGCCACAGACTCGTGAGCACATCCTGTTGGGTCGCCAGGTTGGCGTTCCATACATGATCGTATTCATGAACAAATGTGACATGGTTGATGATGAAGAGTTGCTGGAACTGGTAGAAATGGAAGTGCGTGAACTTCTTTCTGCTTACGATTTCCCAGGCGACGACATTCCAGTAATCAAGGGCTCAGCTCTGAAAGCACTGGAAGGCATTCCTGAGTGGGAAGCTAAAATCATCGAATTGGCTGAAGCATTGGATACCTACATTCCACTGCCAGAACGTGCTATTGATAAGCCATTCTTGCTGCCAATCGAAGACGTATTCTCTATCTCCGGCCGTGGTACTGTTGTAACGGGTCGTGTAGAGCGCGGTATCGTTAAAGTTGGTGAAGAAGTAGAGATCGTTGGTATCAAAGATACTGTTAAATCTACTTGTACCGGCGTTGAAATGTTCCGCAAACTGCTGGACGAAGGCCGTGCTGGTGAGAACGTTGGTGTTCTGCTGCGTGGTATCAAACGTGAAGATATCGAACGTGGTCAAGTTCTTGCTAAACCAGGTTCTATCAAGCCACACACTACCTTTGAATCAGAAGTTTATATTCTGAGCAAAGACGAAGGCGGCCGTCATACTCCGTTCTTCAAAGGCTACCGTCCTCAGTTCTACTTCCGTACAACTGACGTAACCGGTACCATCGAACTGCCAGAAGGCGTTGAAATGGTGATGCCAGGTGACAACATCAACATGGTTGTTACTCTGATTCACCCAATCGCAATGGACGACGGCCTGCGTTTCGCAATCCGTGAAGGCGGCCGTACTGTAGGCGCTGGTGTTGTTGCTAAAGTTATCGCTTAATTGTTTTATTGATTAATTACGTTATTGATCAAGTAAGAGGGCGCTTCGGCGCCCTTTTTTATTGCCTAAAGAAAATAATCTTAATTGAAATAACTCGCATTCTTATTTACACTGTGGATCTTGGTTAAGAAGTGAGTCATTTTATGTATGTTTGCCTGTGTAATGCGGTATCTGACAAAGTTATCCGTAAAGCTGTGCGTCAGCACCATCCACATACCATTCAACAGCTGCGCCAATTAGTACCAATTGGTACAGACTGCGGGAAGTGCATTCGACAGGCCAGAGAAATCTTGATTGAGGAACGCGCTAACATTCCAGAAATGAATGATGTTGCCTAATCGTTAGCAGGGAGAAGTTTTCCCCACACTTTGCCATCTGGTACTACACTTTTAGTACTGGAAGCGGAGGGTATAACTATGAAAGGCGATAAAAAGATAATTGCACATCTCAATAAACTACTCGGAAACGAGTTAGTTGCTATCAATCAATATTTTCTCCACGCCCGAATGTTTAAAAACTGGGGGCTGATGCGCCTTAATGATAAGGAGTATCACGAATCAATCGACGAAATGAAGCATGCGGATAAATATATCGAGCGCATCTTATTCCTCGAAGGTATTCCTAACTTACAAGATTTAGGTAAGCTGAATATTGGTGAAGACGTTGAAGAAATATTGAAGTCAGATTTAGCCCTCGAATTAGCAGGAGCTAAGGATCTGCGCGAAGGCATTGCCTATGCTGATTCTATTCATGACTATGTCAGTCGCGATTTGTTGAAGGAAATTCTAGCGGAAGAAGAAGGCCACATAGACTGGCTGGAAACAGAGCTGAGCCTCATTGAACGTTTGGGGATACAGAACTACTCCCAGGCTCAATTGGCAAAAGACTAGTTTTTTCCTCACTGCACCGTCGTTTACTCAACCATCGTATATTCAGTCAAAAGAGTGAGAACCTCCTTGGCCTCACTCTACTTCTCATTTTCAGACCTGTAAAAATAGACCTATTCCCCTCAAATTAAGTTATCTGGTAAGTTTTCGCATAGATTTTCAACACTGGCTTGCTTCCTGTCGGTATTTCAGTATAATGCGCGGGCCTACCTAATCTTGATAGGTCAGATTGAAACTAATCTGTCGGTTACAGCCTAGTGTTGGAACTGAACAATACTCCCGATATGGGGGTTATATGTTGAACGATTACACTCCCCCATCAATCGAAATGGGTGCGAGGAGTAATCATTTACGTTTATAAATAATTGGAGCTCTGGTCTCATGCAGAACCAAAGAATCCGTATCCGCCTGAAAGCGTTTGATCATCGTTTGATCGATCAATCAACTGCGGAAATCGTCGAGACTGCCAAGCGCACTGGTGCGCAGGTTCGTGGTCCGATCCCGCTGCCAACTCGCAAAGAGCGCTTTACCGTTCTGATCTCTCCGCACGTCAATAAAGATGCGCGCGATCAGTACGAGATTCGCACTCACAAGCGTCTGGTTGACATCGTTGAGCCAACCGAGAAAACCGTTGATGCTCTGATGCGTCTGGATCTGGCTGCCGGTGTAGACGTGCAGATCAGCCTGGGTTAATCAGGTCATTGAGCGATTGAGAGGTTGAAACAATGATTGGTTTAGTCGGTAAGAAAGTGGGCATGACGCGTATCTTCACAGAAGATGGCGTTTCAATCCCAGTAACTGTTATCGAAATTGAAGCGAACCGTGTAACTCAGGTCAAAAGCCTGGAGAACGACGGATACCGTGCTGTACAAGTAACTACCGGTGCTAAAAAAGCTAACCGCGTTACTAAACCAGAAGCGGGTCATTTCGCTAAAGCTGGCGTAGAAGCTGGCCGTGGTCTGTGGGAATTCCGCCTTCCAGAAGGTCAAGAGTTCACTGCTGGTCAAGAAATTAGCGTCGAGATTTTTGCTGACGTTAAGAAAGTCGACGTTACAGGTACATCTAAAGGTAAAGGTTTTGCCGGTACTGTTAAGCGCTGGAACTTCCGCACCCAAGATGCTACCCATGGTAACTCCTTGTCTCACCGTGTTCCGGGTTCTATCGGTCAAAACCAGACTCCGGGCAAAGTGTTCAAAGGCAAGAAAATGGCTGGCCACCTGGGTGACGAGCGTGTAACCGTTCAAAGCCTGGACGTAGTACGTGTTGACGCTGAGCGCAACCTACTGCTGGTTAAGGGTGCTGTACCGGGCGCTACCGGTGGCAACCTGATCGTTAAACCAGCTGTGAAGGCGTAAGGGGATAGCAATGGAATTAGTATTGAAAGACGCGCAAGGCGCGCTGACTGTTTCCGAAACTACCTTCGGTCGTGATTTCAACGAAGCGCTGGTACATCAGGTTGTTGTTGCTTATGCAGCAGGTGCCCGTCAAGGTACTCGTGCTCAGAAGACCCGCGCCGAAGTGACTGGTTCCGGTAAAAAACCGTGGCGCCAGAAAGGCACCGGCCGTGCGCGTGCAGGTTCTGTAAAGAGCCCAATCTGGCGTTCAGGTGGTGTGACCTTTGCTGCGAAGCCTCAGGACCACAGTCAGAAAGTAAATAAAAAGATGTACCGCGGCGCGCTGAAAAGCATTCTGTCCGAATTGGTACGTCAAGATCGTCTGATCATTGTCGAAAAGTTCTCTGTTGAAGCACCTAAAACTAAGTTGCTGGCGCAGAAGCTGAAAGATATGGCTCTGGAAGATGTACTGATCATCACTGGTGAACTGGATGAGAACTTGTTCTTGGCAGCTCGCAACCTGTACAAGGTTGATGTCCGTGATGTTGCTGGTATTGACCCAGTTAGCCTGATCGCCTTCGACAAAGTGGTTATGACTGCTGATGCTGTGAAGCAAGTTGAGGAGATGCTGGCATGATTCGTGAAGAACGTCTGCTGAAAGTACTGCGCGCGCCGCATGTATCTGAAAAAGCATCCGCTGCGATGGAAAAGAATAACACCATCGTTCTCAAAGTTGCCAAAGACGCGACCAAAGCAGAAATTAAAGCTGCAGTGCAGAAACTGTTTGAAGTCGAAGTCGAAGACGTTAACACCTTGCTGGTTAAAGGCAAGAGTAAGCGTCACGGTCAGCGTGTTGGTCGTCGTAGCGACTGGAAAAAAGCTTACGTCACCCTGAAAGAAGGCCAGAATCTGGACTTCATCGGCGGCGCAGAGTAAGTCGGAGGAGTAAACAATGGCAATTGTTAAATGTAAACCTACGTCTCCGGGTCGTCGCCACGTTGTTAAAGTGGTTAACCAGGAGTTGCATAAGGGTAAGCCTTATGCCCCGTTGCTTGAGAAATTAAGCAAAAGCGGTGGCCGTAACAACAATGGCCGTATCACTACCCGTCATATCGGTGGTGGCCACAAGCAACATTATCGTCTGGTTGACTTCAAACGCAACAAAGATGGTATCCCTGCTGTGGTTGAGCGTCTGGAGTACGATCCGAACCGTTCTGCGAATATCGCACTGGTTCTGTACAAAGACGGCGAACGCCGTTATATCCTGGCGCCAAAAGGCCTGAAAGCTGGTGACCAGATTCAATCTGGCGTTGATGCTGCAATTAAAGCAGGTAACACCCTGCCTATGCGTAACATCCCAGTTGGTTCAACGGTTCATAACGTAGAAATGAAACCAGGTAAAGGCGGCCAATTGGCTCGTTCTGCTGGTGCATACGTTCAGATCGTTGCTCGTGACGGTTCCTACGTGACCCTGCGTCTGCGCTCCGGCGAAATGCGCAAAGTTCTAGCTGATTGCCGCGCCACCTTAGGTGAAGTCGGTAACGCTGAACACATGCTGCGTGTGCTGGGTAAAGCAGGTGCTAGTCGTTGGCGTGGTATTCGTCCTACCGTTCGCGGTACGGCGATGAACCCAGTCGATCACCCACACGGTGGTGGTGAAGGTCGTAACTTTGGTAAGCACCCGGTAACCCCGTGGGGCGTTCAAACCAAAGGTAAGAAGACCCGTAGCAACAAGCGTACTGATAAGTTCATCGTACGTCGCCGTAGTAAAAAATAATTAGAGGATAAGCCATGCCACGTTCTCTCAAGAAAGGTCCCTTCATTGACCTGCACTTGCTGAAGAAGGTAGAGAAAGCGGTGGAAAGCGGAGACAAGAAGCCAATTCGGACTTGGTCCCGTCGTTCAACGGTCTTTCCAAATATGATCGGTTTGACCATCGCTGTCCATAATGGTCGTCAGCACGTTCCCGTTTTTGTTTCCGATGAAATGGTCGGTCACAAACTGGGTGAATTCGCGCCGACCCGTACTTATCGCGGCCATGCGGCCGATAAAAAGGCTAAAAAGCGCTAAGGTAGGAGGAAGAGATGGAAACTATCGCTAAACATCGCCACGCTCGTTCTTCTGCTCAGAAGGTTCGCTTGGTAGCGGATCTGATTCGCGGTAAGAAAGTGTCGCAAGCTCTGGAAACTCTGGCCTATACCAACAAGAAAGCTGCTGGTTTGGTTAAGAAGGTACTGGAGTCTGCCATTGCTAACGCAGAACACAACGATGGCGCTGACATCGATGATCTGAAAGTCACGAAGATCTTCGTAGACGAAGGCCCTAGCATGAAGCGCATTATGCCTCGTGCAAAAGGTCGTGCAGATCGCATCCTGAAGCGCACCAGCCACATTACTGTGGTTGTGTCCGATCGCTGAGACTCTGGAGACTAGCAATGGGTCAGAAAGTACATCCTAATGGTATTCGACTAGGTATTGTCAAAGCTTGGAACTCTACCTGGTACGCAAATACCAAAGAATTCGCTGACAACCTGGACAGCGACTTTAAAGTTCGCCAATTCTTGACTAAAGAATTAGCGAAAGCTTCCGTTTCTCGCATCGTTATCGAGCGTCCAGCGAAGAGCATCCGTGTGACTATTCACACCGCTCGTCCTGGCATCGTTATCGGCAAGAAAGGTGAAGATGTCGAAAAACTGCGTAAGGTCGTAGCGGATATCGCTGGCGTTCCTGCACAGATTAATATCGCCGAAGTCCGTAAACCGGAACTGGACGCAAAATTGGTTGCTGACAGCATCACTTCACAGCTGGAACGTCGCGTTATGTTCCGTCGTGCTATGAAGCGTGCTGTACAGAACGCAATGCGTCTTGGCGCTAAAGGTATCAAAGTTGAAGTAAGCGGCCGTCTTGGCGGTGCTGAAATCGCGCGTACCGAATGGTACCGTGAAGGTCGTGTTCCGTTGCATACACTGCGTGCGGATATCGATTACAACACATCTGAAGCGCACACCACTTATGGTGTAATCGGCGTTAAGGTATGGATCTTCAAAGGTGAGATCTTGGGTGGTATGGCTGCTGTTGAACAACCGGAACCGGCTGCTCAACCTAAAAAGCAGCAGCGTAAAGGCCGCAAGTAAGGAGAATCGCTGATGTTACAACCAAAGCGTACAAAATTCCGTAAGATGCACAAAGGCCGTAACCGTGGCCTTGCGCAAGGTACGGATGTTAGCTTCGGTGAGTTCGGCCTGAAAGCTTGTGGCCGTTGCCGCCTGACGGCTCGTCAAATCGAAGCAGCCCGTCGTGCGATGACACGTGCAATTAAGCGTCAAGGTAAGGTCTGGATCCGTGTATTCCCGGACAAGCCGATCACTGAGAAGCCGCTCGAAGTGCGTATGGGTAAAGGTAAGGGTAACGTAGAGTATTGGGTTGCCCTGATCCAGCCAGGAAAAGTTTTATTTGAAATGGCTGGTGTACCGGAAGAAACTGCTCGCGAAGCATTTAAGCTTGCTGCAGCGAAACTGCCTGTAGGAACCACCTTTGTAACTAAGACGGTGATGTAATGAAAGCACAAGAGCTGCGTGAAAAAAGCGTTGAAGAGCTGAACACTGAGCTGCTCAACCTGCTGCGTGAGCAATTTAATTTGCGCATGCAGGCGGCTAGTGGCCAGCTGCAACAAACTCACCTGTCGAAACAAGTGCGCCGTAATATCGCACGTGTTAAGACTTTACTGACTGAGAAGGCGGGTGCGTAATGACTGACCAAATCCGTACTCTGCAAGGTCGCGTAGTTAGTGACAAAATGGAGAAATCCATGGTTGTTGCTATCGAACGTGTGGTGAAGCACCCAATTTATGGGAAATTCATCCGTCGTACGACGAAATTGCATGTACATGACGAGAACAATGAATGTGGAATCGGTGACGTGGTAGAAATCCGCGAATGCCGTCCATTGTCAAAGACTAAGTCTTGGACACTTGTTCGCGTTGTAGAGAAAGCGATTCTGTAATAGAGTAGCTGACTCGAACATAATAAGCGGCTCTGAAAATGGGCCGCTTATTTTTTCTACCCACTTTTTCCTATCAAAGGATGTGGAACCGGTGTTATAATGCCGCGCCCTCATTAGTGGGGCTTTTAAACGACCTATTCTGGGTCCTAAAGTAGTAGTTGACATTAGCGGAGCACTAACATGATCCAAGAACAGACTATGCTGAACGTGGCCGACAACTCCGGTGCACGTCGCGTAATGTGTATCAAGGTTCTAGGTGGCTCGCACCGTCGCTACGCAGGCATCGGCGACATCATCAAGATCACCATCAAGGAAGCAATTCCTCGTGGCAAGGTGAAGAAAGGCGATGTTCTGAAGGCGGTAGTGGTGCGCACCAAGAAGGGTGTACGTCGCCCGGACGGTTCTGTCATTCGCTTCGATGGTAACGCTTGTGTTATTTTAAATAATAACAGCGAGCAGCCAATCGGCACGCGTATTTTTGGGCCGGTAACTCGTGAACTGCGTAATGAGAAGTTCATGAAAATTATCTCTCTGGCACCAGAAGTACTCTAAGGAGCGAACCATGGCAGCGAAAATCCGTCGTGATGACGAAGTTATCGTGCTAACCGGGAAAGACAAAGGTAAGCGCGGTAAAGTAAAGAATGTCCTGTCTGCTAGTAAGGTCATTGTTGAAGGTATCAACCTGGTTAAAAAACATCAGAAGCCGGTTCCGGCCCTGAACCAACCAGGTGGCATTGTTGAAAAAGAAGCTGCAATTCAAGTTTCCAACATTGCGCTGTTCAACGCGGCAACTGGTAAGGCTGACCGTGTAGGCTTTAGATTCGAAGATGGCAAAAAAGTCCGTTTCTTTAAATCTAATAGCGTAACTATCAAGTAATTTGGAGTAATACGATGGCGAAACTGCATGATTACTACAAAGACGAGGTAGTCAAACAACTGATGTCTCAGTTTGGCTACAACTCTGTCATGCAAGTCCCTCGGGTCGAGAAGATCACCCTGAACATGGGTGTTGGTGAAGCGATCGCTGACAAGAAACTGCTGGATAATGCAGCAGCTGACTTGGCAGCAATCTCCGGTCAAAAGCCGTTTATCACCAAAGCACGCAAATCTGTTGCAGGCTTCAAAATCCGTCAGGGCTATCCGATCGGCTGTAAAGTAACCCTGCGTGGCGAACGCATGTGGGAATTCTTTGAGCGTCTGATTACCATTGCTGTTCCACGTATCCGTGACTTCCGTGGCTTGTCCGCTAAGTCATTCGATGGCCGTGGTAACTACAGCATGGGTGTGCGCGAGCAGATCATCTTCCCGGAAATCGACTACGATAAAGTCGATCGTGTACGTGGTTTGGATATTACCATTACCACTACTGCGAAGTCCGATGATGAAGGCCGTGCATTGTTGGCTGCTTTTAAATTCCCATTCCGCAAGTAAGGTAGGGTTACTGATGGCTAAGCAATCAATGAAAGCACGCGAAGTCGTTCGCGTGAAACTAGCTAACAAATACCGCGCTCAACGCGAGGAATTAAAAGCTATTATCTCTGGTGTGAACTCATCCGACGAAGATCGTTGGAATGCTGTTCTGAAGCTGCAGTCTCTGCCGCGTGATTCCAGCCCGTCCCGTCAGCGTAACCGCTGCAACCAAACTGGTCGTCCGCATGGTTTCCTGCGGAAGTTCGGGTTGAGCCGTATTAAAGTCCGTGAAACCGCAATGCGCGGTGAAATCCCGGGCCTTAAAAAGGCTAGCTGGTAATTGTCACCAATTGAATCACGGGAGTAAAGACAGATGAGCATGCAAGATCCGATCGCGGATATGCTGACCCGTATCCGTAACGGTCAATCCGCAAACAAAGTCGCGGTCACCATGCCTTCCTCCAAGCTGAAAGTGGCAATTGCCAACGTTCTGAAGGAAGAAGGTTTTATTGAAGATTTTAAAATCGAAGGCGACACCAAGCCTGTTCTGGAATTAGCACTTAAGTATTTCCAGGGTAAGGCAGTGGTAGAAAGCATTCAACGTATCAGCCGTCCAGGTCTGCGCATCTATAAGAAAAAAGATGAGCTGCCAAAAGTTATGGCCGGTTTGGGTATCGCTGTTATTTCTACCTCTAAAGGTGTTATGACCGATCGTGCAGCTCGCCAAGCTGGTCTTGGTGGCGAGATTATCTGCTACGTAGCTTAATTCGGGAGGAAAGAATGTCTCGTGTTGCAAAAGCACCCGTCGTCATTCCTGCCGGCGTAGAGGTAAAACTCAACGGTCAGGTTATTTCGATAAAGGGTAAGAACGGCGAGCTGACTCGTACCGTCCATAGCGCTGTTGAAGTTAAGCAAGAAGAAAATACATTGACTTTCGCTCCACGCGAAGGCGCTGTAGACGGTTGGGCCCAAGCGGGTACCACTCGTGCACTGCTTAATGCAATGGTCGTTGGTGTTACCGAAGGCTTCACTAAGAAGCTTCAATTGGTAGGTGTAGGTTACCGTGCCGCAGTTAAAGGCAACGTGGTGAATTTAGCTTTAGGCTTCTCTCATCCAGTTGACCATGAATTGCCGGCTGGCATTACTGCTGAATGCCCGACCCAAACTGAAATCGTGCTGAAAGGCGCTGATAAGCAGGTGATTGGTCAGGTTGCAGCAGATTTACGTGCCTACCGTCGTCCTGAGCCTTATAAAGGCAAGGGTGTCCGTTACGCCGACGAAGTCGTGCGTACCAAAGAGGCTAAGAAGAAGTAAGGTAACACTATGGATAAGAAAGCAGCTCGTATCCGTCGTGCGACCCGCGCACGCCGCAAGCTCAAAGAACTGGGTGCGACTCGCCTGGTGGTACATCGTACCCCACGCCATATTTACGCGCAGGTTATTGCACCAAACGGTTCTGAAATTTTGGTAGCAGCTTCTACTGTAGAAAAAGCTATCAATGAGCAATTGAAGTACGCCGGCAACAAAGATGCCGCCGCAGCTGTAGGTAAAGCTGTTGCAGAGCGCGCATTGGAAAAAGGGATCACGAAAGTATCCTTTGACCGTTCCGGTTTCCAATATCATGGTCGAGTCCAGGCACTGGCAGATGCTGCCCGTGAAGCTGGCCTTCAGTTCTAAGGTAGAGGTGTAAGATGTCTCACATCGAAAAACAAGCTGGCGAACTGCAGGAAAAGCTGATCGCGGTAAACCGCGTATCTAAAACCGTAAAAGGTGGCCGTATTTTCAGCTTTACCGCACTGACAGTAGTTGGTGATGGTAACGGTCGCGTTGGTTTTGGCTACGGCAAAGCACGCGAAGTTCCGGCAGCGATCCAAAAAGCGATGGAAAAAGCCCGTCGCGCTATGATTAATGTTGCTTTGAATAACGGCACTCTGCAGCACCCTGTTAAAGGTGCTCACACAGGTTCCCGTGTATTCATGCAACCAGCTTCTGAAGGTACCGGTATCATCGCCGGTGGTGCAATGCGCGCCGTCTTGGAAGTTGCAGGGGTTCATAACGTTTTAGCTAAAGCATATGGTTCTACTAACCCGATTAACGTGGTTCGTGCAACTATCGCAGCTTTAGAAGATATGAAATCCCCAGAAATGGTCGCTGCTAAGCGTGGTAAGTCCGTCGAAGAAATTCTAGGGAAATAACCATGGCAAAGACTATTAAAGTAACTCAAACAAAAAGCAGTATCGGTCGTTTGCCGAAACACAAGGCAACTCTGATCGGTTTAGGTCTGCGTCGTATTGGTCATACTGTAGAGCGTGAGGATACTCCTGCTGTGCGTGGTATGGTCAACTTGGTTTCCTACATGGTTAAAGTTGAGGAGTAACAGATGCGTTTAAATACTCTGTCTCCGGCTGAAGGTGCCAAGCATGCGCCGAAGCGTGTAGGTCGTGGTATCGGTTCTGGCCTGGGTAAAACCGCTGGTCGTGGTCACAAAGGTCAGAACTCACGTTCTGGTGGTGGCGTACGTCGTGGTTTTGAAGGTGGTCAGATGCCTTTATATCGTCGTTTGCCGAAATTCGGCTTCACCTCTCGCAAAGCTATGATCACGGCAGAAGTTCGTCTGTCTGAACTGGCTTTAGTGGAAGGCGACGTAATCGACCTGAACACGCTGAAAGCCGCTAACGTTGTTGGTACCCAGATTGAGTTCGCGAAAGTTATGCTTTCAGGCGAAATCACTCGTGCGGTAACTCTGCGTGGTCTGCGTGTCACCAAAGGCGCTCGTGCTGCTATCGAAGCTGCTGGCGGTAAAATTGAGGAATAAGTAGCAGATGGCTAAGCAACCAGGATTAGATTTTCAAAGTGCTAAAGGCGGATTAGGCGAACTGAAGCGCAGACTTTTGTTTGTTATCGGTGCGCTTATTGTTTTCCGTATCGGCTCTTTTATTCCGATTCCTGGTATCGATGCCACTGTGCTTGCTAAATTGCTCGAGCAGCAGAGAGGGACCATCATTGAAATGTTTAACATGTTCTCTGGTGGTGCTCTCAGTCGTGCTTCTATCTTTGCCTTGGGTATCATGCCGTATATTTCGGCATCGATTATTATCCAACTGCTAACTGTGGTTCATCCGGCGTTGGCAGAAATAAAGAAAGAAGGGGAGGCTGGCCGTCGTAAGATTAGTCAGTACACCCGCTATGGCACGTTGGTATTGGCTATATTCCAATCGATCGGTATTGCTACCGGTCTGCCGAATATGCCTGGGATGCAAGGTCTGGTAATCAACCCAGGCTTTGCTTTCTATTTTACCGCTGTTGTTAGCTTGGTCACAGGGACGATGTTCCTAATGTGGCTTGGCGAACAGATTACTGAGCGTGGTATCGGTAACGGTATTTCAATCATAATCTTTGCTGGTATTGTTGCCGGTCTTCCACCTGCAATAGCCCATACCATCGAGCAAGCTCGGCAAGGCGACCTGCACTTCCTCCTGTTGCTGTTGGTTGCAGTATTAGTGTTTGCAGTAACCTTCTTCGTTGTTTTCATTGAACGTGGTCAACGTCGTATCGTCGTTAACTATGCTAAACGTCAACAAGGTCGTCGTGTTTATGCAGCACAGAGCACACATTTACCGTTGAAAGTGAATATGGCCGGGGTTATCCCTGCAATCTTTGCTTCCAGCATAATTCTGTTCCCTGCCACGATTGCATCATGGTTCGGGGGCGGAACAGGTTGGAACTGGCTGACGACTATTTCGATGTATTTGCAGCCAGGACAGCCGCTTTATGTGTTACTCTATGCGTCTGCAATCATCTTCTTCTGTTTCTTCTACACGGCGTTGGTGTTTAACCCACGTGAAACAGCAGATAACCTGAAGAAGTCCGGTGCATTCGTGCCAGGAATTCGTCCGGGAGAGCAAACGGCGAAGTACATCGATAAAGTAATGACGCGTCTAACCTTAATTGGTGCGATGTATATTACTTTCATCTGCCTGATCCCGGAGTTCATGCGTGACGCGATGAAAGTACCATTTTACTTTGGTGGTACCTCCCTACTTATCGTAGTGGTGGTCATCATGGACTTTATGGCTCAAGTGCAAACTCTGATGATGTCTAGTCAGTACGAGTCTGCATTGAAGAAAGCAAACCTGAAAGGCTATAACCGCTAATTCAGGGATGTTTGAGAAGTTACGGAGAGTAAAAATGAAAGTTCGTGCTTCCGTCAAGAAATTATGTCGTAACTGCAAAATTGTTAAGCGTAACGGTGTCGTTCGCGTAATCTGCAGTGCCGAACCAAAGCATAAACAGCGTCAAGGCTGATTTATCTTGCATATTTTTCTTGCAAAGTTGGGTTGAGCTGGCTAGATTAGCCAGCCAATCTTTTGTATGTGACTGCAATGCTATTTGAGTATCCTGAAAACGGGCTTTTCAGAATGGTATTGCTGTATAAAATAGTAGGAGTGCATAGTGGCCCGTATAGCAGGCATTAACATTCCTGATCAGAAACATACCGTTATCGCTTTAACAGCGATCTTCGGCATCGGTAAGACCCGTTCACAGGCTATCTGTGTTGCTGCGGGTATTGCTGAAAATGTTAAGATCAGTGAGCTGTCTGAAGAGCAAATCGAGAAGCTGCGTGACGAAGTTGCCAAGTACGTTGTAGAAGGTGATCTGCGTCGTGAGGTGACCCTGAGCATCAAGCGTCTGATGGACCTTGGGACTTATCGTGGTTTGCGTCATCGTCGTGGTCTACCAGTTCGCGGTCAGCGTACTAAGACCAACGCACGTACCCGTAAGGGTCCGCGTAAACCGATCAAGAAATAATCGGGGTGATTGAATAATGGCAAAGGCACCTATTCGTGCACGCAAGCGTGTAAGAAAGACAGTCTCTGACGGTGTGGCTCATATCCATGCTTCTTTCAACAACACCATCGTTACCATTACAGATCGTCAAGGTAACGCATTGGGTTGGGCAACAGCAGGTGGTTCCGGTTTCCGTGGATCTCGTAAGTCTACTCCGTTTGCAGCGCAAGTTGCAGCAGAGCGCTGCGCTGACGCAGTGAAAGAATACGGTATCAAGAATCTGGAAGTTATGGTTAAAGGACCTGGTCCGGGCCGTGAGTCTACTATCCGTGCGTTAAACGCGGCTGGTTTTCGCATCACTAATATTACTGATGTGACTCCGATCCCTCATAACGGTTGTCGTCCGCCGAAAAAGCGCCGCGTATAACGCTGCTTTTAGGTTTGTTGGAGAGAGAAAATGGCAAGATATTTGGGTCCTAAGCTCAAGCTGAGCCGTCGTGAGGGCACAGACCTGTTCCTTAAGTCTGGCGTTCGCGCGATTGACACCAAGTGTAAGATTGAACAACCACCTGGCCAGCACGGTGCGCGTAAACCGCGTCTGTCTGACTACGGTGTGCAGTTACGTGAAAAACAAAAAGTTCGCCGTATCTATGGTGTTCTAGAACGTCAATTCCGTAACTACTATAAAGAAGCAGCACGTCTGAAAGGCAACACCGGTGCAAACCTGTTGCAATTGCTGGAAGGCCGTCTGGATAACGTAGTTTACCGTATGGGCTTTGGCGCAACTCGTGCTGAATCACGTCAGCTGGTTAGTCATAAAGCTATCATGGTAAATGGTCGCGTTGTTAACATCGCTTCTTATCAGGTATCTCCGAATGACGTAGTCAGCATCCGTGAGAAAGCTAAAAAGCAGTCTCGTGTTAAGGCAGCTTTGGAGCTGGCTGAGCAGCGTGAAAAGCCGACTTGGCTGGAAGTTGATGCTGTCAAGATGGAAGGTGTGTTCAAACGTATTCCTGAACGTACTGATCTGTCTGCGGACATTAACGAACACCTGATCGTCGAGCTTTACTCCAAGTAAAGCTTAGTACCAAAGAGAGGACACAATGCAGGGTTCTGTGACAGAGTTTCTAAAACCGCGCCTGGTAGATATCGAGCAAGTGAGTTCGACGCATGCCAAGGTGACCCTTGAGCCGTTAGAGCGTGGCTTTGGCCATACTCTCGGCAACGCACTGCGCCGTATTCTGCTTTCATCTATGCCGGGTTGCGCTGTGACCGAGGTTGAGATTGATGGTGTACTACATGAGTACAGCACCAAAGAAGGCGTACAGGAAGATATCCTGGAGATCCTGCTCAACCTGAAAGGGCTGGCGGTGAGAGTTCAGGGCAAAGATGAAGTTATTCTTACCCTGAATAAGTCTGGCATTGGCCCTGTGACTGCAGCCGATATCACCCATGATGGTGATGTCGAAATCGTCAAGCCGCAGCACGTTATCTGCCACCTGACCGATGAAAACGCATCTATTAGTATGCGTATCAAAGTTCAACGTGGTCGTGGTTATGTGCCGGCTTCTGCCCGAATTCATTCGGAAGAAGATGAGCGCCCGATTGGTCGTCTGTTAGTAGACGCATGCTATAGCCCTGTAGAGCGAATTGCCTACAATGTTGAAGCAGCGCGTGTAGAACAGCGTACCGACCTGGACAAGTTGGTTATCGAGATGGAAACCAATGGTACGATCGATCCTGAAGAGGCGATCCGCCGTGCGGCAACTATCTTGGCTGAACAGCTTGAAGCTTTCGTTGACCTACGTGATGTACGTCAGCCGGAAGTTAAAGAAGAGAAGCCAGAGTTTGATCCGATCCTGCTGCGCCCTGTTGACGATCTGGAATTGACTGTCCGCTCTGCTAACTGCCTCAAGGCAGAAGCTATCCACTACATCGGTGATCTGGTACAGCGTACCGAGGTTGAGTTGCTGAAAACGCCTAACCTGGGTAAAAAATCTCTTACTGAGATTAAAGACGTGCTTGCATCACGTGGTCTTTCTTTAGGCATGCGCCTAGAAAATTGGCCGCCGGCTAGCATTGCTGATAACGAGTAACCGGATCACAGGTTAAGGTTTTACTGAGAAGGATAAGGTCATGCGCCATCGTAAGAGTGGTCGTCAACTGAACCGTAACAGCAGCCATCGCCAGGCTATGTTCCGTAACATGGCCGGCTCTTTGGTTCGTCATGAGATAATCAAGACGACCCTGCCGAAAGCGAAAGAGCTGCGTCGCGTTGTTGAGCCGCTGATTACTCTTGCCAAGACCGACAGCGTAGCTAATCGTCGTCTGGCATTCGCCCGCACTCGTGATAACGAGATCGTGGCAAAACTGTTTAACGAGCTAGGCCCGCGTTTCGCGAGCCGCGCCGGTGGTTACACTCGCATTCTGAAGTGTGGCTTCCGTGCAGGCGACAACGCACCGATGGCTTACATCGAGTTAGTTGATCGTGCTGCATCGCAAGCAGAAGTAGTTGCTGCAGAGTAATCTGTAAACGCGTAAAAAAACCGGGCTTGCCCGGTTTTTTTACGTCCAGAATTCAGCAACATGGTTTCCATTCTTCATCTCTTTACACCGTGCCACTTATTATTTATCTGCCAATCCATTAATCTTAACTAGCACTCCATTTTATGGGGCTGATTGGAGGATATATGGGATTAGTCGATGAATGGGCTGAAAGACACATTATTAATGCTCAAGAGAATGGAGAACTGGATAATCTTTCGGGAAATGGCAAACCCTTGTTGCTTGATGATGACCGCCTTGTTCCTCCTGAACTAAGAGCTGGCTATAGATTATTGAAGAATGCCGGATATCTTCCTCCTGAATTGCAGGATCGTCAGGAAGCACTGACTATCACTGATTTATTATCGCAACTGGATAAACAACACCAAGATTACCCTAACTTGCATAAAAGACTGGTCCTACTGGAACTAAGATTAAAGCAAGCGGGGTTTAGCACGGACTTTTTACACAAAGAGTATCAGCACAAAGTGGCAGATAAGCTGTCCAAAGAGGAGTAATGCATGCTAAAAATTGGGCAACTCGCTAAACTTGCAGATGTCACGCCAGATACTATTCGCTATTACGAAAAGCAAGGCATGATGGAGCATGGCGAACGTACGGAAGGTGGCTACAGACTTTACACTGAACAAGATTTGCAGCGTTTACGTTTCATTCGTTATGCAAAGCAGCTTGGTTTTACATTAGAAACAATTGCTGAGTTATTGTCGATCCGTGTTGATCCGGAACATCACACATGCCAAGAGTCTAAGGCGATTGTAGATTCTCGGCTACATGATGTGGAAAGCAAGATCATAGAGTTGAAAAAGATGCAGGAGTCTTTAAAACGACTTAGTAATGCGTGTTGCGGTAGTACGCACGCCACGACTTATTGCTCAATTTTGGAGGCACTGGAGCAAGGGGCAACTGAAGAGTTAGCTAGAGACTAAATTTTTTTAGAGGATGGGTTTTTATCCGTATTTATAGGCAGTATTATTCGTGTGTTTTTTGATCAATATTTCATTGGTGAGGTACTACTATGACGACATATCGGCATACTAAAGGAAAAATTAAAGACAATGCGCTGGAAGCCCTGCTCCATGATCCACTATTTAGGCAACGTATTGAGAAGAATGCTAAAGGCAAAGGAAGCTACCAGCGTAAAGAAAAACACGGTAAAGGCGGTAACTGGGAGGCCAGTGGTAAGCAATCAATAGATTTATTACCACTGGCCTCCTGATTTGAAAGCAATAAAAAAGCCATCAATATTGATGGCTTTCTACATTTAATAAAGCTGAAATTATTTTGGTTGTTGCGCTTTCAGTAGGTCACGAATTTCAGCAAGCAGTTTTTCTTCTGTTGTTGGTGCTGGCGGCGCTGCAGGTTCTTCCGCTTTTTCGCGACGTAGTTTATTCATTAGTTTAACGGCTGAGAAAATAGCGAGTGCGACAATGACGAAATCAAAAACGCTTTGAATAAAACTACCATAATTCATTACAACAGCAGGTATAGTTCCTTCGGCGGCACGTAATACGAAATGGAATTGTTTGAAATCGACCCCACCGAGCAATAAACCTAATGGTGGCATAATGATATCGGCAACAAGTGAGGAGACAATTCTGCCAAATGCAGCTCCAATAATTACCCCGACAGCCAAGTCGACCACATTGCCACGCATGGCAAATTCACGAAATTCCTTCATAAAACTCATAACTAACACCCCCCTTTAAAATGAACTACTTAATCTTAGCTAAATAAAACTGGATACAGCCATAATTATAGGAAAATTTTTCCATTCTCAATGGGAATAGTTTTAATTTAATCATCATTAATTACAAGAAGAACGGACTTGGCTGGAACAGCCGCTCCACATCAGGGACGAATTTTTTGTGAGTAATAAACATTATTACATGATCGCCCTGCTTAATAACGGAGTTACCATTTGCAATAATAACTTCGTCACCACGAACAATTGCCCCAATAGTTGTACCCGGCGGCAGCTTTATATCTTCAACCATTCGGCCTACCACTTTTGATGTTGTTTCATCACCGTGGGCAATAGCTTCTATTGCTTCAGCAACACCTCGTCTTAATGACGAGACACTGACAATATCGGCTTTGCGGACATGGCCTAATAATGCGGAAATAGTAGCTTGTTGTGGCGATATAACAATATCAATAACACTTCCCTGAACCAGGTCGACATAGGCACTGCGCTGGATTAGTACCATTGCCTTTTTAGCGCCCATGCGTTTTGCCAACATAGCTGACATAATATTTGCTTCATCATCATTGGTAATGGCGATGAAAACATCAACCTGTTCAATATGTTCTTCTGCTAACAATTCCTGATCTGATGCATCACCATAAAATACGATAGTATCGTGCAGCATTTCTGCTAATTCAGCCGCACGTTGCTGGTCGCGTTCGATTAACTTTACGCTGTAATCTTTTTCCAATCGTAACGCTAAGCCCGCCCCTACATTTCCACCACCAACAATCATGATGCGCTTATAGGGTTTTTCCAGCCGTTGCAATTCACTCATTACGGCCCGGATATGCTGCGAGGCAGCAACAAAGAATACTTCATCACCCGCTTCAATAATTGTCGAACCCTGCGGACGAATTGGCCGATCTTGACGAAATATTGCCGCGACTCTAGTATCAATATGCGGCATATGTTCACGTAAAGATGATAATGCATTCCCGACTAGTGGCCCGCCATAATAGGCTTTGACCGCCGCAATGCTGACTTTACCTTCAGCAAAATTCACCACCTGCAAAGCACCCGGATATTCGATAAGTTTATAGATGTAATCTATAACTAACTGTTCCGGTGAGATTAAATGATCAATAGGAACCGCTTCCGGTAGAAATAGTTTATCTGCTTCACGAATATATTCAGCCGAACGAATGCGAGCGATACGATTTGGTGTGTTAAATAGCGAGTAAGCTATTTGGCAGGCAACCATATTAGTTTCATCTGAGTTAGTCACTGCTACCAACATATCGGCATCTTCTGCCCCAGCTTCCCGCAAAATACGCGGGTGCGACCCATGCCCTTGCACGACTCGAAGATCAAATTTATCTTGTAGCTGGCGTAGCCGACCAGAGTCGACATCAACGACCGTGATGTCATTGTTCTCACCTACCAGATTTTCTGCCAGGGTACCGCCGACTTGCCCCGCCCCAAGAATAATTATTTTCATAGCGCTCTCTGTTTCACACTGAAATTAGGTTTGAGGCAGCAAAGGCCACGACTATCTTTTGATCAACTTTGCATAATAAAAACCATCGCCATCCTCAGGATGTGGCAGGTTTTGTCTACCGGGCGCTGAAGTTGTACCGGTTTCGACCAATTCTGCTTCACTGTGCCGTTGCAGGAAAGCGGCTATCTGCTGCTGATTCTCTTCTGGCAATATAGAGCAGGTAGCATAAACCATTACGCCACCTTGTTTTAGTTTAGGCCAGATAGCTTCAAGTATCTCAGATTGAAGTTGGGCCAGGTCGGCAATATCGCTGTCTCGGCGCAACCATTTGATATCGGGATGCCGGCGAATAACCCCGGTTGCTGAGCAAGGGGCATCTAACAGAATTCGGTCGAATTGCTGATCACCGCACCATTCATCCGGGGTTCGGCCATCACCGACTCGCACGTCCGCATGTAATTTCAGACGTTGTAAGTTCTCTTTAACTCGGCTGAGACGCTGTTCATCTATATCGATAGCTAATACATGGGCCTTTGGCGCTGCTTCCAATATATGAGTTGTTTTACCCCCTGGAGCGGCACACAAATCGAGGATCTGTTCACCATTTTGGGGATCAAGCAGATCAACACAGCCTTGTGCGGATGCATCTTGCACTGTTACCCAGCCGAGTTCAAAACCGGGGAGAGCGCCGACAGCACAAGGTGTAATAAGGCGAACAGCATCAGGATAAAGATCATGAGGTAGAGCATCAATATTAGCTTGCTTCAACAGCTCAAGGTATTCACTACGTGAATGATGTAGCCGGCTTACGCGCAGCCACATTGGCGGTTTTTGATTATTTGCGTCCAAAATCTGCTGCCATTGATCTGGATAGGCGTGTTTAATCCGCGCCAGTAGCCAGCTTGGATGCAGGTAGTGACTCTCGTTATTTGCAGCTCGCTCTAATAATTCCACTTGCTGGCGCTGGAATTGGCGCAGTACCCCATTAATTAACCCTTTTAATTGGGGGCGTTTCAATGCGGTAGCCCCCTCAACTGTTTCCGCCAGCGCTGCATGAGGGGGAATGCGCGTGTATATCAGCTGATAAAGTCCAACCATAATCAAATAATGAAAAACGCGCTGTTTGCCCGTCATCGGGCGTGCCATTAATTGCTTGATGCACCATTCGAGCTGCGGTAAAACACGCAAAGTGCCAAAACACAACTCCTGCAGCAATGCGCGATCTTTATCGGAAATATTTTTATGTAGCCCAGGTAAAACGGTACTGAGCGATTGCCCCTGATCCAATACCTGGCTAATTGCTTTGGCAGCGATGCTGCGGAGATTATATGTGTTTTTCATAACCAAAAAAGCCGACAAACGTCAGCAAATAAAGGGAAAGTAGCCCGATGATGAAGTATCGGGCGATGAAACTTATACCCGTTGGGTATATGATTAAATAGATCTTTTATGCTAACTGGTTACCGGGAGTAAACCATTCGCGCCGCGAATTTAACAAATCTGCTGCTGACATCGCTTTCTTTCCAGCCGGTTGCAGTTGCGTGATATTCAAAACACCATCAGCGGTGGCAATTTGAATGCCATGCTTATCGGCCTGAATGATTGTTCCAGGAGCGGCATTGTCAATAGTCGCGAGCACTTGTGCTTGCCAAACTTTGATCGGCTGCGCATCAACAACGAAATAGCTGACTGGCCAAGGATTGAAGGCGCGAATACAACGCTCTAACTGAACAGCAGAAAGTGACCAATCTAGTTTGGCTTCCTCTTTGCTCAGTTTTTCTGCATAGGTTACTTGCGCTTCGTCCTGTACTTCGGGCTGTGCACGGCCTTCGGCCAACTGTTGCAGTGTGACTAATAAGCCCTGAGGGCCAAGTTGCGCCAATTTATCGTACAGTGTCGCACTGGTGTCTTCTGGCTGAATATCACACTCAATCTTATGCAACATATCACCGGTATCCAGCCCGGCATCCATCTGCATGATAGTCACACCGGTTTTTGCATCGCCGGCCCATAATGAGCGTTGGATCGGAGCAGCACCACGCCAGCGCGGCAACAGGGAACCATGGACATTAATACAGCCTAATCGCGGCATGGTTAAAACAGATGCCGGCAGAATCAAGCCATAAGCAACCACCACCATAATATCCGCGTTAAGATCGGCAACTAAGTGCTGATTTTCTTCCAGGCGTAATGATTTTGGCTGAAAAACGGGAATGTTGTGTTGTTCAGCTAATACCTTCACCGGGCTTGGGGTAAGCTTATTTCCTCGGCCTGCTGGGCGGTCAGGTTGTGTGAAAACCCCCACAATCTGATGTTGAGAAGACAACAACGCGCCTAAATGGCGCGCTGCAAAGTCAGGAGTTCCGGCAAAAATAATCCGCAAAGAGTCAAACACATTGGTTTCCTGCAATTAATAGGTTTCCTGTATTAGAGTCAGTTAGTCGGCTCGAGCATTTAGCTTGGCCATTTTCTCCAGCTTCTGGCGGATACGCTGACGTTTCAGTGGAGATAAATAATCCACAAACAGTTTGCCCACCAAATGATCCATTTCATGCTGGATACAAATCGCCAATAAGTCATCAGCTTCTAGCTCGAACGGTTTACCGTCACGATCCAGCGCCCTGATTTTGACTTTTTCAGCCCGAGGAACTAACGCGCGTTGCTCTGGAATGGATAAGCAACCTTCTTCAATACCGGTTTCACCGCTTTTTTCCAACAGTTCAGGGTTAATCAACACTAAACGTTGGTCACGATTTTCCGAGACATCGATGACGATAATTTGCAGGTGAACATCCACTTGTGTTGCAGCAAGGCCAATACCTTCCTCTGCGTACATGGTTTCGAACATGTCGTCCACGATACGCTGGATTTCACCATTAACTTCTTTTACCGGCGCTGCAATTTTGCGCAGCCGCTCGTCTGGGTAATGTAATACTTGTAATACTGACATAAATATCTAGATCTGCGTCCGAGTAGTGAATGATATTCAATCTCTATTCTAGACATTTCCGGCCATGATTGACAGCATCGTCTACCAATTGAACAAATCGGCGTCAGTTTAGGAAATATGCCAGGGAGGCGATATGCTAGCGGCAGAATTATGGCTCAGGATGAGCTACGTCAAAGGGCTCGGGGCAATAAAAAGCAGCGCATTGGTAAGGCGGTTACTGGCCAGCGGTGATGTTCACCTTGGGAGATTGGCCGCCTATGGGTTAGATCCCCAGCAATGTCAGCAATTTACTCAGGTCGATCCCCATTATATTGACGCCACCCTGACCTGGCTGGATCACCCCTCGCATTACTTATTCACATACGGCGAGCCTGGCTATCCACCGCGTTTAGCTCATATTTCTACTGCTCCCCTGATGATTTTTGTTTCCGGTGAACTTGATGCCCTTTATCGGCCACAAATTGCCATGGTGGGCAGTCGCCATTTTAGCCATTATGGCGAACAGTGGGGGCGATATTTCGCTTCAGAATTGGCTCAAACTGGGTTAGTCATTACCAGTGGTCTGGCTGTGGGGATTGACGGAATCTGCCATAAGGCGGCCCTGAATGCTAAAGGAAAAACCATTGCTGTATTAGGTAGTGGATTGGAGCACATATACCCACGTCGTCACAGTCAATTAGCGCGCGAAATTGAGTATCAAGGTGGGGCTTTAGTCTCCGAGTTTCTGACAACAGCATTACCTATCGCCGCTCATTTTCCTCGAAGAAACCGTATTATCAGCGGATTAAGTTCCGCAGTGTTAGTTGTTGAAGCAACAATGAAAAGTGGCTCTTTAATTACTGCCCGCTATGCTATGGATCAAGGCCGAGATGTTTTTGCACTTCCGGGGCCACTCGGCAGCGCAACCAGTGAGGGGGTTCACTGGCTAATTCAGCAGGGGGCATACTTGGCCAAATCTGCTCATGAGGTTGCTGAACAGGTTGGCGGTTCGCTGCAATGGATATCATTGCCCGACAAAGTAATTATTTCTTCATCTGAGGGGCAAGTTGAATTGCCATTTGCCGATGTGTTGGCTAACGTAGGAGATGAGGTGACACCCGTTGATGTCGTCGCCGAACGTGCCGGCCAACCTGTGCCAGATATCGTTAGCAAATTGCTCGAACTGGAGTTAGCAGGGTGGATCGCAGCTGTACCCGGCGGCTATGTCCGATTAAGGAGGGCAGGCCATGTTCGACGTTCTAATTTACTTATTTGAAACTTATATGCATAACGAGTCGGAAATGCTTGTTGATCAAGACAGGATTACTGATGATCTTGCACAAGCAGGTTTCTATCGTGAGGATATCAACAACGCCCTGAACTGGTTAGAGGCTCTCGCCGACCTACAAGAGGGGCAGAAAGCACCTTATCTCTATGCTGCTGATCCGCAAGCACTGCGTATTTATACGGCGGAAGAGTGTCAACGTCTGGATGCCACTTGCCGTGGTTTTATCCTGTTTCTTGAACAAATTCAGGTATTACACCTTGATACCCGTGAGATGGTTATCGACCGTATTATGGCATTGGACTCGAATGAGATTGACCTAGAGGATCTCAAATGGGTTGTGTTAATGGTGCTGTTTAACATTCCGGGTTATGAAAGCGCCTATCAGCAGATGGAAGAGTTACTTTTTGAAGTCAATGAAGGTTATTTGCACTAAGTGGTAATATCACTGGCAAATAACTTTATATAGAAGGCGTTATGACAAAAACAGTTACTGCTAAGGATAATGGGTCGTGTCCGGAGTGCGGAGCGGCGTTAGTCATTCGTAGCGGCGGTCATGGCCCATTCCTTGGTTGCTCACATTATCCAGGTTGCCAGTACATGCGCCCGCTGAAAGCGCAATCTGACGGCCATATCGTGAAAGTTCTGGAAGGGCAACATTGCCCTGAATGTGGTTCAGAAATGGTGTTGCGGCAAGGACGTTTTGGTATGTTTATTGGTTGTAGCCAATATCCGCAATGCGATCATACCGAAGTTATTGATAAACCGGATGAAACATCAATAGACTGTCCACAATGTGGGCAAGGAAAATTGCTACAGCGCAAATCTCGGTTTGGAAAAGTCTTCCATGCTTGCAATCGTTATCCCGATTGCCAGTTTACAATTAATCAGCAACCCATTACTGGAGAGTGTGTTTATTGCCACTATCCATTGTTAATGGAAAAGAAAACAGCACAAGGCGTAAAACGTTTTTGCGCCAGCAAGTTATGCGGGAAGGCAGTAGTCAGTGAGTAATAACAACGTGAGTAAGCCAGAGAATAGTGCCGTTTTGGCGGATGTGTTGCGGGCATTGCAACAAGAAGAGGTTATCGCCTACCCGACAGAGGCTGTGTTCGGGCTGGGCTGTGATCCTGATAGTGAAAAGGCTGTTAATGCATTATTAGCATTAAAACAGCGGCCATGGCAGAAAGGGCTGATTCTAATTGCCGCCAATTATGAACAGTTAAAACCGTATGTGAATGACGCGGCACTAAGTGACGCCCAGCGAGAGGCTATTTTTTCCTGTTGGCCAGGGCCGGTAACTTGGGTTATTCCTGCCCGCCCTGAAACACCGCGCTGGCTAACGGGCAGCTTTGATTCATTAGCCGTGAGAGTCAGTGACCACCCACTTGTACAGCAGCTTTGCTCGCAGTATGGCAAACCGTTGGTTTCAACCAGCGCTAACTTAAGTGGCCAAGAACCTTGCCGTACAACTGAAGAAGTCAGAATACAGTTTGGTGTTTCACTGCCCGTATTCACTGGTTTAGTTGGCGGGCGTTTGAATCCATCTGAGATTAGAGATGCTTTAACCGGTAAACAATTTCGTCAAGGATAGGAAATAGCATGGATCAGAAGTTTGCAGTGTTTGGTAACCCAATTGGGCACAGTAAGTCACCAAGGATCCATGCGCTCTTTGCTGAGCAAACGGGCATTGAACATCGTTACGGTATGGTTTTGGCTCCTAATGAAACTTTTGAAGAGACATTAACGTCTTTTTTTGCGGGCGGAGCGATAGGCGCGAACATAACGACACCGTTTAAAGAACGTGCTCATGCAAAGTGCGACGAATTGACCGATCGCGCGTCACTGGCCGGTGCCGTCAATACTATTAAGCAATTAAAAGATGGGCGCTTGTTGGGTGATAACACCGATGGCATTGGTTTGCTCAGTGATCTTGAGCGACAGGGTCTGATCCAAACAACCGACCGTATCCTATTGGTGGGGGCTGGTGGGGCGGCTCGGGGTGTTATCCTTCCTTTACTTTCCTATGGCTGTAAGGTTGTTATCACTAACCGGACTTATGCTCGCGCGCAGCAACTTGCAGAAGTATTCCATCATTTAGGGGATATAGATGCTATCGAGATGCAAGATCTGAGTGGGCAGCAGTTTGATTTAATCATCAATGCGACAGCCTCAGGCATTCATGGTGAAGTACCAAACCTGCCTATAGATATTATTAGCCCACAAACCCGTTGTTACGACATGTTCTATCAGGCTGATATTACGCCATTTTTAACCTGGAGTACGCGCTTGGGGGTGACGAACTATGCCGATGGTTTGGGCATGCTGGTGGGGCAGGCGGCGCATGCTTTTCAGTTATGGCATGGTGTGATACCTGAAATTACCCCTGTATTAAATCAGCTGCGTGATGAGTTAGGTAAATAGAAAGTCACGGAGTAATGCAGGGAAGATATGGTTAATTCCCTGCATCAGAAATTAATCTCTATTTGGTTTCTGCCAGATAGTCATCTTTCCAGCGCACATAGTTACCCGCAGAATAAAGTAGGCCTTCTAATTCAGCGGGCGTTAAAGGGCGGACTTGTCTGGCTGGGCTGCCCATATAAAGGTGGCCGCTAACCAGTTTTTTTCCAGTAGAAACTAAACTACCCGCTCCAATCATCACATCATCTTCTACAATAGCACCATCTAATACGATGGAGCCCATTCCCACTAATACCCGATTGCCAATGGTACAACCGTGGAGCATGGCTTTATGTCCGACAGTCACATCTTCGCCAATAATCAGCGGATTCCCCTTGGGATTATGTTCTGAGTGATGGGTAACATGTAACACGCTACCGTCTTGAATATTAGAACGTGCGCCAATGCTAACCTGATTAACATCACCACGAATGGCAACTAACGGCCAGACACTGACATCATCACCCAAAATAACATTACCAATGATCACACTGGATCTATCGATCATGACTCGTTCACCTAGCGTAGGTAAGTAATGAAGATAAGGGCGAATAGCATCAGACATAATAATAGCCTCTTTATAAGAAAGTACTTTACCGGCAATACTAGCCTTTGCTGGTGGAATTACAACCAATCGGCGGTGGGGATCGCCATGAAAACACAGCGGATCGACCAAGATCTGCACGTAAGGAGTGAAAAGTATTCAAACAGAAGAAAAACGCGAAAAAAGTGTTGTGCAAAAAATTCGACTCCCTATAATGCGCATCCATCGAGACGGCACACAACGAATCAAGTAGTTGAGTGGCCGGCGAAGAGAACAGAGAAAATCAACGAAATTAGTAGTTGACTCTGAATGAGGAAAGCGTAATATGCGCACCTCGCGTTACCAACCACGGGTTGCTAACGCGCTGCTCTTTAACAATTTATCAGACAATCTGTGTGGGCACTCGCAAGACGATATCGAAGCCTGTTTCGGCAGGCAGAAGAAATATCAAAGTCTTGAAGAGTGACCAAAGCAGTACACATTTGAACTTCGGTTCGAATGCATATTTGCAGAAAGTAATCTTTGAGCATCGCTATGTTAACTCATAGCAAATCAAACA